>JADGHE010000014.1 GCA_019689555.1 Variibacter sp. | reverse complement strand
GCTGCTCCCGCGCCCCCCCCCCCCCCCGGGGCCGCCCCGCGCGCCCCCGCGCCCGCCCCCGCGACCCTGGGCGACCTGATCGAGGCGACGAACGCCGTCGACCCTCAGGCGGCGGCGGAGGCGAGCGCGCTGCGCCGGGCCATCGCCGAAGTGCTCTCGGAGCTCACGCCGCGCGAGCAGCGCATCCTGCGCATGCGCTTCGGCATCGGCGGCACGACCGACCATACGCTCGAAGAGGTCGGCAGGACGTTCGGCGTGACCCGCGAGCGCATTCGCCAGATCGAAGCGAAGGCGCTCGAGAAGCTGCGCGAGTCCCACCATGCGCGCAAGCTCGCGAGCTTCGTCGGCGGCTGAGTCGCGTCCGACCGTTCACCGCCGCTACCTGTCTCTCTGTGCGGGCGGCGCGGGCCGCGCCGACGCTCCGGGATTTCCCTTAGGGGCATCATCTGAATTTCCCGGCCCGGCCGCGGCTCGTAACCCATGGTCTGATGATTTCGGAGGACCTGGCCATGCTGCCCCAAACGTCTCTTGCGGAGAGCGCCTCGGCGCGGTCTTCGGCGCGCCGCGCTGCAAAGGACCTGCCGCCCAAGCCGCAGCCTCTCGCCGGGCCCCTTGAACTCGTGGGGGCGCAGATGGCCTTCGCCCGCAACGAGGAGATCTACGGGGAAGGCGAGCCTGCCGAGTACGTCTACAAGGTCGTGAGCGGCATGGTCCGCACCTACAAGATCCTGAGCGACGGCCGCCGGCAGATCGGCGCATTTCATCAGCCGGGCGACGTCTTCGGTCTGGAGATCGGCGACGAGCACAGCTTCGCCGCGGAGGCGGTGACCGACTCGACCGTGCTCGTCATCAAGCGCAGCACGCTCGTCGCCCAGGCCGCGCGCGACAGCGAGGTCGCGCGTCAGCTCTGGCTCCTCACCGCGCGCGAGCTGGAGCGCATGCAAAGCCACATGCTGCTCCTCATCAAGAGCGCGCAGGAGCGCGTCGCCGCCTTCCTGCTCGAAATGGCGGAGCGCAGCGACGATCAGAGCACCGTCGAGCTGTCGATGTCGCGCCAGGACATCGCCGATTATCTGGGACTGACCATCGAGACCGTGTCGCGGACGCTGACGCAGCTCGCGGAGACGGCGGCGATCGAGCTGCCGAGCTCCCGGCGGATCGTGCTGCGCAACCGTTCGGCGCTCAAACAGCTCAACGCCTGACGGCGCCGGAGGCGCGATCCGCTCTCCCGCTCCCCACGCTAGCCTTCTTCGAAGGCCGGCGGCTCGGCCTTCTCGTCCAGCTCGTTGCGCTCGACCGGCTCGTTCTCCTCGGCGGGGCCTTCCTCCTCCACCTCGACAGGCTCGTCCTCGATGAGTCTGCCCGGCTCGTTCAGCCCCTCGTCGTAGGAATGATGGCGTTCGCGCCTCTTGGGAATGGCCCGCGCCTCTCGGTCGTCCGCGCCGTGCATTGTGCCTTCCCTCGCCGCCTTTCGGCTCGACGCCGCGCGCCGCCCGCATCCACGGAGCTTCGCAGGCGCCGCCTAGGAAATCCCGTCGCCGCTCGCGCCGGATCCCTGCGCCGCCAGGCGCCCGTTGCGGCCGAGCGCGATGCGCGTGCCGAACGGCCGGCTCTCGCGATCGAGCCTCCGTTGCAGCCAGGCCGCATCCTCGCGCGCCGCGCGCACGAGCCGAAACCGCCGGATCTGAAGTGGCGCCATGTCGAGCGCGAGCAGCGCGCCGGCCGCATCGACGTCGGCAAAGTACATCAGGACAAGGTCGTCACGGAATTTTTCGTAACCGCCGATGCCCTCGTAGTCGTTCAAGAGATCGCCGCACCCGTAGAGGATGAAGCGATCCCTGTACACTTCGATGGCCTTGGCGTGGTGCGCGGAATGCCCGTGCACGATGGACACGCCGGCCCGCGCGATCAGCCCATGCGCGAACGCCCGCTCGCGCTCCGCGATCCGGTGGCCCCAGTTCGGCCCCCAGTGGATGGACGCGACGACGATGTCCCGCGGCCGCCTTGCCTCGGCGATGCGGCTCGCGATGTCCGCGACGGTCGCCTCCGAGAGATCGGACAGCATGTTCACGCCTGGCGCGTCCGGCGTCGCCGCCCAGTGCCGGGGCACGCCGCTCGTCGCGCACGCGAACGAATAGACGAGCAGCCGCCCTTCCCCGGGAATGTCCAGAATGGCCGGCGCGCGCGCCGCGGCGAGATCACGGCCGGCGCCCGCCGTCTCGATGTGCAGCCGACGGAGGGTCGACAGCGTGTCGAGCAGCCCGCCGCGGCCCCAGTCGAGCATGTGGTTGTTGGCAAGAACGCAGCAGTCGATGCCGGCGGCCCCGAGGCAGGCCGCATTCTCCGGGCTCATGCGGTAGTTGATGCCCTTGGGGGCGTAGGCCTCGCTCCGCGTGATGCTGGTCTCGAGATTGACGACGCGCGCGTGCGGGCGCACGCGGTCCAACTCCTCCAAGGCCTCGCCCCACAGGGACGCGAAATCGAGCGGCCGGGCGATCGGGCCGTGCGCCCGCTCCGCGAGTCGCACATAGCCGAGCGCCGATTCCATGAACGGCTCATGAAGCGGCGGCGCGCAGGGATGCGGCAGCGCCTGGTCGATGCCGCGCCCCGTCATCACGTCGCCGGCAAGAAAGATCTTCATGGCCCTTGCCGTGGGGGCCGATGGACCGCCGTCAGTCCGGCTCCCGCTCGAGCACGCAGCAATGCGGCGCCTTGGCGCCGTCCGCCTCCTCGCTCAGGACCATTCCCGTCACCGGATTGGGACGGAACGTCGTACAGCCCTTCAATCCCTTGTCGTAGGCGAGCTCGTAGATGCCGCGGAACTCCGAGAAGGGGCAATCCTGCGGCACGTTGATGGTCTTCGATATCGAGTTGTCGACGAACGGCTGCAGCGCCGCCTGCATGTCGAGATGCGCGCGCACGGGAAGCTCGGCCGCGGTCACGAACCCCTCCGGCGTTCCCGTCTCGGAGCCGGTCAAGCGCCGCCAGAGCGCGAGCGCGTAGTCGGTGAGCGTGAACTCTTCCGGCGTGCCGTCCTCGGCGAGCACCTTGCGCCGATACGAGGCGGCGAAGATGGGCTCGAGCCCGCTCGAGACGTTGCCGGCGAGCAGGCTGATCGTGCCCGTCGGCGCGATCGCAATCAGGTGGCTGTTGCGGATGCCGTGCTCGGCGATGCCGGCTCGAATGTCCTCCGGCAGCGCGCGCACGAAAGGGCCCTCAAGGTACTTGTCCCGCTCGAAATAGGGAAAGCGGCCCTTTTCCTTCGCCAGGGCGATCGAGGCGCGGTAGGCCGTATGGCAGACGAGCCGCATGATTTCGGCCGCGAAGGCGAGCGAGGCATCGCTGCCGTACCGAAGCCCGAGCATGACCAGCGTGTCGGCAAGCCCGGTCACGCCGAGCCCGATCCGCCGCGAGCCGCGCGCGTTCTCGGCCTGCTGGGGCAGCGGAAACCGCGATGCGTCGATGACGTTGTCCATGAAGCGCACGGCGATCTGCGTCGTCTCGACGAGGGCCTCGCGGTCGAACTCTGCCGCGCGCGTGAACGGCGCGCGAACGAACCGGGTGAGATTGATCGAGCCGAGGTCGCATGCGCCGTAGGGCGGCAGAGGAATCTCGCCGCAGGGGTTCGTCGCGCTGATCCGTTCGCGGTACCAGAGATTGTTGAGCCGGTTGATGCGGTCGATGAACAGCACGCCCGGCTCGGCGTACTCGTAAGTCGCGCGCAGAATGCGCTCCCAGAGCTCGGCCGCGCGCAGGCGCCGCACCACGCGGCAGGGTACCGCGCCCGCCGTTCCGCTCCATTTGCGCATGACGGTCTCGCCGCCGCCGGCGAGCGCCGAGGCGGGAAAGACGAGCGCCCAGTCGGCGTTCGCGCGCACCGCATCCATGAAGGCGTCGGTGACCAGCACCGAAAGATTGAAGCGGCGCAGCCGCCCGGGCTGCTGCTTGGCGGCGATGAACTCCTCGATGTCCGGATGGTCGCAGCGCAGCGTCGCCATCATGGCGCCGCGCCGCGCGCCGGTGGACAGGATGGTGCCGCACATCGCGTCCCAGACCTGCATGAAGGAGACCGGCCCCGAGGCGATCGAGCCCGCGCCCTTGGCCTGCGTGCCGCGCGGGCGCAGCGTCGAGAAATCACAACCGATCCCGCCGCCCTGCTGCATGGTGACGGCGCTTTCCTCCAGGGCGCGGAAGATGCCGGGGATCGAGTCCTCGATCGTCCCCATGACGAAGCAGTTGAACAGCGTGACGTGGCGCCCGGTGCCGGCGCCGGCCTGGATGCGGCCGCCCGGCAGGAAGCGGAAGTCCTGCAGGATGCCGAAGAAGCGCTCTTCCCACAGCGTCGCGTCGCGCGGCTCCACCGCAGCGAGCGCGCGCGCGATGCGCCGCCAGCTCTCCGCGATCGAGCGCTCCTCTCCCTCGCGGCCGGCCCAGCGGTATTTGCTGCGCCAGATGTGACGCGAGATGTCGGCGGGATAGGCGTTCATCGTTGCGCCTTGCGCCATCGTCCGTCAGGCGAGCGCCTGAGAGGAAATGCAGGGAACCTCGAGCGCCGCGAGGCTGCGCCGTGTCGCGGCCACCGAGCCGTCGACGTCGATGCCGCGGCAGGCATCCTCGACGACGAAGGCGGTGAAGCCCTCGCGGCGCGCATCCTCCGCCGAGTAGCGGACGCAGAAATCGAAGGCGAGCCCGGCGAGAAACACGCGGTTGAGCCCGCGCTCCCGCAGATAGCCGACGAGGCCGGTCGGCGTCTTGTGATCGTTCTCGTAGAAGGCCGAGTAGGAATCGATCGTGCGGTGGACGCCCTTGCGCAGCACCAGCGCGGCGTGCGGGATCGCGAGGGCCTTGTGGAAGTCGGCGCCCGGCGTTCCCTGAACGCAATGGTCGGGCCACAGCACTTGCGGGCCGTAAGCGACCGCGATCGTGTCGAAGGGCTGTTTGCCCGGATGCGTCGAGGCGAACGAGAGGTGGCCGCGCGGATGCCAGTCCTGCGTCAGGACCACGTTCTCGAACCGCTCGGCGAGACGATTGACGACCGCCACCACCTCGTCGCCGTGCGGCACGGCAAGCGCGCCGCCCGGACAGAAGTCGTTCTGCACATCCACCACGAGCAGGACGTCGCTGTCGCCGATCGTCATTCGGTCGGTCATGCTTGCGCCTCCTGTCGCGCCAGGCGGCGGTCGACCTCGGCGGAGAGGCAAACCAGGGCGTCGGCCACCTGCACCGGATAGGACGCCGCGGGTTCGAGCCGGCGCAAAGGCTCGGGCAAGCGGGCGAGCTCGCGCCGCGCATGGGCCCGGATCTCCTCCAGCGTCGGCCGCGGGCCGATGCGCCGGCCGCCCCGCATCACGGGTTGAAGCAGCGGCTCGCCGGGCTGAGCGTCATCCTCGAGCGACAGGATGTCGCCGGCCATGCGGCCGTCCGGTCCGTAGCGCCGCCACACCTGCTTGCGGCCCGGCCAGGTGGATTTTCCCGCCGAGTGCTTGCGCCGCGCCAATCCAGCATACTCCTGCAGCTTGTAGGCGCAATCGAGCGCCGGCACGTCGGAAGACGTCGCGAGGCTCGTGCCGATACCAAAGCCGTCGATGGGCGCCTGTTCCCGCGCGAGCGCCGCGAGTGCGTCCTCGTCGATCCCGCCGCTCGCGAAGATCGTGACGTCCGACAGCCCGCCCTGGTCGAGAATGCGGCGCACGCTCTTCGAGAGCGCGACGAGATCGCCGCTGTCGAGGCGCACGCCGCGCACTCTTATTCCCGCCGCCTTGAGCCGCGGCGCGAGGGCGACCACCTTCCGCGCCGCGGCTTCGGTGTCGTAGGTGTCGATCAGCAGCACGAGATTGTCGGGTCGCGCGCGGGCGAAGACTTCGAAGGCCTCCGTTTCGCTGTCGAAGGCCTGGATGAAGGAGTGCGCCATGGTCCCGTAGGTCGGGATGCCGAACACCTTCTCGGCGAGCACCGTCGCGGTGCCGGCGAAGCCCGCGATGTAGCTCGCGCGCGCGGCCATGAGCCCCGCGTCCGCGCCGTGCGCCCGCCGCAGGCCGAAATCGACGAGCACCTTGCCCGGGGCCGCGAGCACCATCCGCGCCGCCTTCGCCGCGATGAGCGACTGGAAGTGCAGCAGGCTGGTCAGGCGCGTTTCCACGAGCTGCGCCTCCGGCAAAGGCGCCGTCACGCGCAGAATCGGCTCGTTGGCGAAGAACACCGTGCCCTCGGGCATCGCGTGAACGTCGCCGCTGAAGCGAAACTTCGCGAGATAGTCGATGAGATCCGCCCCGAACCGGCCGCATCGTTCCAGCCACTCTAGCTCGTCGGCCGAGAAGCGGAGATTCTCGAGGAAGTCGAGCGCGGGCTCGAGCCCCGCCGCCACGAGAAACCCGCGCCGCGGCGGCAGCCTGCGCACGAAGAATTCGAATACCGCCGTCTTCGTCTCCCCGTGGCCCAGATAGGCCTGGATCATGTTGAGCTGATAAAGATCGGTGAGGAGCGGACTCGTTGCAGCATCCATCGTGGCGGCCTTACGGGTGATGTCCGACCCGCCCAAAATAGCGCGGCGCTCGCTCGCGCGGTCAATGACGGTCGAATCGTGCGCGGCGCCCATGATCCCCATGGTCTTCGCTGCCTCGTCGCAGAACCGGATCAATGATCGCAGGCCGCGCTGCGTTCCCGAGAGCGCCGGCGCGCGCCGCAACCGCCGCGGGGCGGGCGGCCGCGACGGGCCGTCCGCGTGCCAGGGCCCGCCGGGGCCCGGCCATGGGCGACGGCGAAGCCAGCGCGCATTCGGGCGCTGCGTGGCGCGCCCTTGGAAGGCCCGCCGCCCGCGGGCGGCATGGCCGCTTCCCCGGCTCCGCCCGCCCCTCCGGTCCCGCGCGCCCTCGGGTCCCGCTTGCGCCGGCCCCTAAAGATACTAATAAGCCGCCCGACGGCGGCGCAGAGGGTCGACGCGCGGATGCCCGCCGCCTCGGTCGTGTCTCTCCTTTGGGCCGGATTGCCGATGGCCTGGTTATCCCTGTTCGTGGCCGGACTGTTCGAGGTCGCCTGGGCGATCGGCCTCAAATACACCGACGGCTTCTCCCGGCTCTGGCCCTCGCTCGGCACGCTGGCGGCGATGGTGCTGAGCGTGCTCCTGCTCGAATATGCGGTCCGCTCGCTGCCGGTCGGGACCGCCTATGCGGTGTGGGTCGGCATCGGCGCCGCCGGCACGGCGGTGCTGGGCATGGTCCTGTTCGGCGAGTCGCGCGAGCCGCTGCGCCTCGTGTGCCTGGGGCTGATCGTGGCCGGGGTGGTGGGGCTCAAGCTGGTCACGCGCGAGGCGCCTTGAGGCCCCGCGGCGTTGACAGGGTGCGCGGCGCTGCCTATGAACGCCCGGAATTTCGCGACCGCGAGCTGCGAGCAGTTCGCCGCGCTTTTGAAGGCCGAAGTCATGAAGGTTCGCAATTCCTTGAAATCGCTGCGCGGCCGCCACCGCGACAACCGGCTCGTGCGCCGCAAGGGCCGCGTTTACGTGATCAACAAGACGCAGCGGCGGTACAAGGCGCGGCAGGGCTGAGCGCGGGCGGGGAACCGCGGCCGGGCGACCCGCATTTGAAGGCCTGCGCGCGGTTGGCGCGGCCCTCTTTGCGGATTACAATTCCCCCCATGAGGAGATCTGGATCGCGCCTGTGGTGCATCGCGCTCGCGGCGGCGGGCGCGGTCGCCGCTTTGGCGTGTGCGTTGCCGCCGGCCGCGCTGGCCGAGGGCGATGCGGCCGCCGCCGGCGCAGCCGCGCCCAAGCATCCGCGTCCCGGGAGCCGCGGGGGACAGAACCTCGACTTCCTGTTCGGTGCGCTCAAGGCGGCGCCGGACGCCGCAAGCGCCAAGATCGTGGAAAATCGCATTCTGGCGCTCTGGCTCGCCTCCGGCAGCGACACGGCCGACCTGCTGATGACCCGCGTCAAGGCGGCCGTCGATGCCAAGGACATCGACCTCGCCCTTCGGCTTCTCGACGCCGTGGTCGAGATCAAGCCCGACTACGTGGAGGCCTGGAACCGGCGCGCGACGCTGCATTTCATGCAGAAGGATTTCGGCAGCGCGATGCTCGACCTGCGCCAGGTGCTGGCGCGGGAGCCGCGGCACTTCGGAGCGCTCGTCGGCCTCGGCCTCGTCATGCAGGAACTGGGCGAAGACAAGCGGGCGCTTGAAGCCTTCCGCCGCGCGCTCGAAATCCACCCCTACCTTCCGCGCGTCCCGGATCTCATCAAGGACCTCAGCGCCAAGATCGAGGGCCGCGCCATCTGAGGCTCCTCCGCCTCTGCTCGCGGCCGCCGCGGGGCGCGCCGGGCCGGACCATCGTCGCTCTCCCTGCCGGCGACGATCATTCTTTGGCCTCAATTGCGCAGGCAGAAGGCCGCACAGGATGCGAAAAGGCGGGGGGTCACCCTCAGCCGTGCTGGAGGTGAGTTGACCGCAACAGCCGATGGCGCGGACGATGGCGCGGACAAGGACTCGCTTGTCGCCGAACTCGAGCGCCGCAACGCGGAACTGACGGCCGCTCTTGCCGCGCGCGACGACTTCCTCGCGCTCGCCGCGCACGAGCTGCGCAATCCGATGACCCCGATCGTGGGATATGTGCAGCGCCTGCGCCGGCTCCTGCGCAGCGAGGCCTGCTCGCTCCGCGAGATCGAGCAGGCCGTCGAGCGCCTCGAATGGCTCATCGCGCTCTACGTCAAGCGCGCCACCACGTTGCTCGACGTCTCGCGCATCACGAGCGGCCGGCTGCGCCTCGAGGTCAGCCGCATCGACGTCGGCGAGCTGGTGCGCAACGCCGCCTCGGCGTTCGAGCCCGCAACCCAGCTCTCGGGCTCGACCCTGACGCTCGCAGTCGAACAGGGGCTCGTGGTGCACGCCGACCGTCTCGCGCTCGAACAGATCCTGGACAATCTGCTGCTCAACGCCATCAAATACGGCGCCGGCAAGCCGATCCATGTCTCGGCGCTGTCGCAGGGCGAGACGCTCGTGCTCCAGGTTCGCGACAACGGCATCGGCCTGACGCCCGAGGACCAGGAGCGCATTTTCCAACCCTTCGAGCGCGCGGTCGCCTACGGCACGAAGGCCGGTTTCGGCATCGGACTCTGGGTCGTTCGTCAGCTCGTCGACGCCATGGGCGGCGCCATCCGTTTGGACAGTTCGCCCGGGGCGGGCACCCTGTTCACCGTGACGATCCCGCGGAACGTCGCGCCCTTGGCGGAGAAGCAAGGGGCCGAGGCGTGACCGGCGTCCGACACCGCAGTCGTTCGCAGCGAGATCGATCAGGCCCAACGACCCGCCACGCAATCGACGCTGACCGGCGCCCGCTCGGGGGACGTCATGGACTCGCTTCGGAACGGACGGACGTCGACGGAGGACGCCCGGCGATCCGCCGACTCCCGCGCGTTCCATCCAATCGGGTCGTCTTGCCCGCTCACTGAGACAAAGTGATCGCGGCCTTGGCGCGGCGAATCTGCTCCTCGTCCTCCGCACTGAGCTTCTCATCGCCGAGCCGGATGAGGACGCGATTCAGTCTGCCGGCGAACTTGAATGGCACGCGATAGCTCTCGCTGACGGGCGTGCCGGTATCCTCGCCGACGTCGAACGTCTCGTCGAGCGCGGTCCGGAACGCATATGTTCGGTTCACGCGGCCTTCGGCGACCGGCTTGTCGTCCACGTTGATCGTGACCGTGGCGCCTTTGCCGATGCCGCCGCCGTCATATTTGAAGTCCACCAGGATGACGTGCTTGCCGGGGGCGAGCGCGTCATTGCCTGCGATGGTGAACCAATCGACACCGACGAGGTTGTAGTGGAACACCGGCCTGCCGCCGAGCAGGTAGAGGCCCCAGCCGTTGAAGCGGCCGCCCTGCGTCGCGATCACGCCGCCCACGCCGCCCGCGGGAATGTCCACGTCGGCCCCGATCTTCCAGGACTTGTTCTTCAGATCCGGCGCGGCGCCCTCGGGGATCCGCGTCTGGCCGGCGTAATAGGTGAACACGCTGCGCCCGCGGGTCAGGCTCGGGCGGATGCTGACGTCGAAACGCTCGACCTTGCTGTTGTCGAGCGGGAGCACATTGTATTTGGAGGCCTCCACCCAGAACAGATCCTGCAACTCGCGCAGCTTCGCCGGCTCCTTGTCGGCGAGGTCGACGGCCTGGCTGAAGTCGTTGGCGACGTTGTAAAGCTCCCATTTGAACCCGCTGATCACATCGATATCTTTGGCGAGCACCTCCCACGGGAGGGCTGTCGGCGTGGTGGCGGCGACCCAGCCATCGCTGTAGATGGCGCGGTTGGCAAACATCTCGAAATACTGCATGCGATGTTTCGAGGGCGCCCTGGCGTCATCGAACGAGTAAACCATGCTCGTGCCTTCGATCGGCTTCTGCGGCACGCCGTTCAGCGCCGCCGGCATTTGCAGCCCGGTCACTTCGAGGATCGTCGGCGCGATGTCCGTGACGTGGTGGAACTGCGTGCGGATGCCGCCCTTGTCCTTGATGCGGGCGGGCCAGGAGATGACCAGGCCATTGCGTGTGCCGCCGAAGTGGGAGGCGATCTGCTTGGTCCACTGGAAAGGCGTGTCCATCGCGTGCGCCCAGCCCACGGGGTAGTGGTTGTAGGTCGTGACGGAACCGAGCTCGTCCATTCGCCTGAGGATCTGGCTGAAATCCTCCGGGATATTGTTCATGATGGCCATTTCGTTGAGCAGGCCCTGCGGCGTGCCCTCGGCGCTGGCGCCGTTGTCGCCCTGAATGTAGATCACGAGCGTGTTGTCGAGTTCGCCCATTTCCTCGACAGCGTCGAGAATGCGGCCCATCTGGTAATCGGCATGCGCCAGCGCGGCGGCGTAAACCTCCATCATGCGGGCGAAGACCTTCTTGTGGTCGGCATCGAACGAGTCCCATGCGGGAATCTCGGCAGGGCGCGGGGTCAGCTTCGCATCCGCCGGGACGATGCCCATCCGCTTTTGACGGGCGAAGCTCTCCTCCCGCATTTTGTCCCAGCCCTGGTCGAACATGCCCTTGAACTTGGCGATCCAGTCCTTGGGCGCGTGGTGCGGCGCGTGGGCGGTGCCGGTCGCGTAGTATTGGATCCACGGCTTGTCCGGCGCGACGGCGCGCAGCATGCGGATGCGCGCAATGGCATGGTCCGCCAAATCCTTATCGAAGAAGTAGTCGGGGTCGTCATGCGGCGGCTCGATGGGCTGCGTGTTCTCGAAGAGTGCGGGCGCCCACTGGTTGGCGTCGCCGCCGAGGAAGCCATAGAAATATTCGAAGCCGAGCCCGGTGGGCCACAGATCGAACGGGCCCGCCTGGCTCGAGTGCCAATCGGGGACATTATGGTTCTTGCCGTACCAAGCCGTGTTGTAGCCGTTCTGCTTGAGCACCTCGGCGAACGTGCCGCAGCTCCGGGGCATGAGCGTGT
This sequence comes from Variibacter sp., assembly GCA_019689555.1. Taxonomy (GTDB): domain Bacteria; phylum Pseudomonadota; class Alphaproteobacteria; order Rhizobiales; family Xanthobacteraceae; genus JADGHE01. Next base: position 56,293 of record JADGHE010000014.1, on the reverse strand, counting down.
TGTAGCCGGGGTAGCCGGTGCCGAGTTCCATGATGACGCCGGTCGCGCAACTATGGTGGTTGCGTCCCGTCAGAAGGGCGGCGCGGGTCGGTGAGCACAGCGCCGTGGTATGGAACTGCGTGTAGCGCAGTCCCGCATTTGCCAGCCGTTCGAACGTCGTCGTCGGAATTGGCCCGCCGAACGGGCTGGTCGCGGCAAAGCCCACGTCGTCGGTCAAGATGAGCAGAATGTTGGGCGCGCCTTTGGGCGCCTGGACTTCCTTGGGGAAGTCGGTGGTGGAATCCTTCGCCGTGCGGCCGATGTGGCCCTTGAACGATTGTTCGGGTTGGGGCAGCACCTCCTGGGCCCCGGCCCGCAGCGCCAAAATGGTCGTCAGTGCGACACTGGCGGTGGCCAGCAAGGTCATCCGTCTCGTCATGCTCGGCACTCCTCTGGTCGATCACCTCCCCAGATGGTGCTCACGACTTCACGTCGGCCTCAGGACACACCTGAAGCCGACATGGCTCGTCGACGTATCGATCGGTTCAGGATGCCGGGCCGCCGGGCGATAGCGGCGACAATAGTTGGGCGCGCAGAGATGCGAGCCGCCTTTCAAAATCTTGCGCGGAATCCTGATGTGCGGTTGGCAAGGGTCGTAGCTCGCCTCCTCGCGCCCGCCGCGCGGATTTTCGGGAATGCAGCACGCCTTCGGCGCGTCGGCCGCGTGCCGGGGCGAATACCAGTCGGTGGTCCATTCCCAGACGTTGCCGATCATGTCGTAGAGGCCGTAGCCGTTCGGCGGGAAGGCGGTGACGGGCGAGGTCCGCTCGAAGCCGTCCGCAATGAGATTCTGCCGAGGGAAATCGCCCTGCCACGTATTGGCCATATGGCGCCCGCCGGGCGTGAACGTCTCGCCCCAGGCGAACTCCGCCCCTTCGAGCCCGCCGCGCGCGGCGAATTCCCATTCGGCTTCGGTGGGCAGCGCCTTGCCGGCCCAGCGCGCGTAAGCGAGCGCATCGGCGAACGTGACGTGCACCACCGGATGATGGTCGAGCGCGTTGATGTTGCTCTTGGGGCCGTAGGGATGGCGCCAGTCCGCGCCCTTGAGGAAGGTCCACCACTGGCTCCAGTCGCGCAGATCCACCTTGTGCGGCGGCGCCGTGAAGACGAGCGAACCGGCATAGAGCATGTGCGGGAGCGCCCCGGGATAGTCTCTTGGATCGGGCGGGATCTCGGCGAAGGTGACGTGGCCGGTCGCCTTGACGAAGTCCTTGAACTGCCGGTTCGTCACCGGCGTGCGGTCCATGTAAAACGCATCGACGGTGGCGCGGTGCGCCGGCGCTTCCTCCAGGTAGTGTTTGTCTGATCCCATGCGGAACGTACCGCCAGGAACGAACACCATGCTCGTGCGCGAGGGATCACCTCTCCCCGCCGCATCGGCCGGCGCGGATTGGCTGCGGTGTGGCATGGCCTTCATGCCGGGCTCCCTTGCGAGCGCGTCGAAGGCGGTCGAAACCCCGCGATCGGCGCCGGCCACGCCCCCTTTTCAAGCCCCGGCCGCCAACGCGGCCTGATGACTTAAGCACCCGTCATCGACCGGAGCCGACGGATGAATTCTCCATCGCTTCAAGCGCCTGATCGACGCAGAACGATGCCGGCTTCCGGCGCGGTGGAAAATTCCTTGAAGGTGGCGCGGAACTGCCCGGCCACCGCTTGACGTGACGAGAACCGAGCTTCCCGCCGCGTGATTTCGAATGAGGATGGAGACGGAGCCGTCCTTGCCGATCGCGCGACCGGATGTGCGCCCGTCAACCGAATAACAGCCGCGCAAGTTGTCGGCCGGCGATACGCGGCCGACGGCTGTGGAAACCGAATGGATATGGACCTGCACGGGTGTCTCCCCTTGGGTAACGGCCCGGATGACGGCACGTTAGCTCTCAAATGCGTCAGCGGTTGGGCGCCCACCCTGCTCACGGCCCCGAGGAGAAGGAGGAGCTGCCGCAATCCGCGTGGTCGAGCTGGCGGACACCGACCGGCCTTACCCGATCGTTCCGAGCCGCCCGCAAGGCGCTCTCGGCGCCGGCGCCGCGGAGGACGGGGCGCACGCCTTCGCCGGCACGGAACGCGCGCATTCCGTTGATGCGAAACTCTAATCCTCGGCCGCGGCCTGGTTGCTCACATAGGCGATGCGCACCATGTTGGTGGCGCCCGGCGTGCCGAAGGGCACGCCGGCCACCACGATGATGCGCTGGCCCGGCTGCACGAAGGCGTCCTTGAAGGCGATGCGGCAGGCGCGGTCCACCATGTCGTCCTGATCGCGCGCATCCTGCGCGACGACGCAATGCACGCCCCACGCCAGCGAGAGCTTGCGGCCGGTGGACATGTTGGGGGAGATCGCGACGATGGGCGGCTTTGGCCGTTCGCGCGCAACGCGCAGGCCCGTCGCGCCGGAGCTGGTCCAGCACACGACCGCGGCGAGCTCGAGGGTCTCGGCGATCTGCCGGGCCGCCGCCGCGATCGCGTCGGCGCCGGTCGCCTCGGGCTCGGCGCGCGAGGCCTGGATGATCGACCGGTAGATCGGGTCGCCCTCCACCTCCTCGGCGATGCGGTTCATCGTCGCCACCGCCTCGACGGGAAACTGGCCGGAGGCCGACTCGGCCGACAGCATCACCGCATCGGCGCCCTCGTAGATCGCGGTCGCCACGTCGGAGACCTCGGCCCGCGTCGGCACCGGATTGGCAATCATGGATTCGAGCATCTGCGTCGCCACGACGACGGGCTTGCCGGATTTGCGCGCCGCGCGCGTGAGCTGCTTCTGGATGCCGGGAACCTTTTCGAGCGGCAGTTCGACACCGAGATCGCCGCGCGCCACCATGATGGCGTCGGCCATGTCGAGGATGTCGGTGACGTGCGCGAGCGCCTGCGGCTTCTCGATCTTGGCCATCACCGCCGCCCGCCCGCGCGTGATCTTCTTCGCCTCGGCGATATCCTCGGCGCGCTGGATGAAGGAGAGCGCGATCCAGTCCGCGCCCGCATTCAACGCCGCTTCGAGATCGGAGCGATCCTTCGCGGTGAGCGCCGAGAACGGCACCGTCGTGTCGGGGAGACTCACGCCCTTGCGGTTGGAGAGGCGGCCGCCGACGTCGACGCGGGTGACCACCCGGCTCGGACTGGTCTCGATCGCGGTCAGCCGGATCCGGCCGTCGTCGAGCAGGAGCGTATCGCCCGGCGCGAGCGCGGACAGGACCTCCGGATGCGGCAGGTGGACCCGCCTCTCGTCCCCGGGGGAGGGGTCGTGATCGAGCGCGAAGATCGCGCCCTTGGCGAGCATCACCGCATCGCCGGCGAAGGTGCCGATGCGCAGCTTCGGCCCCTGCAGGTCGACCAGAACGCCGATCGGCCGTCCGTACCGCTCTTCGACGTCGCGGATCGCGGCCACGAACTCGCGCATGCGCTCGTGGGTCGTGTGGCTCATATTGATGCGGAAGACGTCGGCGCCGGCCTGGAACAGTTTCGCGATCGTCGCCGGATCGCTCGACGCGGGGCCGAGCGTTGCAACGATCTTGGCACGGCGCATCCGCCTCATCGGGCCGCTCCGGACGTCGCATTCGGCGTCGCGGGAGCCGCGGGCGCAACCGCAGGGCCGGGCCCGCCCGGCGCCTGCGGCGCCGAAGGCTGCAGCGGCCGCGCCGGAGCCTGCTCCGCGGATTCCGTGAGCTGCACGGTCCACGACTGCTGCTCGCCGGTGTCGACCTCGAAAAATCCCGTGCGGTCGTAGCCGCGCGCCAGGCAGTCGTCGATGCCGCGAATCGTGAACTCCTTCTCGCGGGTGCACATATAGGCCTTGCCCGACCACTCACCCCCGCGATCGTAGTCGACCCCGTAGATGTAATAGAAGCGGGACGACAGCGCCCCGCGCAAAATGGTCTCGCAGCTGCGCGACGACAGGTTCCACCAGCCCTCGGTGACCCAGGTGTCTCCGTCCTTGTAGCCGATGGCGATGCCTACCCGGCTGCCGGTGTTGTTGCACAGGCGGAAATCGGCGGCGGCGGGGCCTAGCGCCAGCCACGCGCCCGCGGTCAGCGCCAGCGCGGCGAGCGCCGGCCGTCGGCCGCGCAGGCGCCGCGGCCGCGCAGCGGCGGGCCGGGGCCGGACGGCTCGGCAACGGGGCATGCGGAAATGCGGACTATCCTTTCGCCCGAGGTGGAGAGGGATGGGTCGCATCATCGTTCCGGAACATCCACAAGGATCGCACGAAAGTCGTTGACGTTGGTGCAGGTCGGCCCGGGCGTGAGCAGGCCTCCCACCCGGTGGAAGAACCCGGTCGAATCGTTTTCCGCGAGAAACAGGGCCGGATCGAGGCCAAGCGCCCGCGCCCTGGCGAGCGTCGCCGCGTCCGCGACCGCGCCGGCCGGATCGTCGGAGCGTCCGCCCCCGCCGTCGGTGCCGTCGGTATCGGCCGCGAGCACCGTGATCCCGGACGTGTTCTCGAGCGCGACAGCGGCAGCCAAGGCGTACTCCTGATTCGGGCCCCCACGGCCGGACCCTTTGAGCGTCACCGTAAGCTCGCCGCCTGACAAGATGATGGCGCGCCGGCCCGCCGCCTGCAGCTCGCGCGCAAGCCGCACATGGTCGCGCGCGACCTCGCGCGCCTCCCCCTCCAATCGGTCGCCGAGCATCACGCATTCGTAGCCGGCCGCGCGCACGGCGGCCGCGCAGGCGCGAAACACGTCGGCGGGCCGCGCGACCAGCCGATACGCGGCGGTCTCGAAGGCGGGGTCGCCGGGTTTCGGCGTCTCGTTCGCAGGGTCCGCGAGCGCGCTCAAGGCCGCCTGCGGAAGCGCAAGGCGGTGGCGCGCAACGATGGCGCGGGCGTCCGCGAGCGTGGAGGGATCCGGGACGGTGGGCCCGGAGCCGATGACGGCGGGATCGTCGCCTGGCACGTCCGAGATCGCGAGCGTGACGAGCCGCGCCGGCCGCGTGCGCACGGCGAGCCGGCCGCCCTTGATCCGGGACAGGTGCTTCCGCACCGTGTTGATCTCGCCGATCGTCGCTCCGCAGCGCAGCAGCGCGCGCGTCACGGCCTGTTTCTCGGCGAGGGCGAGGCCCTCGGCCGGCGCGATCCAGTTCGCGGATGCGCCGCCCGAAAGCAGCACCAGCACGAGGTCGTCGGGACCGGCTTCGTCGGCAAGCCGCAGCACGGCTTGCGCCGCCGCGACGCCGGCCTCGTCAGGCACGGGATGCCCGGCCTCCACCATCTCGAGAATGCGGGTCGGCCGGCCGTAGCCCGGGCGCGTGACGGCGATGCCGGCGATGCGGCCGGCAGCACCCGCGTCGCAATAGTGGCGTTCGGCAACCTCCGCCATCGCGCCCGCCGCCTTGCCGGCGGCGAGGATGAGGAGCCGACCGGGCGCCGCCGGCGGCGGGGGCAGGTGCGGCGGCAGGCATGCCGCCGGATGCGCGGCGGCGACCGCCGTGCGAAAGAGCTCCTCCAGCAAGGCGCGGGCGGACACGCTCATGACCCGGTCTCTCCTGCTTCGGCGCCGCGCGGTCGCGCCGTAAAGATGCCGGCGAGGATGAGCACGCCCCCGAGGGCCTGCGTCCAGCCGAGCGCCTCTCCTAGGACAACCCAGCCGAAGGTCGCGGCCGCGATCGCCTCGAGAAAGATGACGAGCGACGAAAACGTTGCAGGCAGCGTGCCGAGCGCGACCGACAGCAGCCCCTGCCCGCCCACCTGCGACACCAGCGCGAGCGCGAGCAGCGCCGCCGCGCCCGCCAGCGAGCGCGGCAGCAGCGGGCGGTCGAACGCCAGCGCGATCGCGAAAAGGCAGGCCGCCGTGACCGCCGTCGAAAGAAAGATCAGGCGCGCCGCGCCATAGCCCGCGCGGGCGGCGCGCATCGCGAGCACATAGGCGCCGAAGAACACCGCGGTCGCAAGCCCGTATACGTCGCCTCTCACCCGTTGCGGCACCAGAGCATAGCTCTCCCCGATCAGCGCGAAACCGCCGGCGATGCACAGAGCGAGCCCCGCGAGCATACGAACGCCGATCCGCTCCGAGAGAACGAGCCAGGCGCCGGCCGCGACCCAGATGGGCGATGTCGTGGCCAGGAACGTGGCGTTGGCGACCGTCGTCGCCAGGATCGACAGATGCCAGAAGAACAGATCGCCGGCAAAGAACACGCCGGAGAGGAGGACCGCGCCGAGGCCGGCGCCGCGCGGCGCTCTCCCCTTCGCCGCCTCGAGCCGCGCCCAGGCCCACAGGAACGGCAGCGCGAGAAAGGTGCGCCAAAAGGCGCTCGCATGAGGCCCGACATCGGCGAGGCGGACGAAGACGGGGGATGCGCCCATGCCGATCGCCCCGAAGAGGAGCGCGGCGAAGGCAAGCGCGCGGCGACGCTGGTCGGGCGTCGCCGCGCCGGCGACAGTGATGGTCCGCTCCGCTGGGCGCATGGGCGATGGACAAACTGACGAACGCCATTCCTATGGCAAGCGCTCCCGCGCGTCACTATTGTGAAGGCGTGGAGGGCGGCCGCGAGAGGCGCGCCGCCGGGCGCATCCATGGAGGTGTCGTCGCCATGAACCTCGATGAGAAGACCCGCACCGAGCTCGAGGCCGCCGCCTTCCGCCGGCTCGTCGAGCACCTGCGCACGCGGACGGACGTGCAGAACATCGACCTGATGAATCTCGCCGGCTTCTGCCGCAACTGCCTCTCCAACTGGATGAAGGAGGCCGCGGACGCGCGCGGCGTGCCGCTCACGAAGGAGGAGAGCCGCGAGCTCGTCTACGGCATGCCCTATGAGACCTGGAAGGCGAAGTATCAGCGCGAAGCCACCGACGCGCAAAAGGAAGCCTTCGCCAAAGCGAGCCCCGGCCATTGAGCGCGCCCGCTGTGTACGGCTGTGGATGACCGGCCTCCCGCCTTGACCTCGCCCGCCCTGCTCCCGAAACCTGCGGGGGAGCAAGTCCCCTTTCGTTGCGTCTTGAGGAGGGCCGATGGCCACTGCCGCCGCCGTCAAGGAAGAACCCGCAGCCCAAATCGCGAAGGACCACCTCAAGGCGTTCGTCGAGCGCATCGAGCGGCTCGAGGAGGAGAAGAAGGCGATCGCCGACGACATCCGGGACGTCTACGCGGAGGCCAAGGCCAACGGCTTCGACGTGAAGGCGCTGCGCACCGTCGTGCGCCTGCGCAAGCAGGACGCGGCCGAGCGCAAGGAGCAGGAAGCGATCCTGGAGACCTATCTCGCCGCGCTCGGCATGCTGGACTGAGGCGTTTGAGGTCCCGGCGGGCTTGATCGGCCGCGCGGTTTCGGGAAGATTGCCGGAGCGGCGCCCGGTGGGGGCGCCCTCTCGACAGGCTTGTACATGAACGGCTCCACGTCCCCGACGGCAAAGCGGCAGATCAACTGGGTCCACGTCTCGACCGTGGTGAGCGCCGCGATCCTGATCGCGGCGGAAGTGTTCGGCGCGGCCTTCGCAGCCGGCTGGGCCGTCGCCATCCTCTTCAACCTCGGCGAATACGGCCACTACATCCTGCAGGCCATCTTCTTCGCCTGCGGCCTCGCGGTGATGGCGGCCTTCTTCCGCTCCGCGCAGCGGATCGAGCCCTTCGTCAGTAAGAAATAGCCGCGCCCTTCCCCGGCGACGGCCGCCGGCGCGCCGCCGCGCGGCGGACGAAAAAACCGAATCGGAAAGGCTGCGATCGGCGATTCGGCGCGCCCTCTTGGCCGCGCTGCGCCGGCGATTCGCGACGCCGCCGCTCAGCGCGGACGCGCACGAGCCGCGCGCGATCGAATTTTTTCGCGGCGCCCGCAGGTTTTTTTCGTCGCGCCCGCAGAAAACCTTGCAACGCCGGGGCAAATCGCTTATTTCGCGAATGCCCAATTTCGCACGTGCCTGTGGCCGTGTGTCGGTCGGTGGGCATCCGGACAAGAGGCCGGACAGCCGCCTGGGAAAGACCCTGCTTTCCTAACGCCAGCGACCGGCAGCCGGAGGCGAAACCGGCGCACCCCGCTCTCCACGGGGGACGCGGCTTAAAGCAACGACGGATCGGGCTTTTTTGGTCTCGTTGGCCCTCCAAAGGTCAACACCGAAGAGGCTTGTCCATCATTGCCGGCCGTGCGGACGGGGTTCCCCCGCTCCAAACCAAGGCCGCATCTCGGGTGAAGAGCCCTGCGCGTCGTTCGTGTCTCCACAGCACGACGGCCCGTAGCGCTTCCTCACCTGCTGACGCCGGGCGGTTCGCCGCCTCGACTGCAACTGCGCCCGTGGCGCGCTGAGTTTGGTGGGGAGAACACCAATGACCGAGCGCATCCGCGAGTTCCTTCGCAACCGCCGTGCCGAAGGCAAGGACACCGAGCCCTGCCTCGTCGTCGATCTCGAGGTCGTGCGCGAGAACTACTACGCCTTCGCCAACGCGCTGCCGGACACGCGCGTCTTCTACGCCGTGAAGGCCAATCCCGCCCACGAGGTGCTGTCGCTGCTGACGCAGCTCGGCTCGTGCTTCGACGTGGCCTCCGTCGCGGAGGCCGAGATGGTGCTGGCCGCAGGCGCGACGCCGGACCGCATTTCCTACGGCAACACGATCAAGAAGGAGCGCGACATCGCGCGCGCCTACGAGCTCGGCATCCGCCTGTTCGCGGTCGACTGCACCGCCGAGGTCGAGAAGATCGCGCGCGCGGCGCCCGGCTCGCGCGTCTTCTGCCGCTTCCTCCACGACTGCGAGGGCGCCGAGTGGCCGCTGTCGCGCAAGTTCGGCTGCGAGCCCGAGATGGCGGTCGAGGTGCTCGAGCACGCGCACCGGCTCGGGCTCGAGCCGCACGGCGTCTCGTTCCATGTCGGCTCGCAGCAGCGCAACGTGAAGTCCTGGGACCGGGCGCTCGCGGCCGCGGCCTGGATCTTCCGCGCCTGCGCGGAGCGCGGCATCACGCTCTCGATGGTCAATCTCGGCGGCGGCTTCCCGACCAAGTACCTGAAGGAAGTGCCGACCGTGCGCACCTACGGGATGTCGATCTTCCGCGCGCTGCGCAAGCACTTCGGCAACCGCATTCCGGAGACCATCATCGAGCCGGGCCGCGGCATGGTCGGCAATGCCGGCGTCATCGAGACCGAGGTGGTGCTGGTCGCCAAGAAGAGCGCCAACGACGAGGTGCGCTGGGTCTATCTCGACATCGGCAAGTTCGGCGGCCTCGCCGAGACGATGGATGAGGCGATCCGTTACCCGATCCGCACGCCGCGCGACGGCGGGCCGGTCGCCCCCTGCGTGATCGCCGGGCCGACCTGCGATTCGGCCGACGTGCTGTACGAGAAGGAGCCGTACCAGCTCCCCGTCAGCCTCGAGATCGGCGACAAGCTGCTGATCGAGGGCACGGGCGCCTATACGGCGACCTATTCGTCCGTGGCCTTCAACGGCTTCCCGCCGCTGAAGACGTACCACATCTGAGCCGCCTTTCTCCGCCCGCGGCCCCGCGCGGCTCCTCGCCGCAGCGTGCCAAGGGGCTCCGGTTGTGGCAGGCCGCCTTCCGACGCCGGGCGACGGCGAGACGGCGCGCGCTGCGGGCGGGCGAGCGGGCTCTTGAACGGGCGCGGGGCGCCCGTTTGCCGGGAGGCGGCCGCGGCCGGCTCCCCCGGCCACCACAAGCACATGGTTTGCGTCCGCCCCGGTTTCGGCCGGACGGGGAAGGAGCCGACGATGGTCACGATCCGCCGCGAACGATCCTCGGACGTCGCCGCGCGCGAGGCGCTGCTCGATGCCGCGCTCGGCCCGTCGCGTCACGCGAAGGCGTCGGAGCGTCTGCGCGAGCGACGGCTGCCGGCGGAGGGCCTCGCGTTCAGCGCGGTCGAGCGCGGCCGGCTCGTCGGAACCTTGCGCCTGTGGCACGTCTGCGCGGGCGCGGCGGGCGCGGCGCTGCTGCTCGGACCGCTCGCGGTCGCGGCCGACGCGCGCCGGCGCGGCATCGGCGCAAGGCTGGTGCGGCGGGCGCTCGTCGAGGCGCGGCGGCGCGGCCACCGCGCGGTGCTGCTGGTCGGCGACCCGCCCTACTACGGCCGCTTCGGGTTCAGCGCCGCGAAGACGCGGGCGCTTACCCTGCCCGGCGCCTACGAGCCGGACCGTCTGCTTGCGCTCGAGCTCGTGCCCGGCGCGCTCGACGGGGCAACGGGCCTCGTGCAGGCGACGGGAGCGACGGACCCGCGGGCCCCGGCCGCAACGGCCTCGCAAGAAGACGACACGCTGGCGCGCGCGGCATGAAGACCGCCCTGGCAACGAGACGGGCGGCGCGCGCCCGCCTCCCCCTTTACTTGATCCAGCCTCGGAGTTGCTGACGATGACCGATTGGCCCGTGCATGCCCGAATCGACGGCCCCATCGTGATGATCGGCTTCGGTTCGATTGGGAAAGGCACGCTGCCGCTCATCGAGCGCCACTTCGTCTTCGACAGGTCGCGCTTCGTCGTCATTGACCCGCAGGACAAGGATCGCGCCCTGCTCGACCAGCGCGGCATCCGTTTCATCCACCAGGCGGTGACCCGCGAAAACTATCGCCACCTGCTCGCGCCGCTGCTCACGCAGGGCGGCGGCCAGGGCTTCTGCGTCAACCTCTCGGTCGACACCTCGTCGGTCGACATCATGGAGCTGTGCAACGAGGTCGGCGCGCTCTACATCGACACCGTCAACGAGCCTTGGGCCGGCTTCTATTTCGACAGCTCCCTCGGCCCCGAGTCGCGCTCGAACTATGCGCTGCGCGAGAAGACGCTTGCGGCCAAGCGCGCGCGCAAGCCCGGCAGCTGCACCGCCGTCTCCTGCTGCGGCGCGAACCCCGGCATGGTGTCGTGGTTCGTCAAACAGGCGCTGCTCAACATCGCCAACGATCTCGGCATCAAGACGGAGGAGCCGCGCACGCGCGAGGAGTGGGCGCGGCTGATGCAGCGCGTCGGCGTGAAAGGCATCCACATCGCCGAACGCGACACGCAGCGCGCCAAGAACCCGAAGCCGATGGACGTGTTCGTCAACACCTGGTCGGTGGAGGGTTTCCTGTCCGAGGGCATGCAGCCCGCCGAGCTCGGCTGGGGCACGCACGAGAAATGGATGCCGGAGAACGCCCGCACCCACAAGACCGGCTGCGGCGCGGCGATCTACATGTTGCAGCCGGGGGCCAATACGCGCGTGCGCTCCTGGACGCCGACGGCGCGCGGCCAATACGGATTTCTCGTCACCCACAACGAGTCGATCTCGATCGCGGACTACTTCACGGTGCGCGAGGGCGATCGCGTCGTCTATCGGCCGACCTGCCATTACGCCTATCATCCGTGCAACGACGCCGTGCTGTCGCTGCACGAGCTGTTCGGTCGCGCCGGCCTGATCCAGCACAACAGCCATATCCTGACCGAGAACGACATCGTCGACGGCATCGACGAGCTGGGCGTGCTGCTCTACGGCCACGCCAAGAACGCCTATTGGTACGGCTCGCAGCTCTCGATCGACGAGACGCGGATGATCGCGCCCTACCAGAACGCGACCGGCCTGCAGGTCTCGTCGGCGGTGATCGCCGGCATGGTCTGGGCGCTCGAAAACCCCAATGCGGGAATCGTCGAGACCGACGAGATGGACTTCCGCCGCTGCCTCGAAGTGCAGATGCCCTATCTCGGGCCGGTTGTCGGCGTCTACACCGACTGGACGCCCCTGACCGACCGCCCCGGCCTCTTTCCCGAGGACATCGACCCGAGCGACCCCTGGCAGTTCAAGAACGTCCTGGTGCGCTGAGGCGGCTCGCCGCGCCCCTCAGAGCGTAAGGATTCCGGCGGCCCCGCCTTCGGTGCCGAAGGCGAGCCGATCGCCGGCGCGGCTCCAGGCGAGCGCGGAAATGGCGCTTCCGTCGGGCTTCCGCGCAAGAACCTCCGCCCCGTCGCCGATCCGCACCAGGAGCACGGTGCCGTCCGCATAGCCTGCGGCCGCGACCTCCTGCGTCGGATGGCAGGCGACCGCGACGACGCGCGCCGCGAGCGGGGCCAGGATGCGCGGCGTCTTGCCCATCGGCCCGTCCTTTCCTTGGAACGGCCAGAGGACGAGCTGATCGGAGCCCGAGGTCGCGAGCCACTTGCCGTCCGCCGTCCACGCGATCGACCTCACCTTCGTCGCATAGCCCGACATCCGCATGTGCTGGCCGTCGGCCAATCGCCAGCCGTGCAGCATCGGTTCCTGCATCGTGGTGACCAGGAACCGGCCGTCCGGGCTGAAGGTGACGTTGAGATGCGAGCCGTGCCACGCGAGGAATTCGGGCGTAGCCGTCGCGTTGGGAAACCACAAGGTCGCGCCGTTGTAGTGGGCGATCGCGAGCCGGAATCCCTTGGGCGAGAACGCAAGGCCCCCGGCGCTCGACGGCAGGTCGATGCTGCGCGTCTCGCCGCCCGCACGCACGAAGGCCGTCTTGCCGGCACTCCATGCGACGGCGTCCCCGGCGGCCGCGACGCGGTCGATCCACCGCCGCTTGGGATCCTGCGCGATTTCGCGGGCTTCCCCCGCAGCATTCGTCGCCACCACCCTGCCGTCGTCGCCGCCGGTCACGACCTCGCGCGCGCCGGCGGCCGCCGCAAGGATCGCGCCGCCATGCGCCGCGACACGCCGCTCGCCGCCCTCCCCGACGAGCACGACCGCCTCTTCGGCCAGCACGAAGGCCGCCGTGGGCCCCAGAAAATGCGCGGCGATCACCGGACCGCCCGGCGCCACCGGGCGCATGCGCTCCGCGCTCAAGACCGCCCGGCTCGTTTCTGAAGTCATGCGCGATCACCTCGGCTGCGACGCGGCGCCCGGCGGGGGCTCCCCGGCGGCTCGCGCCGCCGCCCCAACATTTGCAGTTTTCACAAGCGGTCAAGGGTCTCTCGGCCGCCGGCGCCGACGCCGGGCGTGGAACCGCGCCTCCCCTCACCGGTTTTGAAGGCATGTCTTATGCCTTCTCCCGGACGTCGGCGGAGCCCGTCCGCGGGCTGGAGCGTGCCCGCGCCACCGGCCGGACGCGCCGATCCGCGGAGGGAATTCTGTGCCCGGGACGGAACGTCTGGCGTGTCGAGCGGGCGAACCGCGCCGCCGTGCTGATCGACGGGGCGGCCTTCTTCGGCGCCGTGCGCTCGGCCTTGCGCAAGGCGCAGCGCGACGTGTTCATCGTCGGATGGGACATCAACAGCCGCTTCCGCCTCGTCGGGCCGGACTGCGACGCCGACGACGGCCTGCCGGCACGTTTCGCGGAGTTCCTCTCGGCGCTGGTGCGCGCGCGGCCCGGCCTCACGGTGCATCTGCTGCTGTGGGACTATTCCGTTCTCTATGCGCTGGAGCGCGAGCTGTTTCCGACGCTCGCGCTGCATTGGACGACGCCGCGCCAGGTGCGGCTCTGCCTCGACGACGAGCTGCCGCTCGGCTGCGCGCACCACCAGAAGATCATCGTCGTCGACGACGCGGTCGCTTTTTCGGGCGGGCTCGATCTCACGGTGCGGCGCTGGGACACCTCGGAGCACGCGCTGGACAATCCGAATCGCGTCGACCCCTCCGGCCAGCCCTACCGGCCGTTCCACGACGTGCAGGCGCTCGTTGACGGCCCGGCCGCGCGCGCGCTCGCCGAGCTCGTGCGTGCGCGCTGGGCGCAGGCGAGCCTCGATGTCTCCAGCACGATTGCGCCCTGCGGCGATCCGTGGCCGGACGGCGTCGAACCCGATCTGCGCGACGTCGACGTCGGCATCGCGCGGACGCTCCCGGTCTATGGCGGCCATCCGGAAGTGCGCGAGGTGGAGTCCCTGTTCTGCGACTCGATCGCCGCGGCCCGCCGGACGATCTATATCGAGAACCAGTTCGTGACCGCGGCGAAGATCGCCGAGCATCTGGCCCGGACGTTGCGCGAGCGGCCCGAGCTCGAGGCCGTCATCGTCGCGCCCCGGCGCTACCAGTCCTGGATCGAATGGCGGACGATGCGCCATGGCCGCATTCGCTTCCTTCGCATTCTGCACGAAGCCGGCGTGGGCAACCGGGTGCGCCTGCTCTACCCCGAAGTGCGCGGGCACGGTCGCGCGTCCGACACGATGGTTCATTCGAAGGTCTGCATCGTCGACGATCGCCTGCTCCGCGTCGGCTCGGCGAACCTCAACAACCGGTCGATGGGGGCCGACACCGAATGCGATCTCGCCTTCGAGGCGCGGAACGCCCAGCAGCGCGACGAGATCGCGCATGTGCGCAACCGCCTGCTCGCCGATCACTGCGGCGCGAGCGCGGAGGACATCGCCCGCTCCTTGCAAGAAACCGGCTCGCTCGTGCGCACCGCGGAGACCGTATCCCGCAACGGCCACGGCCTGCGACCGATCGACGACGGTCCGCCCGATCCGGCCGACATGTCCGCGACGATCCGCGAGCTCGCCGACCCCGACCGGCCGCTCGCGCCCGAATTCGTCAACGATGGAGCCGCGGCGCACATGAAGATGTCGACGCTGCTGAAACTCGCTCTCGCCGCAATCGGTTTGGTCGCGCTGGCGCTCGCGTGGCAATACACGCCGCTTGCGAGCCTGGCGGCGCCCGAGGCGGTGCGCGCCGGCCTGCTGCGCGTCGCGGACGGCTACTGGACGCCGTTCGCCGTGATCAGCATCTACATCGCCGCCGGTCTCGTCGCCTTTCCGGTCACCGTCCTCATCGCCGTCACCGCGGCGACCTTCGGGCCCCTGTTCGGCCTCGCCTATGCGACGGCAGGCGCGCTCGCGAGCGCCCTCATCGTCTATCTCGTCGGCGCCTGGGCCGGGAAGGACGCCGTGCACGACCTTCTCGGCCCGCGGCTCGACCGCATCCGCCGACGCATCGTCAACCGCGGCGTGATCGCGATCGCGCTCATCCGGCTGGTGCCGGTGGCGCCGTTCACCTTCGTCAATCTGGTCGCGGGCGCGAGCGAGATCAGGTTGCACGAATTCTTGATCGGCACCATTCTCGGCATGGCGCCCGGGCTCGTCGTCATGTCGGCGCTCGGCCATCAGGCCTATCAGATCCTCACGCGCCCGACGGCCGGCAATGTCGCGCTTCTCGGGGCCTGTATCGTCGGCTGGATCGCGTTGTCGCTCGGCGTTCAGATCGTGGTTTCCAAGCTGCGGAGAGCGGAGCGTTGAATGAAACGGCGGGCACGGTGCGCATCGTCACCTGGAACATCCGCGGCGGCATCGGGGTGGACGGCCGCTTCGACCTCGAGCGCATCGTCCGCCTGATCAAGAGCGGAGAGCCGGACATCGTCGCGTTGCAGGAGGTCGACTCCCGACGCGGGACGAGCGCGCACGAGCATCCCTTCGTGCTGCTGCGCCGCTCGCTCGGCGAGCACGCCATCGAGGCGCGGTCGATCATCGGCGCGGACGGCGAGTACGGTCAGATCGTCATCAGCCGCTGGCCGCTCACCGCGATCAAGATTCACGACATTTCGGTGCCGGAGCGCGAGCCGCGGCGCGCCATCGAGGCCGAGGTTCACGCGCCCTGCGGCGCGCTGCGCATCGTGGCGACGCATCTCGGGCTGACCTTCCGGGAACGCAGGAGCCAGACCCGGGCCCTGGTCGAGCTCGCCCGCCCCTCCGCCATCACGACAGTGATGATGGGCGACTTCAACGACTGGATCTGGCGCGGCTCGGTGCAGAACACGATCAACCGCCTGCTGCCCGGCCGCACCTGGCACCGGACCTTCCCGTCCCTGTTTCCGCTGATCCGTCTCGACCGCATCTACTGCCGGCCGCGCGAAGCGCTCGTCCGCAGCTGGACCGACCGGACCGCGCGCTGGGCCTCCGACCACCTGCCGGTGTTCGCCGACATCCGCCTCTAGTCGCGCGCCACGCGCGCCGAGAACGGCTTGGCGTGCCGGCGCCCACCGGACCCTCCCTTCGGGGACCGTCTCCCCGCGCAGGCGCTTGCATGGCGTCGATTAACCGTATAAAGATATCTTTATATTTTGCCACGAGACACCGTCAGCCAATGCGCGGCCCACTCTCCCTGCCTTTCGATGCGCTGAACGGGGCCCTGCGCGCCGCGGCCGAGCCCACGCGCCTGCGCATTCTCGCGCTGCTCGCCGAAACCGAGCTGACGGTGACCGATCTGACCGAGATCCTGCGTCAGTCGCAGCCGCGCATTTCGCGCCATCTGAAGCTTCTGACGGAAGCGGGCCTCATCGAGCGCTACCGCGAAGGAAGCTGGGCCTTTTTCCGCTTGCCCGACGGAACCGCGAACGCGGACCTCGTGCGCGTCCTGGTGCGATGGCTCGATGCGGACGATCCCGTGGTCGCCCGGGATCGCGAGCGCCTCGTGACCGTGCGCGCCGCGCGCGCCGCCGTCGCGCAGAAATACTTCGCCGCGCATGCGAGCGAGTGGGACCGCATCCGCAAGCTGCACGTCTCCGATGCCGCCGTCGAGGCCGCCATCGTGGCCGCGCTGGCGGACCGGCCGTTCCGCTCCCTGCTCGATCTCGGAACCGGCACCGGGCGCATCCTCGAACTGTTCGGGCCGCAGATCGAGCGCGGGCTCGGTATCGACCTGTCGCCAGCGATGTTGGCGATCGCGCGGACGCGGCTCGACCGCCCGGGCTTCCGCCACTGCGCCGTTCGGCAGGGGGACATCTACGACCTGCCGGTGGCGAAGGACTCCTTCGACGTCGTCATCATCCATCAGGTGCTGCACTATCTCGACGACGGAGCCGGCGCGATCCGCGAGGCGGCCCGCGTGCTGCGGCCGGGCGGCCGGCTCCTGGTGGTCGATTTCGCCCCCCACGACCTCGAATTCTTGCGGGAGGAGCACGCGCACCGCCGGCTCGGCTTTGCCCCCGAAACGGTGAGCCAGTGGATGAGCGCGGCGGGCCTCGACGTCGCCCTGCACCGCAGCCTGCCGCCGGAAGCAGGTTCGGAGGGCAAGATCGCGGTCTCGCTCTGGCTCGGGCGCGATCCGCGCGCCGCCGTCGCCGAGCCGCAGCAACCCGCGCCCGCACGGGAGGTCGCATGACCTGCGCGCCGCAGCCGGGACGCCTCAGCCGCTTCGTGGGCGGCGCCCGCGACATCCGCGTGTCGTTCGAGTTCTTCCCGCCGAAGACGGAGGAGATGGAACGCGCGCTGTGGGAGGCGATCCGGCGCCTTGCGCCGCTTTCCCCCTCGTTCGTCTCCGTCACCTACGGAGCGGGCGGTTCGACCCGCGAGCGCACGCATGCCACGGTGCGCCGCGTGCTCGCCGAGACGACGCTCGTGCCGGCCGCGCATCTCACCTGCGTCGCGGCCACGCGCGCCGAGGTGGACGCGGTGATCCGCGCCTATTGGGAGGCCGGCGTGCGCCACATCGTCGCCCTGCGGGGCGATCCCGTCGGCGGCGTCGGCACGCGCTACGAACCGCACCCCGGCGGCTACGCGAACGCGGCGGCGCTCGTCGCCGGCATCAAGCGCATCGCCGACTTCGAGGTGTCGGTCGCCGCCTATCCGGAGAAGCATCCCGAGAGCCCCACGGTCGAGGCCGACATCGACATGCTCAAGGCCAAGGTCGATGCCGGGGCCTCGCGCGCCATCACCCAGTTCTTCTTCGAGAACGACCTTTACTTCCGCTACCTCGACCGCGTGCGCGCGCGCGGGATCGACCTGCCGATCGTGCCGGGCATTCTGCCGGTGCAGAACTTCAAGCAGACGACGAATTTCGCCGCCCGCTGCGGCGCCAGCATTCCGCGCTGGCTCGCCGAGCGCTTCGACGGGCTCGACGACGATCCCGCGACCCGCAAGCTCATCGCCGCGGCCGTGGCCGCCGAGCAGGTGCTCGATCTCGTCGACCACGGCGTGACGGAGTTTCATTTCTACACGATGAACCGCGCCGACCTCGTCTATGCGGTCTGCCACCTGCTGGGGCTGCGGCCGGAGCAGAAGCAGGAGGCCACGCGAGCGGCGCTGCCCGCCGGCGACCGCCGCGAATTCGGCGTGGCGACGCAATCGCGGTCATGACCCGCGCAACCGCCGCATGGCGCCCCTCCCGCCGGGAGCGGGCCGACAGCAAGTGAGCCGATGTCCCGACCTCAACCCCGCCCCGCCCCTGTCGAGCAGACGCTGCGCCGGCTCGCGTCCGAGCGCATCCTGCTGCTCGACGGCGCCATGGGAACGGAGATTCAGGCGCTCAAGCTCGACGAGGCCGGCTACCGCGGCGAGCGCTTCGCCGACTGGCCGCGCGAGGTGCGCGGCAACAACGACCTGCTCAATCTGACCGCCCCCGACGCGGTGCGCGCGATCCATCTCGCTTATTTCCGCGCGGGCGCCGACATCGTCGAGACCAACACCTTCTCGTCCACGGCCATTGCGCAGGCGGACTACGGCATGGCGGCGCTGGCCTACGAGCTGAACCTTGCGGGCGCGCGCCTCGCGCGCGAGGCGGCCGCCATCGCCGCGCGCGAGGACGGGCGAGCGCGCTTCGTCGCCGGCGCGATGGGGCCCACGAACCGCACCGCCTCGCTCTCGCCGGACGTCAATCGGCCCGGCTTTCGCGCCGTCACCTTCGACGAACTCAAGGTCGCCTACGCCGAGCAGGCGCGCGGCTTGATCGACGGCGGCGTGGACATTCTCCTCATCGAGACGGTTTTCGACACGCTCAACGCCAAGGCGGCGATCTACGCGCTTCTTGAACTGTTCGAGGAGCGCGGCGAGCGCCTCCCCATCATGGTGTCCGGCACCATCACGGACCTCTCCGGCCGCACGCTGTCGGGGCAGACGCCGACCGCGTTCTGGCACTCGATCCGCCATTGCGAGCCCCTCGCCGTGGGCTTGAACTGCGCGCTCGGCGCCAAAGAAATGCGCGCGCATATCGACGAGATCGCCCGCGTCGCCGACACGCTCGTCTGCGCCTATCCCAACGCCGGCCTGCCGAACGAATTCGGGCTCTACGACGAAAGCCCCGAATACATGGCGGAGATGTTGGGCGAGTTCGCCGAGTCGGGGCTCGTCAACATCGTCGGCGGCTGCTGCGGCACCACGCCCGCGCACATCCGGGCGATCGCCCGCGCGGTCGAGGGCAAGGCGCCGCGGCGCATCCCGGAGGTGCCGCGCCTCATGCGCCTTTCCGGCCTCGAGCCTTTCACGCTCACGCCGGAGATTCCCTTCGTCAACATCGGCGAGCGCACGAACGTCGCCGGCTCGGCCCGCTTCCGCAAGCTCATCACCGCCGGCGACTATCAGGCCGCCCTGGCGGTCGCCCGCGAGCAGGTGGAGGGCGGCGCCCAGATCATCGACGTCAACATGGACGAGGGCCTGCTCGATTCCGAGAAGGCGATGACGGATTTCCTGCACCTCGTCGCCTCCGAGCCGGACATCGCGCGCGTGCCGGTGATGGTCGATTCCTCCAAGTTCCGCGTCATCGAGGCCGGCCTGAAATGCCTGCAGGGCAAGGCGGTCGTGAACTCGATCTCGCTCAAAGAGGGCGAGGAGGAGTTCATCCGCCAGGCGAAGATCGTCCGCCGCCACGGCGCCGCCGTGGTGGTGATGGCCTTCGACGAACAGGGCCAGGCCGACACGGTGGAGCGCAAGACGAAGATCTGCGCGCGCGCCTACGACATCCTCGTCAACAAGGTCGGCTTCCCGCCGGAAGACATCATCTTCGATCCGAACATCTTCGCGGTCGCGACCGGCATCGAGGAGCACAACGGATACGGCGTCGCCTTCCTCGAGGCGGCGCGCTGGATCAGACAGAACCTGCCGCACGTGCACATATCCGGCGGCGTGTCCAATCTCTCGTTCTCCTTCCGCGGCAACGAGCCGGTGCGGGAGGCGATGCACTCCGTGTTTCTCTTCCACGCCATCCGCGCCGGGATGGACATGGGCATCGTCAATGCCGGCCAGATGGCCGTTTACGACGATCTCGACCCCGAGCTGCGCGAGGCTTGCGAGGACGTGGTCCTCAACCGCCGCGACGACGCGACCGAGCGGCTGCTCGCGCTCGCGGAGCGCTTCAAGAGCCGCAGCGGCAAGGAGAGGAAGGAAGCCGATCTCGGCTGGCGCGAATGGCCCGTGAACGAACGGCTCTCGCACGCGCTCGTGCACGGAATCTCCGACTTTATCGAGGTCGACGTCGAGGAGGCACGGCAGAATGCGGCGCGGCCGCTCGACGTGATCGAAGGCCCGCTGATGACCGGCATGAACATCGTCGGCGACCTGTTCGGCGCCGGCAAGATGTTCCTTCCCCAGGTCGTCAAGTCCGCGCGCGTGATGAAGCAGGCGGTCGCCTATCTCATGCCGTTCATGGAGCGGGAAAAGGAGGAGAAGGGCCTCGCCAAGGCGCAGGCCGCCGGCAAGGTGCTGCTCGCGACCGTCAAAGGCGACGTGCACGACATCGGCAAGAACATCGTCGGCGTCGTGCTCCAGTGCAACAATTTCGAGGTCATCGACCTCGGCGTCATGGTGCCGGCCGCGAAGATTCTCGAAACGGCGCGGGCCGAGAAGGTGGACATCGTGGGGCTTTCGGGCCTCATCACCCCCTCGCTCGACGAGATGTGCCATGTGGCCGCGGAGATGGAGCGGGAGGGGTTCGACATTCCGCTGCTGATCGGCGGCGCCACCACGAGCCGCGTCCACACCGCCGTGAAGATCAATCCCAACTACCAGCGCGGCCAGACCATCTATGTCAACGACGCGAGCCGGGCCGTGGGCGTCGTCGCCTCGCTGCTCTCGCCCGAGACGAGGGCCGCCTACATCGCCGATGTGCGCAAGGAATACGCCCGCATCGCCGCCGCGCATGCGCGCGGGCAGGAGGACAAGCGGCGGCTCAGCCTCGCCGCCGCGCGCGCCAATGCGCTCAGGCTCGACTGGTCCGGCGCCTATGCGCCGCCGCGCCCGCGCATCCTCGGCACGCAGGTCTTCGCCGATTATCCGCTGGCGGAGCTCATCGACTACATCGACTGGTCGCCGTTCTTCGCGGCCTGGGAGCTGACCGGCAAGTACCCTGCGATCCTCCACGACGAGACGTTCGGCGCCGCGGCGCGCTCGCTCTACGAGGACGCGCGCGCGATGCTCGACAAGATCGTCGCCGAGGGTTGGTTCCGCGCCGCCGCGGTCATCGGCTTCTGGCCCGCCAATGCGGTCGGTGACGACATCCTCGTGTACACGAACGAGGACCGGCGCGAGGTGCGCGCCGTGCTGCATACGCTGCGCCAGCAGCTCGTGCGGCGGGAGGGGCGCCCCAACATCGCCCTCGCCGACTTCGTCGCGCCGCGAGAAAGCGGGCTTGCCGACTATGTCGGCGCCTTCGCCGTCACCGCCGGCATCGGGGAGGACGACGTCGCGATCCGCTTCAAGCGCGCGAACGACGACTACTCCGCGATCATGGTCAAGGCGCTCGCCGACCGCCTCGCCGAGGCGCTGGCGGAGCGCATGCACGAGCGCGTGCGCAAGGAGTTCTGGGGCTATGCGCCCGACGAGGCGCTGACGAACGAGGCGCTGATCGCCGAGCAATATCGCGGCATCCGTCCGGCGCCCGGCTATCCGGCGCAGCCCGATCACACCGAGAAGCGCACCCTGTTCGACCTGCTTGCGGGCGAGGACCGCATCGGCGTGAGGCTCACCGAAAGCTTCGCGATGTGGCCGGGCGCGTCCGTCTGCGGCCTCTATTTCAGCCATCCGGAGAGCCATTATTTCGGCGTCGGCAGGATCGAGCGCGACCAGGTCGAGGACTACGCCAGGCGCAAGGGCTGGACCACGGCGGAAGCCGAGCGATGGCTCGCCCCGATCCTCAACTACGACCCGCGCCAGACCGAGCGGGAAGCAGCCGCGTAACGCCCTCGCCGCATGCTTTCTCGAAAATGAATCGTCGCGCACGAATTGCGATGGCGCGCGGCACGCGCCTTTAACCCGTTCGGCGGCCTTTATGCGGGCATCCCCCGCACGGAGAGTTCCGATGCTCAAATATGCCGCCGCCTTCGCCGTGAGTCTGTGCTCGACGGCGTTTGCAGAAGAGACCACGATTCAGCAGTCGATGCCGTTTTCCACCTGCGTCGAAAGCCTGAGGACGGCGCCCGAGGGCGCGACGCAGCCGCCCGTCGTCACCCTCGACACCGAGACGGTGAAGCAGGCGCAGGTTCCCGTATCGGACGGCAAGGTGACCATCACCTGCGACGCGCTCTCGCAGCAGGCGACGATGACGCACACCCGGTAGCCGGGTGCGCGCGGGCCTCGCTCGCGATGCCGGCCGGCCCTCAGGCCGGCAGGTCGCCGGCGCGCCCGCGCGCCGCAAGACGATCCGTGGTAATACGCAAACACCGGAGAGCCCGCTCTCCGGTGTTGGGATACGCAGTCCTTTTGCCCTGTGAACCTGCTGAAGGCGGGGTCAGGCGTTGTTCGTTGGACTGAACCGTCGTCAGAATGCACCGAGCAGGATGGCGCCGATGAACAAGAGCGCGACGCACGCGGCCAGCACATTCAGGTTCGTAGCATGATCCACTGAGCGGCCTCTCGGCTTGTTGCACTGGGGGCGCAGTCTACCAGAGCGGGCGGGTCCCCCGAAAGCGCCGGGCGTGGTGCGCTGCGGCACGCCGCCCCTCGCCCTCCGGGCGAATTCAACGTCGCGGCGCTGCGTTTAGGCCCGCAGGAACCCTCTGCGGGCGAAGCCGGGGCCAGCCTCTGAGAAAGATGTGAGCACGGATATGAGCACGCGGCGGCCGCGCCGCCCCTCCCCAGCGGACCGAAGGCACCGAGCCATGCGCCGTCACCGAGCCGGCTGCCGGCCTGCCCCCCGGGGAGATCGCGGCGGAGGCGGATGCGGCGAGTCTTGAACAAACTTTAACGAAATGCCGCACATTCTCCGCCCATGAGGCGTGGAGTGGCCCTGTATCTTGTCGGCTCCGCCGTTCTCCTTGCGCTTGCCGGCTGCGGTCGCGGCTGGCTGAGCTTCGAGGAGCGCGACCCCTGGCGCCGTGAGGCCGAGCTTGCCTGCCTCAATTCCGGCGCGGTGAAGCCGGGTCCGGGGATCACGCCCGTCAAGCCGATCGAGGGGCCGGGCATCTGCGGCGCCGACTATCCGTTGAAGGTCGCCGTCCTCGGCGAAAGCGCGATCCTCGGCTATGTGAGCGACTTGCGGCCGCCGGCCAGCATTCCCCAAGCGCTGCGCGACCTTCCTCCCGCGCTGAGGCCGCCGGCGCCCGTCGCCCATCCCGCCTCCGGCGCGCAGGCCGCGCCGAACCCCGGTTCCGCGAGCCCCGCCGGATGGGGCGACGCGCCCTTGTCGCTGCACCCGCCGGGCCTGGAGCCGGACGAGGACGAAGAGCCGGAGACGGCTGACGTCGACCCCTACGCCGTGCCCGGGGCGAAGCCGCTCGTCCGCCCTCCGCAGAGGGGCGAGAGGCGATCCGACGGCTATCCCGCGCCACGCGCCCCCGGGCGGCAGGATTCGCCGCTCCCGCGTCTCGGCCCCCGGCGCGAGCCGGACGTCTCCCTCTCCGGCACGGCCGTCTCCGTTGTGCCGGCTGCCACCCTGGCCTGCCCTATGGTGTCGGCGCTCGACCGCTGGGTGGCGGAGGCGGTGCAGCCCGCCGCGCAGCGCTGGTTCAACCAGCCGGTGGTCGAGATCAGGCAGATTTCCGCCTATTCGTGCCGCGGCATGAACGGGCAGCGCGGCGCCCCGATTTCCGAGCACGCCTTCGGCAATGCGCTCGACATCGCGGCCTTCACGCTCGCCGACGGGCGGCGCATCACCGTCCAGGACGGCTGGCGCGGCGAGCCGGAGGAACAGGGATTTTTGCGCGACGTCCAGTCCGCGGCCTGCGACCAGTTCTCGACCGTGCTCGCGCCCGGCTCCAACATCTTTCATTACGATCACATCCATGTGGACCTGGCGCGGCGGCACTCGGGCCGCACGATCTGCAAGCCGGCCGCGATGCCGGGCGACCTCATCGCCCGGCGGGCGTACGAGCGCCGGCTGACGGGCCGCCCCGCGGGCCGTCTCAGCTTCGCGCCCGAAGAGGACGCCGCCCGCGCTCTCGAGGCGAAACTGCCGCGCGCGATTCCGGGCGCCGATTGAGCGGACCGCGCTGCGGCCGGATCGCGGCTCGGTCGGAAGCCGCGTCCCCGATCCTTGCGGCGCCATGTCAAGCGGAACGGCCGGGATGAGAGCCATGTCGCGACCAGCTTGCGTCGCGCACCGATTTCGAGAAACCATCCGCGCCGTTGATGCGCAACAGCAAGGGGATTGCGATGAAACTCTACTATTCGCCGGGGGCCTGCTCGTTGTCGCCGCACATCGTCGCGCGCGAGGCGGGCGTGCCCATCGAGCTCGAGCGGGTCGACAACCGCGCCAAGAAGACGGCGTCCGGCGCCGACTACTGGCAGATCAACCCCAAGGGCCAGGTGCCGGCGCTCCAGCTCGACGACGGCGACATCCTGACCGAGGGGCCGGCCATCGTGCAGTACATCGCGGACCTTGCGCCCCAGGCCGGGCTCGTGCCGCCGGCCGGCACGCGGGAGCGCTACCATGTGCTCGAGTGGCTCAACTTCGTCACCTCCGAGCTGCACAAGAACTTCACGCCCCTGTTCCGCCCGAACACGCCGGACGACTACAAGCCGGTCGCCAAGGAGAACCTCGCCAATCGCTTCAACTACGTCGAAAAGCACCTCGCCGGACGCCAATATCTGATGGGCGATCAGTTCACCGCCGCCGACGCCTATCTGTTCACCGTGCTGCGCTGGACGACGATCCAGCACATCGACCTGTCGGGCTGGCCCAACATCGTCGCCTATGTGGCCCGCGTGGCCGCGCGTCCGAAGGTCGAGGAGGCGCTGCGGGCGGAGGGGCTGTTGAAGGCGGCCGCCTGAGCGCGACCGGCGGCGCGGTGATGCAGGAGCGCTGCGTCACCGCCTGCCGTCGAGGACGCTGCAACCGATGACGAGCACCGTCGGCGCGGCGAGAGGCCATGAGGCCGCGATCGCGAAGGGAGACAGGCTGGAGATCGCGAAGGGAGAATGGATGCCGCCTGCCCAATCTGAAGGCACCTGGGACTTCTGGATCGACCGGGGCGGCACCTTCACGGACATCGTCGCCCGCCGGCCCGACGGCACGCTCGTGGCGCACAAGCTTCTCTCCGAGAACCCCGAAGCCTATCGCGACGCCGCCGTGCAGGGCATCCGCGATCTGCTCGGCATACCGCCGGGGGAGGCGATTCCGCCGGGCCGCATCGGCGCGATCAAGATGGGCACGACGGTCGCGACCAACGCCCTTCTGGAGCGCAAGGGCGAGCGCACGCTGCTGCTGATCACCAAGGGCTTTCGCGACGCGCTGCGCATCGGCTACCAGGCCCGCCCCAACATCTTCGCGCGCCGGATCGTCAAGCCGGACATGCTGTACGAGCGCGTCGTCGAGATCGACGAGCGCGTGCGCGCGGACGGAACCGTGGAACGCGCGCCCGACCTCGCCGCCGCCCGCGCGGCGCTCGAGGAGGCGCTGCGCGACGGCATCCGCGCGGTTGCGATCGTGTTCATGCACGCCTACCGCTATCCCGCCCACGAGCGCGAGGTGGCGGCGCTCGCCCGCGCCCTCGGGTTCCCCCAGGTGTCCGTGAGCCACGAAGTCTCGCCGCTCATCAAGCTGGTGGCGCGCGGCGACACCACGGTGGTCGACGCCTATCTCTCGCCCATCCTGCGCCGCTACGTGGCGCAGGTGGCCGAGGAACTGACCTCGATTGCCGCCCCATCATCGCCTTCCCCCGAAAAAGGAGGGGCGCACCGCGAAGCGGTTCGCGGAGAAATCCCAGGCGACGCGACGACCGCCCCCCGGCCCGCGCCGCATGCCGGCCTCCCCCTTTCCGAGGACCGCGAAGGGCGCGCGCGGCTGATGTTCATGATGTCGTCCGGCGGGCTCACCGCCGCCGAGCTCTTTCAAGGCAAGGACGCGATCCTGTCGGGCCCCGCGGGCGGCGTCGTCGGCATGGCGGAGACCGGCCGCGAAGCGGGCTTCCAGCACCTTATCGGCTTCGACATGGGCGGCACCTCCACCGACGTGTCGCATTTCGACGGCGAATACGAGCGCACCTTCGAGACCGAAGTCGCCGGCGTGCGCATGCGCGCCCCGATGATGCTGATCCACACCGTCGCGGCCGGCGGCGGCTCGATCCTGCACTTCGACGGCGCACGCTTCCGCGTCGGGCCGGATTCGGCGGGCGCCAATCCGGGACCGAAATGCTACCGGCGCGGCGGGCCGCTCGCCGTCACCGACGCGAACGTGATGGTCGGCAAGCTGATCCCCGACTTTTTCCCGAAGATCTTCGGGCCGCACCAGGATCAGCCGCTCGATGCCGAGGCCGTGCGAGAGGCCTTCGCCGAGCTCGCGCGCGAAGTCGGCGACGGCCGCACGCCGGAAGCGGTCGCCGACGGCTTCATCCGCATCGCGGTCGAGAACATGGCCAACGCGATCAAGAAGATTTCCGTGCAGCGCGGCTACGATGTCACGCGCTACGCGCTCAACTGCTTCGGTGGGGCCGGGGGCCAGCACGCCTGTCTCGTCGCCGATGCGCTCGGCATGACGAAGGTGCTGATTCACCCGCTTTCGTCGCTCATGTCCGCCTACGGCATGGGCCTCGCCGACATCCGCGCGACGCGCCAGCAGGCCGTCGAGGAGCCGCTCGGCGAGACGGCTCTGGCGGCGATCATAAGCGTGGGGCGCAGGCTCGCCGACGAGGCGCGCGCCGAGGTCGCCGGCCAGGGCGTGGCCGCGCGCGACGTCACCGTGCACGTGCGCGCCCACATCCGCTATGCCGGGACCGATACTCCGCTCGTGGTTCCGGCATTCACGCTCGCGGCTGCCTCCGCCGATGGCGCGCCGTCCCTCGCGGCGATGAAGCAGGCCTTCGAGGCGGCGCACAAGGCGCGGTTCGGCTTCATCGACGAGACGAAGCAGCTCGTCGTCGAGGCGATCTCGGTCGAGGCGGTCGGCGGCGGGGCGAGATTGCCCGAGCCTCTCTACGAAACGACGCGCGATCCCCTGCCCGCGCCGACCCGCATGACGCGGTTCTTCTCGGCCGGGGCGTGGCACGAGGCGCGCGTGTTCACGCGCGAGCAGTTGAGGCCCGGGCACACGGTGCCGGGACCGGCGATCATCGTCGAGCCGCACCAGACCATCGTCGTCGAGGACGGCTGGCAGGCCGAGGTCACGGCCAGGAACCACCTCGTGCTCACGCGCGTGGTGGCGAAGCAGCGCGAACACGCCGTCGGCACCGACGCCGACCCCGTGATGCTCGAAGTGTTCAACAACCTGTTCATGTCGATCGCCGAGCAGATGGGCGTGTCGCTGCAGAACACCGCCTATTCGGTCAACATCAAGGAACGGCTCGACTTCTCCTGCGCGGTGTTCGACGCCGATGGCTCGCTCGTCGCCAATGCGCCGCACATGCCGGTGCATCTCGGCTCGATGGACCGCGCGGTGGAGACCATCATCCGCGAGAACGCGGGCCGCATCGCCCCCGGCGACGTCTATGCGATCAATGCGCCCTACAACGGCGGCACGCACCTGCCGGACATCACCGTCTGCACGCCGGTGTTCGACGAGGCGGGGCGCGAAATCCTGTTCTGGGTCGCGAGCCGCGGGCACCACGCGGACGTGGGCGGCATCTCGCCCGGCTCGATGTCGCCGCACGCGACCACGATCGAGGAGGAAGGGGTCTATATCGACAACTTCAAGCTGGTCGAACGCGGCCGCTTCCGCGAACAGGAGCTCTACGAGCTCCTGACGCGTGCGCGCTACCCCGCGCGCAACCCGGTGCAAAACATCAACGACCTCAAGGCGCAGATCGCCGCCAACGAAAAGGGCGTGCAGGAGCTGCGCAAGATGGTGGCGCAGTTCACGCTGCCCGTGGTCAAGGCCTACATGCAGCATGTGCAGGACAACGCCGCGGAAAGCGTGCGGCGCGTCATCGACCGGCTGCACGACTCCGAATTCACCTACGAGATGGATCAGGGCACGGTGATCAAGGTGAAAATCACCGTCGATCGGGAGAAGCGCGAGGCGACCGTCGACTTCACCGGCACCTCCCCGCAGCAGCCGACGAACTTCAACGCGCCGGAGCCGGTGACGCGCGCGGCCGTCCTCTACGTCTTCCGCGTCATGGTCGACGACGACATTCCGATGAACGCCGGCTGCCTGCGGCCGATCAGAATCGTGATCCCGGAGGGCTCGATGCTTTCGCCGCGCTACCCGGCCGCGGTCGTCGCCGGCAATGTCGAGACCTCTCAGGCGGTCACCAACTGCCTGTTCGGCGCGCTCGGCGCGCTCGCGGCCGCGCAGGGCACGATGAACAACCTGAATTTCGGGAACGACCGCTACCAGTACTACGAGACGATCTGCTCCGGCTCGCCGGCAGGCCCTGGCTTCGACGGCACCGACGCGGTGCACACGCACATGACCAATACGCGTCTCACCGACCCCGAAGTCCTGGAGTTCCGCTACCCCGTGGTGCTCGAAGACTTCCACATCCGCCCGGACTCCGGCGGGCGCGGCAAGTGGAAGGCGGGGGACGGCGTGCGCCGCACGATCCGCTTTCTCGAACGGATGGAGTGCACCATTCTGTCGGGCCACCGGCGCGTGCGGCCCTTCGGCCTTGCGGGGGGCGAGCCGGGCCAGGTCGGCGAGAACTGGGTGCGCCGCAAGGACGGGCGCCTGGAGCGGCTTCAGGGCTGCGACGCGACGACGCTCGATCCCGGCGAGGCGATCGTCATCCAGACGCCGACCGCGGGCGGCTACGGCGACCCACGGGAACGCAGCCAAGCATAGACGCCCCCGGCCTGCCGCAGGTGGCCCGGGGCGCAGCACCGACCCTGCGCCCCGCCGGTCGAAGAGCCGGACGCGCCGGGCAAAAGGCCGCAAAAAAAGCGCGCCGGTCCGGCGCGCCGAGGTCACTTGGGAGGTCACTTCAGGAAATCGTCAGCGGATCGCCACGTCGTCGCCGGCGGTCCAGTTTATGGTCGTGTTCGGCCTCACGACGCCCGCCTTGGCGGGCTTGTCCGGCATCACGCCCGCGAGCTCCACGCCGGAGCTGCGCAGATGCGCGGCGATGCCCACGGTCACGACCATGATCGCGGCGACCAGCGCCACGACCACGATCTTCACGTGGGTGTTGCGGTCTGCTGTGATGATCGAGTGGTTCATGACACGCCGTCCCCGGTTCTTTTCCGTCGTCTGGTCGCGACGGGAGACGATCCGGCTCGTTCTTCGGCCGCAGCGCGGGCGGAAAAGCTCCTTCGGCCGCGCTTGCCTTGATCCGTCGTCACAACGGCAGGCGCCCTCGGCCGGTTCCATAGTCCGCCCGGGCTAACCGGCCGATTACGGCCGCATTAATCTTTCGTAAGGGTCGCGGCGGCGCGCCGCCGGATTCGCAAGCGGCGACAGGAACGACTTAGCGGCGCGGGCTCAAATGGTTCCGACGGTCTTCAGCCGCACCCGCGGATGGATTTCGGCCTGCGACAGGACCGCGGTCTGGGCGCGGAACCGCTCGACGATGTCGCGGACGAAGGGGCGGATGCCCGGCGAGGTGACGAGAACCGGCGCCTCCCCTTCCCGGGCCGCCTCTTCGAACCGCTGGCGCACCAGCGTGACGAACTCCGTGAGCTTCGAGGGCTGCATGGCGAGGCTTCGCTCCTCGCCCTGGCCGACGATCGCCTCCGCGAAGGCGTGCTCCCAGGCGGCCGACAGGGCGATGATGGGCAGGTAGCCGCCCGGAGACATGTGCTGGGCGCAGATCTGGCGTGCGATCCGCACGCGCACATGCTCGACCAGCATGCCGGGGTTGCGGGTGAAGGCGAGGCCGTCCGCGATGCCCTCGAGGATGGTTCCGAGATCGCGGATCGAGACCCGCTCCGCGAGCAGGAGCTGCAGGACCCGCTGAATGCCCGAGGTGGTGATCTGCGAGGGCACAATGTCCTTGAGCAGCTCCGCCTGTTCCTTCGGCAGCTCCTTGAGCAGCTTCTGCACCTCCGCGTAGGAGAGCAGCTCGGCGACGTTGCTCTTGATCACCTCGGTGAGGTGGGTGGCGAGGACCGTCGAGGCGTCGACCACCGTGTAGCCCTTGATGGCCGCCTCCTCCTTGAGCGCGGCATCGATCCAGGTCGCCGGCAGGCCAAAGGTCGGCTCCGTGGTGTGAAGCCCGGGCAGATCGACCTGCCCGCCGTTCGGGTCCATGACCATGTACTGGCCCGGCCACACCCGGCCGGACCCGGCGTCCACCTCCTTGACCTTGATGACGTAGGTGTTGGGCTCCAGCGCAACATTGTCGAGGATGCGCACCGGCGGCATGACGAAGCCAAGCTCGGCGGCGAGAGAGCGGCGCAGCGCCTTGATCTGCTCGGTGACGCGATCGCTGCCGTCGGCGGCATTGACGAGCGGCAGGAGCGCATAGCCCAGCTCGATCTTGAGGTCGTCCATTTTGAGGGCCGCGGAGACGGGCTCCTC
This sequence comes from Variibacter sp., assembly GCA_019689555.1. Taxonomy (GTDB): domain Bacteria; phylum Pseudomonadota; class Alphaproteobacteria; order Rhizobiales; family Xanthobacteraceae; genus JADGHE01. Next base: position 25,894 of record JADGHE010000014.1, on the reverse strand, counting down.
GGCGGGGGCGGCCTGGGCGTCGGCCTCCGGCTTGGACACCGCCGCGGCGGCCGCCTGCTTGTTGCGGCGGTGGATGACATAGGCGAGCGCGCCGGCGCCGCCGCCGAGGGCCACGAACGGCAGCATCGGAATGCCGGGCAGCAGCGCCAGAATGCCCATGACGATCGCCGACATGCCGAGCGCCTTCGGGTAGCCGGAAAGCTGCTTGAGCAGCGCCTGATCGGCCGCGCCCGACACGCCGGCCTTCGACACCAGAAGGCCCGCCGCGGTCGACACGATCAAGGCCGGCACCTGCGTCACCAGGCCGTCGCCGATGGTGAGCACCGTGTAGGTGTGGGCCGCCTCGCTGAACGCCATGCCCTGCTGGGCGATGCCGATGATCATGCCGCCGATCACGTTGATGAACACGACCAGGAGACCGGCAATGGCGTCGCCGCGGACGAACTTCGAGGCGCCGTCCATGGCGCCGTAGAAGGCGCTCTCGTCCTCGAGCTGTTTGCGCCGGCGGCGCGCCTCGGCTTCGTCCACCAGGCCGGCGGACAAATCCGCGTCGATCGCCATCTGCTTGCCCGGCATGGCGTCGAGGTTGAATCGCGCGGCGACCTCGGCGATGCGGCCCGAACCTTTGGTGATGACCACGAAGTTCACGATCACGAGAATCGTAAAAACAATGACGCCGATGACGAAGTTGCCGCCCATCACGAAATTGCCGAACGCCTGGATGACGTGGCCGGCAGCGGCGGTGCCTTCGTGGCCGTGCGCGAGGATGAGGCGGGTCGACGCGAGGTTGAGCGCGAGCCGCAGCATGGTGGCGATCAGCAGGACGGTCGGGAATGCGGAGAATTCGAGCGGCGCCTGGATGAACAGCGCCGTCATCAGAATGAGCACCGAAAAGATGATCGAGATCGCCAGAAAGACGTCGAGCAGCAGCGGCGGCAGCGGCAGAATCAGGACGACCAGAATGGTCATTACGCCGACGGCGAGCCCGATGTCGCCGCGCTTGAGCAGCACGCCCAGCGCGCTCAGCCGCGGCATGCTCAGCCCGCCTATGCCCTGCCCCGCGGTGACGTCCGTCATTCCATCCTCGCCGGGGCGCGCCGGCGCCGGCGATCGATCGCCACCTTCTCCGCAAACTCCTCGCGCCCCTGGGCAAGATTTGCCCAATCTATGGTTAGCGAGTGGTTAACGCCGCGGGGTCTGCGGCGGGCGAGTGGTCAACGCCGCGGGCGCGCGGCGTCCTGCCGCCGTTCCGCCGACGCGGCGCCGCGCCCGCCCCGCCGGAGCGGCCCGGCGGGGAGACGCCATCCCGGCGGATGCGCGGGTCTGCCCGTGCGGCCCGAACGAGGGCTGGGGGAACTGCCGGCCGAACCCGGCCGTCGGGCCGGACGCCGCCGGACGGCGGCGACCGGGGGCCAGAAAGTCCGCGCTTACGGCGCCGAGATCGCCTCGGGCCGGTGGCGCTGGCGCTTGATCATCAGCTTGTTGAGCGCGCCGAGATAGGCCTTCGCCGAGGCCACGAGCGTGTCGGGATCGGCCCCCTTGGCGGTCACGGACTTGCCGTTCTCGGCGAGCCGCACCGAAACCTCCGCCTGGGCGTCGGTGCCTTCGGTCACCGCATGCACCTGATAGAGCTCGAGCGTCGCCTCGTGCGGCACCAGCTTCTTGATGCAGTTGAAGGTCGCGTCGACGGGTCCGTTGCCGGTCGCCTGCACGGTCTCGTGCCGGCCGTCGATATCGAGCGTCGCGGTGGCCGACTGCGGCCCCATCGTTCCGGCGATGACGGTGAGCGACACCAGCTTGATACGGTCCTGCGCGGTGGCGATCTCCTCGTCGACCAGCGCCTCGATGTCTTCGTCGTAGACGTGCTTCTTGCGGTCGGCGAGCGCCTTGAAACGCACGAAGGCGTCCTCGAGCTGGTTGTCCGAGAGCTTGTAGCCCAGCTCCTCCAGCTTGTGCATGAAGGCGTGGCGGCCGGAATGCTTGCCCATGACCAGCGAGGTCTGCTTCACGCCCACGCTCTCGGGCGTCATGATCTCGTAGGTCTGGTTGTTCTTGAGCATGCCGTCCTGGTGGATGCCGGACTCGTGCGCGAAGGCGTTACGGCCGACGATCGCCTTGTTGTACTGCACCGGGAACGAGGTCACCGCCGAGACGAGCTTGGAGGCGCGCATGAGCATGGTGGTGTCGATGTTGGTCCAGTACGGCAGCACGTCGTTGCGCACGCGCATGGCCATCACGACCTCTTCGAGCGCGGCGTTGCCGGCCCGCTCGCCGATGCCGTTGATCGCGCATTCGATCTGGCGCGCACCGGCGCGAACGCCGGCGAGCGAGTTCGCCACCGCCATGCCCAGATCGTTGTGGCAATGCACCGAGAAGCGCGCCTTGTCGGCGTTCGGCACGCGCTCCATCACCATGCGGAACAGCGCCGCGTATTCGTCCGGCACGGTGTAGCCGACGGTGTCGGGGATGTTGATCGTCGTCGCGCCGGCCTTGATCGCCGCCTCGACGCAGCGGCAGAGGAAGTCGTGGTCGGTGCGCGTGCCGTCTTCGCAGGACCACTCGACGTCGTCCGTGTAGTTGCGCGCGCGCGTCACCTGCTGGATCACGAGCTCGTAGACCTGCTCCGGCTCCATCTGCAGCTTCCACTTCATGTGGACCGGAGAGGTGGAGATGAAGGTGTGGATGCGGCTGCGGCGGGCCGGCTTCACCGCCTCGGCGCAGCGGTCGATGTCCTTGGGCGAGGCGCGCGAGAGGCCGCAGACGATGGCGTTCTTGGTGCGCTTGGCGATCTCCTGCACGGCGAGGAAATCGCCCTCCGAGGCGATCGGGAATCCGGCCTCGATGACGTCGACGCCCATGGTGTCGAGCAGTTCGGCGACTTCGAGCTTCTCCTCGTGCGTCATGGTGGCGCCCGGCGACTGCTCGCCGTCGCGCAAGGTGGTGTCGAAAATGATGACGCGATCCTTCTCGGATCCGGCCTGCGTGCTCATGGAAAGTGGTCCTTCTGGTCTTCGCGCCGCGCGGGCGCTCCGGGGTCCTCGCCTTGTTCCGCCCCCTGAGTGCCCAGGCGCAAGGCGCCCTGCCGGCCCTCAGGGGCAGGTAAGCAGAAGGAGACCGTCGGCGAGACGCGGGAACAGGGGCGCAAGGGTGCGGCCGGAGGCGGCCGGTGCGGCCCTCCGTGCGAGCGCGCGAGAATCGTAGCGCGTCGACATGCCTTGCCCTCTTCCAGGACGCCCAGAATTGCGCATAGTGCTGAACTGCGCGTTAATCGGACGCCGATCGCATCTCTATTAGCCAATACGTCGCTGCTACGCAATGCTTGACCGGGCCAGACCCCTTGCCGCCGCCTTCGCCCTTCTGCTCGCCGGATGCGTCACCACCGTCGAGACGCCGGACGGGAGCGCGGGCCTCACCGTGTTCGGCGGCACCTTCAATTATCGTGTCGGCGGCCCTCCCGCTTGCTCGGAACGGATCGCCGGATTCGAGGCCGTGATCGAAAACGACGAGCGGACCGGCAACCTCAACCGCTCGGTCTATCGCCAGGCTGTCGCCGATCTCGGGGAAGTCAAGGCCGCCTGTGCCGCGGGCCGCGTGGGCGACGCCAACCGCCGCCTCGCCGCGGTCAAGACACGATACGGCTACCGCTGAAGCCGCCGCAGAGGCTCTCCTCCCCCGAGGCCGGCCCGCCTCCGCTTCGGTCCGCCGTCATCCTTCGAGGGCCGCCTGCGGCGGCTGCCTCAGGATGACGGCGCAAGAAGGATTTCGGGCGCCGCCATTCCGCGTGCTGCCTCAGGATGACGGCGCGGGACAGCACGGCGGTCATCCTGAATTCCCATCCCCCTGAATTCCCGTCGTCCTGAAATTCCCGTCGTCCTGAAATTCCCGTCGTCCTGAAATTCCCGTCATCCTGAGGTGCGCGCGAAGCGAGCCTCGAAGGACGACGGGGCACGAGCCCGCCCGAGCGGCACCGGCGCGTCGCGGCTCAGCTCTTCGCGCGCACAGGGCGCTCGGCCAAGAGCGCCTTGCGCACCTTGCGCATCTCCCGCAGGACCGGCGGGGAAATTTCGGGGAAGCTGAGATTGAGCCTTTCCAAGGCGTCCACGATCGCGCCCGCGACGAGGAGGCGCGCGAACCATTTGTGGTCGGCGGGAACGACGTACCAGGGCGCCTCCGGGGAGGCGGTGGCGCGGATCGCCTCCTCGTAGGCGCGCATGTAGCGGCCCCACAGCTTGCGCTCCGCCACGTCGTCCAGCGAGAACTTCCACCGTTTGTCGGGGTCGTCGAGCCGTTCGAGGAAGCGCCGGCGCTGCTCTTCCTTCGAGACGTGCAGGAAGAACTTGACCGGGCGGATGCCGTTGCGCGCGATGTAGCGCTCGAAATTGCGGATGTCCTCGAAGCGCTCGTTCCAGATCGCCTTGGTCACGAGCTCCGGCGGCAGCTTCTGGCGCGCCAGATACTCCTCGTGGACCCGCACCACGAGCACCTCCTCGTAGTAGGAGCGGTTGAAGATGCCGATGCGCCCGCGCTCGGGCAGACATTGCGTGGTGCGCCACAGGAAGTCGTGATCGAGCTCCTGCGGGCTCGGCGCCTTGAAGGCGTGCACCTCGCAGCCCTGCGGATTGACGCCCGACATCACGTGCTTGATGACGCTGTCCTTGCCGGAGGCGTCCATCCCCTGGAAGATGACGAGGAGCGCCCAGCGGTCCTGGGCGTAGAGCTTCTCCTGCAGCTTGGAGAGGCGCTCGATGCCCTGCGCCAGCAGATCCTTCGCCGCGTCCTTGTCGATGTCGAGGCCGCAGGTGTCGTCGCAGGCAAAATCGCGAAGCCGGAACGTGCCGGGTTTCGTGATGCGGAAGCGCTCGATGATGGCGGACGGGATCATGGCTCTTGCGCGCAGTCGGGCTGCGGCCGGCCCGGGCGCAGTCCTGCGCCGGGGCGTGCGGGCCGGCTCCAGAAATGCATCAGGAACGCCTGCACGAAGCTCGGCATCTGCGGATCGAGATCGGCGAGGCTGCGCACCAGGCGAACGCCGGCAAGCTCCGCCTCGGGGTCGGCCGCGATGTGGCGCAGCACGCGCGCGCGCAGCGCGGCGGCCGTCTCCGCCGCGCGCAGCACCTTGATGAGCGCGATGCGCGGTCCGGCGAGCACCGCGAACCAGGTCGGATCGGCGCGGAAATCGGCCTCCGCGAGCCCGGTCTCCTCGAGCAGCTCGCGCCGCACGCTGCCCTCGAGGTCCACGCGGCCCTCCACCACGTCGGACGGATCGGGCGTTCCCCCCGGGAAATAGACGCGGCCGGCATTGGCGGTGTGCGCGCCCATTTCGCCGAGCAGAAACGCGCCGTCGGCCGAGAGCACCGCCCCGAGCGCGAAGCAGTTGGTGACCGAGCGGTCGGGCGCGCCCCAGTCGCGCCAGGCGATGAAGCTCGCGAAATCCGTCTCCAGGTAGTCCCCGCGCAGCACGCCGCCGGCGATCTCGTGCCGGTGCTGGAGCAGCACGCGGCCGTTCCACAGCGCCGGCCTCGCGCGCTGCAGCGCGGCGAAATGGGCGTCGATCTCGCGGCGGCGCTCCTCGGCGAAGGCCCACGGCCGCGGCGCAAAGCGCAGATCGAGCCGCTCGATCTCGAGGATCGGATGGTCGCTCGTCGCCGACATCAGGCCTCGATCGTCCCTTCACTGACGAGCACGGCGTCGCCGCCGATCGCGGCCGCGACGAGCGCGCCGCCCTCGAGCGTGAGGCCGAGCTCAATCAGGCTGGGGCGCCCCATCTCGTAGCCTTGCTCGATGGCGAGCGCGTGCTCGCCGTCCGCGAGCCCGGCATGGCGCGCGACGAGGCCCGCGAAGGCCGCGACGGCCGAGCCGGTCGCCGGGTCCTCGCCGATGCCGAGCCCGGGCGCGAACATGCGCGCGTGAAAGGCGTGGCCCTTCTCCACGACCTCGCGGCAGAACAGGAAGGCGGCGCGGGATCCCACCGAACCGAACGCCGCCTCCCAGTGAGCGGGGTCGGGCCGCGCCCGCTCGATGGCGTCGCGCCCTCGCACCGGCACCATGGTGAAGACGTTGCCCGCCGACCAGCGGCCCAATTCGTAATCGTCGCAGCCGAGATCGTCGAGCTCGAGGCCGAGCGCCGCCGCAATCTCGGTCGCCTCGGCCGCATTGCCGAAATGCTGGGGCAGGCGCGGCAGCGCAAAGCGCGCGCGGCCGAAGTCCCCGCGCGCCGGCTCGACCCGGCAGCGAACGGGACCGATGCTCTCGCCCAGGATCATCTCCTGCTCCTGCGTCAGCCCATCGAGGCGGGCGAGCAGCACGGCGGTCCCGACCGTCGGATGCCCCGCAAAAGGCAGTTCCGTGGCGGGGGTGAAGATGCGCAGCCGCGCGCGGTGCCCGGCGTCGGCGGGGGGCAGCACGAACACGGTCTCGGACAGGTTGAACTCGCGCGCGAGCGCCTGCATGGCGGCGGCGTCGAGCCCCTCCGCATCCAGCACGACGGCGAGCGGGTTCCCCGCAAAGCGCCGGCGGGTGAAGACATCGAGCGTGGCGAAGCGGCGCCGCATCAAAGCCTCCTTCGCCCGCCGGGCGACGGCGGGCATGGTCCGGCGCAACGTCGGTCGCGAGGCGATCAGATCACCTGCGCCGCCTTGAGCGCGGCGAGACCCTGCGGCGAAAGCCCGAGCCATTCGCCGCAGAGCGCAGCCTTGTCGGCGCCGAGCAGCGGCGCCGCCTCCACCTCGGCGGAGGAGTTTGACATCTTCACCGGCCGGCCCGGCATGACGAAGGGACCGCGTTGCGGACGGTCGACAGTGACGAAGATGCCGCGCTCGCGCAAGGGCGGCGGGCGCCTACAGAGTCTCGACCGCGAAATCGCGGCGCGGCTCGGCGCACTCGTCCTGCGCGTCGATCAGCAGAAGCTCGTTCGAGCCCGCCTCTTCGGTGCGCTCGAGCACGCCGAAGACGCTCGCGGCGGCAAGCGACAGGGCGCGGGCCAGCGTTCCCTCGCGCAGGAAGCGGGCGAGAAACAGCGCCGCCATCATGTCGCCCGCGCCGTTGACGGCGATGGGAAGCCGCGGCATCCGCAGGCGCAGCCGCTCCGTGCGGTCGGAGGCTACGAGATCGATCGCCTGGGCGGGCGTCTCGGCCGTCTGCAGCGACGTCACGAGCACGATGCGCGGCCCCATGGCGTGGAGCGCGTCGATCGCCTCGAGCGCCTCGCGGAGGGTCCCGCTGCGGCGGCCGGTCAGATAATCGAGCTCGAACTGGTTCGGCGTGACGATGTCGGCGGCCGGCACCGCGCGCTCGCGCAGGAACTCGGGAATGCCGTCCCGCACATAGACGCCGCGATCGACGTCGCCGATCACCGGATCGCAGCAGTAATAGGCTGCGGGATTGGCGAATTTGACCCGTTCGACCGCATCGAGGATCGCCGCGCCGATGGCGGCGTCGCCCAGATAGCCGCTGAGCACGCCGTCGCATTCGCCGAGCACGCCGCGCTCGTCGATTCCGGTCACCACCTCGCGGATCACGTCGCCGTCGAAGATCTCGCCGCGCCAGGCCCCGTAGCCGGGATGGTTGGAGAACTGCACGGTGTGCACCGGCCACACTTCGACGCCCATGCGCTGGAGCGCGAACACGGCGGCGGAATTGCCGACATGTCCGTAGGCGACGTGCGACTGGATCGAGAGAATGTTCATGTCAGGGGCGGCAGCAGCGGAGGGGGAAGGCCCCGCACGGGCCTGCCGGGCCGCCGCGGCGGAGGGCTTGCGCCTTGCGGCGGACGGAAGCGCAACGGCGGCCGCACCGGGCGATCGACCCGCTCATCCGTTGATCGCTTTTTGAGGTCTTCTCGGGTCCGGCGATTGCCGGGGCAGGTCCGGCAATCGCGGTCGGCGGACTTTCTCCGCCGTTACATGCCCTTCATCGCCTGCTCGACGAACTTGTTCGTATAGGTCTTGGATACGTCGATGTTGGCCTTGGCGACCTCCGGCGAGGACTGGCTGAAGACGGCGAGCACCGCCTGCGCGCCCTTCGGGTCCATCAGGCCCGTCTGCGAATACATCGGGATCGTGTTCTTGAGCGCGGCGAGGTAGAGCCCCTTGTCGGGCCCGACGAACTCGTCCGGCATCTTCGCCATGATCTCCTCCGCGGTGTGGGAGTGGATCCACTTGAGCGTCGCGACCATGGCGTTGGCGAGCATCTGCGTTTCCTTGGGATGCTTCTCGATCCAGTCGAGGCGCGTGTAGAGCGAGCCGCCGGGATATTCGCCGCCGAACATGTCGAGCGTGTCCTTCTGGGTGCGCGTATCGGCGAGGATCCGCAGGTCCTTGAACTTGCCCTGCAACAGCGTCACCGCGGGATCGAGCATCACGGCCGCTTCGACCTTGCCGTGCTCCATCGCCGCCACCGCGGTGGCGTCGAGGCCGACGCCGATCACCGCCACCGAGGCCGGATCGACGCCGTTCTTCTTGAGCAGGTACTTGAGGAAGAAGTCCGTCGACGAGCCGGGGGCGCTGACGCCGACCTTCTTGTCCTTGAGGTCCTTGATCGACTTGATGGCGTTGCCGTGCTGGGGCGAGACGGCCAGCACGAGGCCGGGAAAGCGGTCGTAGGTGACGAAGGCCTGGAGCGCCTGGTTCTTCGCCGCCAGATTGACGCAGTGGTCGAAGTAGCCGGACACGACGTCGGCGCTGCCGCCGATCACGGCCTGCAGCGCCTGCGAGCCGCCCTTGAAGTTGATGAGCTCCACGTCGAGGCCGGCCTTCTCGTATTCGCCGAGCTGTTTGGCGAGAACCGTCGGCAGGTAGCAGAGGCAGGCCGCCCCGCCGACCGCAATGGACACCTTGGGCTTGGCGCCCTGCGCGAGCGCCCCGCCGGCCGCGAGCGCCAGCGCCGCCGCGCCCGCCACGATGCCCGCGAGCGCGCGGCGCATCGACCATGCCTGTTTCCTCTCCGTCATGATGCCCTCCATGGCATGAAACCCCCACCGCGCAGCGACGGCGCGCCGCGCCTCCTGCACAAGGATCACCCCCGCGTTTCGGCCGCGACCGGACGCCAGATCAGCAATCGGTTTTCGATCAAGGTCACGACGAGGTCAATGACGATCACGAAGGCTGCGAGCACGACCATCCCGGCGAACACCCCAGCGACGTCGAACACGCCTTCGGCCTGCTGGATCAGATAGCCGAGCCCGGCCGCCGAGCCGAGATATTCGCCGACCACCGCCCCCACCACCGCGAAGCCGACCGAGGTGTGCAGCGAGGAGAACATCCACGACAGCGCCGACGGCCAGTACACGTGCCGCATGAGCTGCCGCTCGTTCATGCCGAGCATGCGCGCGTTCGACAGAACGGTGAGGCTCACCTCCTTGACGCCTTGATAGACGTTGAAGAACACGATGAAGAACACGAGCGTCACGCCCAGCGCAACTTTCGACCAGATGCCGAGGCCGAGCCACAACACGAAGATGGGCGCGAGCACCACGCGCGGCAGCGCATTGACGATCTTGACGTAAGGATCGAACACCGCGGCGACGAGCGGCTTGCGCGCGAACCAGAAGCCGACGAGAACGCCCGCCACCGAGCCGATGAGGAAGGCGAGCATCGCTTCGAGCAGCGTGATCCACAGATGCTTCCAGATCGAGCCTTCCGCGAACCACTTGACGATGCGGGCGGCGACGTCGTGGGGCGTGGAGAAGAAGAACGGCGGCAGCACGGTCACGCCGAAGATCGGCACCGTCGTGAGCACGTGCCACGCCGCGATCGCAGCGACGGCGACCAGGACCTGAAGCGCGATGAGGTAGCTGCGTGTCATGATCGGCCTTCACCCCTCAGCCCGGCGGGATGCGCGGCGAACGACGTGCCCGGCGGAGCGAAAGGGCCGCCGGCGCGGCTCCCCTTGCCGGCCCGCGCGGCGCCCGCGCGCCCCTGCCCGCCGGATGCGACGACAAGGGCGCCCGCCGTCGTGCGGCGATCGTCCTCAGCCCCCGGTCTGCGCATAGCCCTTGAGCACTTCGCCCTTCAGCGCCTCCCAAATTTCGCGGTGCAGATCGTGGAAGGCGCGGTCGAGCCTGACCTCCGAAATGTCGCGCGGGCGCGCGAGCGGAACCCGCCATTCCCCGATGATGTGCGCGGCCGGCCCCGCCGACATGATGACCACGCGGTCGGAAAGCGCGATCGCCTCCTCGAGGTCGTGCGTCACGAACATCACCGCCTTGCGGTCCGTGCTCCACAGATCGAGCAGGAGGTTGCCCATGATCTGCCGCGTCTGCGCGTCGAGCGGGCCGAACGGCTCGTCCATCAGCAGGATCTTCGGATCGCGGATGAGCACCTGGGCGAGCCCCACACGCTTGCGCTGGCCGCCCGAGAGCATGTGCGGGTAGCGCGGGCCGAACCCGGCGAGCCCGACGCGCGCCAGCCACTCGTCCGCGCGCGCATGCGCCTCGGCCGTCGGCGTGCCGGCGATCTCGAGCGCGATGGCGACATTGTCGCGCGCCGTCTTCCACGGAAACAGCGCGTCGGCCTGGAAGAGATAGCCGGCGAAGCGATTGAGGCCGGCAAGCGGCGCGCCGAAGACCGCCACGCTGCCGGCCGACGGCGTGAGCAGGCCCGCGGCGACGTTGAGCAGCGTGGACTTGCCGCAACCGGTCGGCCCCACGATGGCGACGAATTCGCCGTCGGTGACCGACAGCGACACGTCCCGGACGGCCTCAAAGGCCGCCCGCCCCTTGAGCTGGAACGTGATCCCGACGCCCTTCAAGGTGACCGCGGCCGCCTGGGGCTCTACGTCCGTTTTGCCGACAGAGGGCGTCGTCGTGGGGTGGGGCATCACGCTCATCGCGCGTCATCTTGCCCATCGACCCGGCAAACGCAAGCCGCGCAAAGTGCGCTGCGCTCTGGCGCGGCCCGTGTGCCGGCGCATGTTTTCCTGATTCGCGGTCGGGCAGGCGCGGCGTGTTGCCGCATCGGGCCTCATGGAGGCCTGGCGGGAGAAACGGCGCCCCGCCCGCTGCCGCGCGCGCGAAGGCGGCGGACGGCGGGGCGCCCGGCCCTTCCTTCCGCCAACCGCGCTTGGCGCGGCCGAAGGCCGCCGCCGCTCAGTTGCGATCCTTGTCGACGAGCGCCCGCTCCTTGATCCACGGCATCATCTCGCGCAGCTTCGCGCCGACCTGCTCGATCGGATGCTCGGCGACCCGCGCGCGCGTGGCCTTGAACGAGGTCTGGTGGACCTTGTTCTCCAGCATCCAGTCGCGGGTGAAGCGGCCGGCCTGGATGTCGGCGAGGACGCGCTTCATCTCCTTGCGCGTCTCGTCCGTGATGATGCGCGGGCCCGTGACGTATTCGCCGAATTCGGCGGTGTTCGAGATCGAGTAGTTCATGTTGGCGATGCCGCCCTCGTAGATGAGGTCGACGATCAACTTCACCTCGTGGACGCACTCGAAATACGCCATTTCGGGCGCGTAGCCGGCCTCGACCAGCGTCTCGTAGCCGGCCTTCATCAGCTCGACGAGGCCGCCGCAGAGCACCGCCTGCTCGCCGAAGAGGTCGGTCTCGCACTCCTCCTTGAAGGTGGTCTCGATGATGCCGGCGCGGCCGCCGCCGATCGCCGAGGCGTAGGAGAGGCCGAGGTCGTGGGCGTTCCCCGACACGTCCCGATGGATGGCGACGAGGCAGGGCACTCCCGCGCCGCGCAGATACTCCGAGCGCACCGTGTGGCCCGGCCCCTTGGGCGCGATCATCAGCACGTCGAGGTCGGGACGCGGCTCGATGAGGTTGAAGTGGACGTTGAGGCCGTGCGCGAACATCAGCGCCGCCCCTTCCTTCATGTTGTCGGCGAGGTGGTCGCGATAGATGTCGGCCTGCAGCTCGTCGGGCGTGAGCATCATCATCACGTCCGCCCACCGGGCCGCCTCGGCGACCTCCATGACGGGGAAGTTCTCCGCCTGCGCCTTCTTGGCGCTGGCCGAGCCCCGGCGCAGGCCGACCGCAACTTCCTTCACGCCGGAATCGCGGAGGTTGAGCGCATGGGCGTGGCCCTGGCTGCCGTAGCCGATAATGGCGACCTTCTTGCCCTTGATCAGGTTCAGGTCGGCGTCGCGGTCATAGTAAACGCGCATGGGATCCCTGGTGCTCTGGCGGTGAATTGGTTTGATGGCGGCAGAAACGGCAAACGGGCGGGAAAATCAAGCGCCACCTGCGCAGCCTGGGTTGCGCCAGGCGAATTACATCCCCTCCGGCCCGCGGCTGATCGCCACGACCCCCGTGCGCGAGACCTCCACGAGGCCGAGGGGGAGCATCAGCTCGACGAAGCCGTCGATCTTCTCCGGCCGGCCGGTGATCTCGAAAATGAAGCTTTCGATGGTGGCGTCGATGACGCGGGCGCGGAAGGCGTCGGCGAGCCGCAGCGCCTCGACGCGGCTTTCGCCCCGCCCGCGCACCTTGACCATGGCGAGCTCGCGCTCGATCGGCGCGCCCGCCGCCGTCAGATCGGTGACGCGGTGAACCGGCACCAGCCGTTCGAGCTGGTTCTTGATCTGCTCGATCACCATGGGCGTGCCGGTCGTCACGATGGTGATGCGCGACAGGTGCTTCTCGTGCTCGGTCTCCGATACCGTCAGCGACTCGATATTGTAGCCGCGGCCGGAAAAAAGCCCGATGACCCGGGCGAGAACGCCCGGCTCGTTGTCGACGATGACCGCCAGCGTGTGGCGTTCCGGGCGTTCGATCGCCGTCGCGGCGGGATAATGCGTGGTGCTCACGGTCCTCAGTCCTGACGTCGTTGCAAAGCTCGTTCAGCCGAAGGGCTGCTGCCCTACACCCCTCCCGGTCGCGCAAGCGAGACGTGGCGCAGCGGACCACGGCCCCCTCGGGACGACGGAGCGGCCCCTCGCGCCAGGGTCACCCCGGCCTCACACCAGGATCTTGCCCTTCTCGTCGATCGCCTTCTCGATGTCCTCCGGGTTGTCGCCCATCAGCATCTCGTTGTGCGCCTTGCCGGACGGGATCATCGGGAAACAGTTCTCCTCCTTGTCGACGACGCAGTCGAAGATCACGGCGCGGTCGACCGAGATCATCTCGCGGATGGCGTCGTCGAGGTCGCCCGGCTTGTCGCAGCGGATGCCGACGGCGTGATAGGCCTCGGCGAGCTTCACGAAATCGGGCAGCGCCGCCGAATAGCTCTCGGAATAGCGCCCGCCGTGCAGCAGCTCCTGCCACTGCCGCACCATGCCCATGTACTGGTTGTTGAGGATGAAGACCTTGATCGGCAGCCGGTACTGCGCCGCGGTCGACATTTCCTGCATGTTCATGAGCACGGAGGCTTCGCCGGCGATGTCGATCACCAGCGCGTCGGGATGGGCGATCTGCACGCCGACCGCGGCCGGCAGGCCGTAGCCCATCGTGCCGAGCCCGCCCGACGTCATCCAGCGGCGCGGCTGCTCGAACTTGTAGAACTGCGCCGCCCACATCTGATGCTGGCCGACCTCCGTCGTGATGTAGGTGTCGCGGTCGCGGGTGAGCGCATACAGGCGCTCGATAGCGTATTGCGGCTTGATGATGTCGTCCGACTTGCGATAGGCGAGGCACTTGCGCGCGCGCCAGGCGTCGATCTGCCGCCACCAGGCGCCGAGCGCCTCCTTGTCCGGCTTCGGATCGAGCGCGCGCCAGGCGTCCAGCATGTCGGCGAGGACGTGGGCGCAGTCGCCGACGATGCCGATGTCGACCTTGACGTTCTTGTTGATCGACGACGGATCGATGTCGACGTGGATCTTCTTCGATCCCGGCGAGAAGGCGTCGAGCCGCCCGGTGATGCGATCGTCGAAGCGCGCGCCGATGTTGATCATCACGTCGCACTCGTACATCGCGAGATTGGCCTCGTAGGTGCCGTGCATGCCGAGCATGCCGAGCCATTGCGGATCGGAAGCCGGGTAAGCCCCGAGCCCCATCAGCGTCGAGGTGATGGGGAATCCGGTCGCGCGCACGAGTTCGGTCAGCAGGCGGCTCGCCGCCGGCCCGGAATTGATGACGCCGCCGCCGGTGTAGAACACCGGCCGCTTCGCGCTCGCCATCAGCGCGACGGCAGCCTTGATCTTGTCCGTGTCGCCCTTGACCCGCGGCTTGTAGGTCTTGTGCCCGGCGTTCGTCGGGCCCGTATAGAGGCCGCGGGCGAACTGCACGTCCTTCGGAATGTCGATCACGACCGGGCCCGGCCGGCCGTTCGCCGCCACATAGAAGGCCTCGTGCAGGATGCGCGGCAGGTCGGTGACGCTCTTTACGAGGTAATTGTGCTTGGTGCAGGGCCGAGTGATGCCGACCGTGTCGGCCTCCTGGAAGGCGTCGTTGCCGATCAGATGCGTCGGCACCTGCCCGGTGAGGCAGACGATCGGGATGGAGTCCATCAGCGCGTCCGTGAGGCCGGTCACCGCATTGGTCGCGCCCGGACCCGAGGTCACCAGCACGACGCCGACCTTGCCGGTCGAGCGGGCGTAGCCCTCCGCGGCGTGCACCGCGCCCTGCTCGTGGCGCACGAGGACGTGCTTTACCTTGTCCTGGTGGAAGATGGCGTCATAGATCGGCAGCACCGCCCCCCCGGGATAGCCGAAAACGTGCTCGACCCCCTGGTCCGCAAGAGCCTGGACGATCATTTCGGCTCCTGTCATCTCGCGGGTCATGGCCTGGTCCTCGCTTCGTTGTGTTGTGTCGTTTTCGTGTCTCGGATCGCTTTTCGACGGACTTTCGGGCAACAAAAAAGGCCCGGAAGGGCCTGCGGGTACGCGCCACCTGTCCACCGGCCTCATGGCCGCTGGGGCGGTGGCGCCAAGCATACGATAAGGTTGCGCGACATGGTCGCTCCAGGATCGGGGTTTGTCGCACCATAATCAGCCGGGCATGGCGGGTCAAGCGCCGGGGGCCGCGGCGAGGCCCCCTCCGGTCGTGCCCGGGCGGTCCCTGCGCCCCACGCCCGTTCGAGACGCGCGCCGATCGGGGAACGTTCTCGCCCCGTCCCGCCTAAGATACGGTACGCTCATGGAAGCCATTGCGCCCACGCACGCCCCCGCACCGACGCCGCTCCGCCTGACCGCCCGCGCTCTGCTGCTCGGCGAGCGCCTCGACACGACCGGGCTGGAGCGCAGCGACCTCATCAGCACCACGCCGTTGGCCTTCTCGGTGGGGGTCGACCGCTACTGCGTGCTGTTTCGGTACGGCGTCGTCGTGCTGATCGGCCTTTCCCCGGTCGAGGAGGACGAGGTCCTGCGCGGCCTGCGCCCGCGCATCGTGGGCGCCTTCGACCATGTCGAGGATGAATCGGCGGTTATCGAGATTGCGCCCGAAGGGGGCGACCAGATCGCCCCCGGGGGGCCCATCGTCGTCAAGGACATGGGGCCGGCCCGGCTCATCGTCATCGCCGACGTGCTCGCCAAGACGGTCGCGCTCGCGCGCGACGAGTACGAACTGTCCCGCGTCTTCGACGTGGTGGAACCTTTCGCCGCCGCGCTGGCGAACAGCGGGCGCCCGCCCGCCGGCCGCCGCAGCATGCTGCGGCTCCTCGGCCAGGCGCTGCTGGTGCAGCACCGGATGTCGGGCCGCGTCGAGGTCGAGGAAAAGCCGGACGTGCTGTGGGACCGGCCGGACCTCGAGCGCCTCTACGCCCGCCTCGCCGACGAATACGAGCTCAAGGACCGCGCGGCGGTCCTCGCCCGCAAGCTCGAGGTGATCCGCGAGACCGCGAACGCGCTCACGGACCTGATCGACGCCAAGCGCAGCCTCAGGCTGGAAGCCACGATCGTGCTGCTGATCATGGTCGAGCTCATGGTGACGTTCTACGAGCTGCTCCTGCGCGCGCCCAAGTGAGCCCGCGCCGACAGCTCCCGCTCGATGTAGCCCGCAGCCTCCTCCGGTCCGATCCACGGCCAGTCGGAGAGCTGGTTGCGAAACCAGGTGAACTGGCGCTTGGCGTAGCGGCGCGTATCGGCCTTCGCCTGCGTCGCGGCCTCCTCGAGGCTGATCTCGCCGCGCAGATGGCGGAGGAGCCAGGGCACGCCGTGCGCCTTCATGGCCGGCAGCAGCGGATCGAGCCCGCGCGCCGCGAGCGCCCGCACCTCGTCCACCGCGCCCGCCGCGAGCATCGCGTCGAAGCGCGCCTCGATTCGCGCGCGCAAGGCGGCGCGGTCCGGCGCGAGGAAGAGCTTGACGACGCGGTCCGGCGCAAGCGGCGGCGCCGCGTTGTCGCGGTGCCAGGCATGGAGCGGCCGGCCGGTCGCCTCCAGCACCTCGAGCGCCCGCACGATGCGGCTGCGATCGCGGGGGCCGAACCGCGCCGCCGAGACGGGATCGCGGCGGGCAAGCTCCGCATGCAGTGCGGGCGCGCCCTCGGCCGCGAGCCGCTCGCGCAGCGCCGCGCGGATCTCCGGCGGGATCGGCGGCACCACGGCGAGTCCGCTCGTCAGCAGCTTGAAATAGAGGCCCGTGCCGCCGACCACGATGGGAAGGCGCCCCCCGGCCGCCGCCTCCGCGAGCGCCTTGCGCGCGTCCTCGAGCCAGCGTCCGGCCGAATAGGTGTCGGCCGCGTCGACATGGCCGTACAGCCGGTGCGGCGCGCGCGCCTCCTCCTCGGCCGAGGGCCGCGCCGTGATGACCCGCAGGTCGCGATAGACCTGCATGGAGTCGGCGTTGATGACGACGCCGCCGCGGCGGGCGGCGAGATCGAGCGCGAGCGCCGACTTGCCGCTCGCGGTCGGTCCTGCAATAAGGATTGCCATTCGTGGGGCGGCCTGCATGGATCGACAGTCTGGATGCGACGCGCCGCGAGAATCCCGAAGCTCACGCGGCGGGAACGCATCTTTCCGGACACCGATGAGCCAATAGCATGCCCGAGATGCTGAGGAACGCGCTCGTTCTGAGCGCTCCGCCCGGCGTTCTCGATGCGCCGTCCGTCCTCGCCGTCGAACGGCTGCTCGCCGAGCGCACGGTGATCGAAAGCCGCTGGCTCTCGCCGGGGGAAGCCTGGGAGGCGCTGTTCGTCGCGCGCGGGCCGGACGACGTCGCCGCGCTGCTCGCGCAAGCCCGCGCGGCGATGGCCGCCGCGCCGATCGACGTCAATATCGTGTCGGGCGAGCGGACCTTCCGCCGCAAGAAGCTCCTCGTCGCCGACATGGACTCCACCATGATCGGCCAGGAATGCATCGACGAGCTGGCGGACTTCGTCGGGCTCAAGGCGCATGTCGCCGCCATCACCGAGAAGGCGATGCGCGGCGAGATCGCGTTCGAGCCGGCGCTGCGCGAGCGCGTCGCCCTCCTCAAGGGCCTGCCGGCCGCGGTGGTGGCGGAGGTGCTGCACGAGCGCATCCGCCTCACGCCGGGGGGCAAGACCTTGGTCGCGACCATGCGGGCGAACGGCGCGCGCACCTGTCTCGTCTCCGGAGGATTCACTCATTTCGTCGAACCGATCGCGGCGATGATCGGTTTCGACGAGAGCCGCGCCAACGTGCTCGAGATCGAGGGCGGCACGCTCAGCGGAGCCGTGCGCGAGCCCATTCTCGGCCGCGAGGCCAAACTGCGCACCTTGCGCGAGCTGCGCGAGCGGCTCCGCCTGTCCGCCGAAGAGACGCTGGCGATCGGCGACGGCGCGAACGACCTCGCCATGCTCGCGGAAGCCGGGCTCGGCGTCGCCTACCATGCCAAGCCGAAGGTGGCGGCCGCGGCCCACGCGCGCATCGACCACTGCGACCTCGCGGCGCTGCTCTTCCTGCAGGGCTACCGGCGGGACGAATTCGTGGCGGCTTAAAGACCCCCGAAGGGTTCGTGGCGGGAAGGCTCAGGCCGCCCGCGACCCGCGCCCGGTGAGGCGCGGGCCCGCCCGGGGCCGGTGGAGCGGCCCCGTGCCGCGCGTGCTATTGCCGCGCGTGCTATTGCAGGCTCAAGGCGACGAAGCGCAGCTCGCCGTCGGCATTGGCGATCAGCAGCAGGGCCGAGCGCCGCCCCTCTTTCCGGAGCTGCTCGATCCGCTTCTGCACGTCGGCCGCGCTTTCGACCGGCTCCTGCGCCACCTCGACGATCACTTCGCCGGGCGAGAGGCGCTTCTCAGCGGCGGCCGAGCCGGGATCGACCGCGGCGATGAGCACCCCCTTCACATTGTCCTTGATCCGGTGACGCCGCCGCAGCTCGTCGGTCAGGTTCGCGAGATCGAGGCCGAGCGTCTTCTTGACGACCGAAGGCTCCTGCCGCGGCTCGTCCTTCTTCAGCGCGGCCTCCTGCTGCTTCTCGCCGTCTTCGAGGCGGCCGAGCTTCACCTTCTTCGTTTCCTCCTTCCCCTTGCGGAGGATGACGACCTCGACCTCCTTGCCCACGGGCGTATCGGCGACGATGCGCGGCAGATCGCGCATCTCCTTGATGTCGCGCCCGTCGAATCGGACGATGACGTCGCCCGGCTCGATCCCCGCCGGCTTCGCCGGCCCCTTCTCGTCCACGCCCGCAACCAGCGCCCCGCGCGCCTGCTTCATCCCGAGGCTCTCGGCGATTTCGTCGGTGACCTGCTGGATGCGCACGCCGAGCCAGCCGCGACGCGTTTCGCCGAACTCTCGCAACTGCTCGATCACCGCGACGGCGGTCTTGGACGGCACTGCGAAGCCGATGCCGATCGAGCCTCCGGACGGGGAGATGATCGCCGTGTTCACGCCCACGACCTCGCCGTCGAGATTGAACAGCGGCCCACCGGAATTGCCGCGATTGATGGCCGCGTCGGTCTGAATGTAGTTGTCGTAGGGTCCCGAATTGATGTCGCGGTTGCGCGCCGAGACGATGCCGGCCGTCACCGTGCCGCCGAGCCCGAAGGGATTGCCGATCGCGATCACCCATTCGCCGAGCCGCAGCTTTTCGGAATCGCCGAACCTGACCGCCTTGAGCGGTTTCTCGGGCTTCACTTTCAGCAGGGCGAGATCCGTCTTCTGGTCGCGGCCGACGATGTCGGCCTTGAGCTTGGTCCCGTCGTTGAAGACGACGGTGATCTCGTCCGCATCCGAAATGACGTGATTGTTGGTGACGACGTAGCCTTCGGGATCGATCACGAAACCCGAGCCGAGCGAGCTCACGCGTCGCGGCGCGCGCTCGCGATTCTGGTCGTCTCCCTGGCCGCGGCGGTTCTTGAAGAACTCCTCGAAAAATTCCTCGAACGGCGAGCCGGGCGGAAGCTGCGGGAGGGACCTGCCCATCCGCGTGTCGACCTTCTGCGACGTGGAGATGTTCACCACGGCGTCGATCACCCTCTCGGCCGTATCGGTGATGGCCTCGGGCCCGCGTGCGGAGGCAGGCGCTCCGGACAGGGGCAGAGCAATCGCCGCGGCGACGACCGCGGCGATTAGCGGCCGGCGAATGCCGTCAGCGAATGAAGCGAAGGACCGTTCCATGACCGCGGAGTCTCCTCAAAACCCTTGAGCATCACACTGCGCCCGACGGCAGCCAGAGGCAAGGAGGCCGAGAGGCGCCCCATTAGTCGGCGGATTTGGGCGGAAAAGCGACTTCGGGAAGGCCGTCGCGGGGCCGCGTGCGCGGCGCCTGCTCGCCTCCGTCGCCGTCCGCCCGTCAGCCCCGCACCAGCCATACGACGGCGAGGCCCGCGACGGCCGTGCCGATGCCGATCGCGCGTAGCATGCCGTCCGGCGTTTCGAGCGCGCTCGCCATCGCGCGCTTGGCCATTGTCGGACTCGCCGCGAACACCAGGCCTTCAAGAACGAAGACGAGGCCGAGCGCAACCAGGAAATCTTGCATGCGGCCGGCTTCACTGCGCGGTGTGCGGAGCCGCGCTCGCTGCACCGGGTCGCGCCTGTTCCCGCGGCTTGCCTTCCGGATCGTTGAAGTAACGGAAGAATTCGGAGTCCGGCTTGAGCACCATGCGCGTATCGTTGTGGCGAAGCCCCGCATCATAGGCCTGCATTGCGCGATAGAAAGCGAAGAAGCTCGGATCGCGACTATAGGCCTCGGCGAAGATGCGGTTGCGTTCGGCGTCGCCCTCGCCGCGGATCTGCTCCGCGCGCGACGTGGCTTCGGCCACGAGCACGGTCACGTCGCGGTCGGCGCGCGAGCGGATTTCCTGCGCGCGCTGGCTGCCCATGGCGCGGAACTCAGCGGCCTCGCGCTGCCGCTCCGTCTGCATGCGTTGGTAGACCGCCTGGCTGTTCTGCTCGGGCAGGTCGGCGCGGCGAATGCGCACGTCGACCACCTCGATGCCGAACGCCTTGGCCTCGCGGTCGAGCTGCTCGCGGATGCGCGCCATCAGCTGGGCGCGCTCGTCGCGCACGACATGCGTGAAGGTGGTTTCGCCCAACACGCGGCGCAGCGCCGAATTGAGCATGGTGGCAAGGCGCGAATTGGCGCCCTCGATCGTGCCGACCGCCTGATAGAAGCGCAGCGCGTCCTGGATGCGGTAGCGCGCGAAGGCGTCGACCACCAGCCGCTTCTGGTCGGAGGCGATCACCTCCTGCGCCGGATTTTCCAGGTCGAGAATGCGCTTGTCGATGAAGACCACGTTGTCGATCAGCGGCCATTTGAAGTGCAGCCCGGGCTCCGTGTAGACGTGCACGGGATTGCCGAGCCGGATCACGAGCGCCTGACGGGTCTGATACACGGTAAACAGCGTTCCGTAGCCGACGATGACCGCCAGCACGACGAGAACGGCGATGGCGCCACCGGTGATGCTGAGCCTCATCGACTGCCTCCCTGGCTCCGCTGCGACTGCGGCTGCGACTGCGGCGCCTGCCGCGACAGTTCGCTGAGCGGCAGATAAGGAACGACGCCCTGCGTTCCGACTCCAGAATCGAGGATGACCTTGTCGGTGCCGGCGAGCACCCGCTCCATGGTTTCGAGATAGATGCGCTGGCGCGTGACCTCCGGCGCCTTCTTGTACTCTTCAAGCACCTTGAGGAAACGCGCGGTCTGGCCTATGGCCTCCGCCACCGTCTGCTCGCGATAGGCTTCGGCAGCCTGGATGATCTGCGCCACGCGCCCACGCGCCTCCGGCACGACCCGGTTCGCGTAGGTCTGCGCCTCGTTCTGCGCCCGCTCGAGGTCGGCGCGGGCGGCCTGCACGTCGCGGAAGGCGTCGATGACCTGGCTCGGCGGATCGACCTTCTGCATCTGCACCTGGGTGATCTGCACGCCGGCGCCGTATTCGTCGAGCGTGCGCTGCATCAGTTCGTGCACGGCCGCTTCGATGTTCTGCCGGGCACCCGTGAGGATCGGCTGGATGTTGGAGCGCCCCACGACCTCGCGCATCGCGCTCTCGGCCACCGCCTTCACGGTTCCTTCCGGGTTCTGGATGTTGAAGAGATAGTCGCCCGCCCCGTTCGGCTTGATGACCCAGAACACCGAGAAATCGACGTCGACGATGTTCTCGTCGCCCGTGAGCATCAGGCTCTCCTCCGGCACGTCGCGCATGACCGTGCCGCGGCGATCCTCGACGACCCGCATGCCGACGTCGATCCGGTTCACGCGCGTGACCTTCGGGGTCAGCACCGATTCGATCGGATACGGCAGATGGTAGTTGAGACCCGGCCGTGCATCGCGCACATACTGGCCGAAGCGCAGGACCACGCCGAGTTCGTCCGGCTCGACCCGGAAGAAGCCGGAAAAGCCCCAGATCGCCACCACGGCGAGGCCGATCAACGCAAACCCCTTGCCGCCGAGATTGCCCCCCGGCAGCATGCTCTTCAGCTTGTCCTGGCTACGCCGCAGGAGTTCCTCGAGGTCGGGCGGAGTGGGACCGGACGACTGCGGTCCTGCCCCCCATGGCCCTCTCGGACCGGAACCCCAAGGCCCGCCGCCCTGATTGCTCCACGGCATTGAAGTCTCCTCGTCGTGCTCGGAAACGGCTCCCACCGGCGCGGAAGCCGGTCCGGTTCACGGTCTTCTGTCTCTGCAGGCGCCGGGAAGGCTCCCCGACGTTTTCCACGTCGCCCCAAACGGTCCTTCGGCGGCGCGTTCCAGCGTGTCGCGCGGGTTATACGTGAGCGGTCGACCGCTTTCAATGAAGGCCCGCCGCCCACGCCCGCCCGCACGACGCAAACATCGCAGGACGGGGCATGATTCCGCTACGGCGCCGGCCTCTGCGCGGCGAAATGTCTCAAAGGCACGGCTCCTCAGGCGCGGCGATAGGTCAGCAGGGTGAACGCGGCCTCGTCCTCGGGGCCTGCCGGGTGCTCGGCGCGTGCGACCTCCCGCCAGACCGAAGGGTCGATGGCGGGAAACACGGCGTCACCCGCGGGCCGGGCGTGCACGCGCGTGATTTCGAGCCGCGCCGCGCAGGGCATGAGAGCGGCGAACACGTCCGCCCCGCCGATGACCATGATCTCTTTTACGGCGCGGCGCAGTGCATCCCCCCGCGCGACGGCGAGCGCATCGGAGAGGTTTTGCGCAACGATGACTCCCGGCGCGGCGAAGCCGGGATCGCGGCTGACGACGATGTTGGTGCGGCCGGACAGCGGCCGGCCGATCGACTGGAACGTCTTGCGGCCCATCAGCACCGGCCTGCCCAGGGTGACCGCACGGAAATGCTTGAGATCGGACTTGAGGCGCCAGGGCAGGCCGTTGTCGCGGCCGATCACGCCGTTCTCCGCCACGGCGGCGACCAGCACGAGGTCGGGAGACGACGGGCTGACTTCTCGATGTTCCACGCGCTTACGCCGCCAGCCGGTAGATGACGGCGTCGTCGATATAGATGCCGTCGACGACGTTGCGAGCAAATCGCACCGTCGGGGGGCCTGTCACCCGCACCATTCGCCCGATCGCCTGCAACATGCGGTCCGAAGGCGGCACGAGCTTGACGCGCGACAGGTCGAGCCGGGCGCGCAAGTCCCCCTTCGCATCCATGATCTCGCTCATTTCCCGGAGGGCGCCCAACAGATCCTTCTCGGCCTTCGGGGTCCGGAGGACCAACCGCCACTCCTCGACGTCCGGGAAGTGGATCCACGCGGCCGCCGTGACCGGAAAGCCTGCCGCGTCGAGTAGCGCGACCAGTTCCTCGCCCATCTTGATGTCGGCTTCTACCAGTGTTGCCGAAGCCATTTCAGTACCCCGTGCTGCGGGTGCTCGACGGCGTCCTGCATCGCGGCCGCCGTGACCGAGTCGACGAGCTCGTAGCGGGACTCGACCAACCACTCGGCGACGACGGCCCAGCGAAGGTCGAACTCGCGATCGGCGCGGCGCTCCCTCAACAACTCACTCAAGCCCGCCAATGCGCTGAGCTTCGCGATGTCGTGAGTGAGCACGTTATTCAATATCGCCCGGTCCGGAATCGTCTCGGCAACAATGTGCCGCGCGATGCAGGCCTTGAGCGCCAACTCTATACCATACCCGTAGAGATAGTACGAATTTGCGTATCGGCCGTGGTCGAACAGCAGGCGGGCGTCCTTTACTTTGGCGAGGGCAAGCTTCTGAAGCGTGCTTCGCGGCAACGAGGCCATCGGCGCAACCTACACCGCCACCGCCGCCTTGATGTGCGGGTGAGGGTCGTATCCTTCGAAGGCGATGTCCTCGTACCGGAAGGCGAACAGGTCGGTGACGGCGGGATTGAGCTTAAGACGCGGCAGCGGGCGCGGCGGGCGCGTGAGCTGCAGGTGCGCCTGCTCCAGATGATTGAGATAGAGGTGCGCATCGCCCAAGATGTGGATGAACTCGCCCGGCTCGAGACCGGTCACCTGCGCCACCATATGCGTGAGCAGTGCGTAGGAGGCGATGTTGAACGGCACCCCGAGAAACACGTCGGCGGACCGTTGATAGAGCTGGCAGGAAAGGCGCCCGTGCGCGACGTAGAATTGAAACAGGCAGTGGCACGGCGGCAGCGCCATTTTGTCGACTTCGGCCGGGTTCCACGCGGTGACGACGAGGCGCCGGGAGTCCGGATCGCGGCGGATCGCCGCCACGACTTCGGCCATTTGGTCGATGGTGCGCCCGTCGGGGGCCGGCCATGAGCGCCACTGGCGGCCGTAGACCGGGCCGAGCTCGCCGTTCTCGTCCGCCCACGCGTCCCAGATCGTGACGCCGTGCTCCCGCAGATAGCGGACGTTGGTGTCGCCGCGCAGGAACCACAACAGCTCGTACACGATCGACTTGACGTGCAGCTTCTTGGTCGTGACCAGCGGAAAGCCCTCGCGCAGATCGAAGCGCATCTGATGGCCGAAGACGGAGAGCGTGCCGGTGCCGGTGCGGTCGCGCTTCTCGACGCCCTCCGCGAGGACTCGCTCCATCAGATCCAGATATTGGCGCATAGCAGCTTCCGCTCCGACAGGCGGTTGGGGCATGCAGCTTAGGCACCGCCGTAGGCCGAACCAAGGCCTTCGTGCCGAAATCCAAAACGAACCGCCGCGCGGTGGGAGACAGCAGCCGGCCGCCGAACTTGCGGCCGCCTCGCTCGTCCCCGCCTCGCGGCGATCGTCTGCCTGCCGTCGCTGTCGGATCGAAAACGGTTCGCGACGGCCGGCGGAGGGGAGTCGCGGCCGCCCCTCCGCTGCGACCGGCGTGCCTCGCTCCGCCGTCCTTACTGGCCGGCGGCCGCGATCGCCTCCTTCATCAAGGGCGTCCAGCGATCGACCTCGCGGCTGACGAGGTCGGCGAGCGCCTGCGGCGTGCGCTTCTCGCGGTTGGGGAGGTCGCTGCCGAGATCGAGCAGGCGCTTGCGCACGCCCTCGTCGTCGAGCGCTTTCACGATGGCGTCGTTGAGCTTCGCGATGATCGGCGCGGGCGTGCCCTTGGGGGCGAACATCGCGTTCCACGCGGAAACTTCGTATTCCGGCAGCCCCGCTTCCTTCGTCGTCGGCAGGTCCGGCAAGGCCGGATTGCGCTCCGGCGTGGCGACGGCATAGGCCTTGATGGTCCCGCCCTGGATCTGCGGCACCGCATTGACGATCTGGTCGCACATGTAATCGACTTGCCCGGCGACCAGCGCGTTCATGGACGGCCCCGTGCCGGTGAACGGAACGCGCGTCGGCTTCACGCCGAGGAGATGGTTGAGAAGGCTGCAAGTGGTGAAGGAGACGGAGCCCACGCCCGCATGGGCCTCGTTGAGCTTGCTCCCGTTCGCCTTCACATAGGCGACGAACTCCTTCAGGTCCTTGGCCGGGAAATCCTTGCGGGCGAGGATGAGGATCGGCGTGCCGGCCAACAGGCCGATCGGCTCGAAATCCTTGCGCGGATCGTAGGCGAGCTTCGGGTAGAGGCCGACCGCCGAGGCGTGCGTGCCCATGTGGCCGGTTATGAGGGTGTAGCCGTCTGGCGCCGAGCGCGCCGCGCGGGTGGCGGCCGTCGTGCCGCCGGCGCCGACGACATTCTCGATGACGATCGCCTTGCCGAGCGTGCGCGCCATGTGCTCGGTGACGATGCGGGCGATGGTGTCGGTCGGCCCGCCCGCCGCGAACGGAATGATCACGGTGATCGGGCGGGTCGGATAGTCGGACTGGGCATACGCAAGGCTCGCGCTCATGGCGAGCCCGGCGATACCCGCCATCAAGCGGGTCAGCGATTTGCAGGACATGAAGCTCTTTCCTTTTGCGGTAGGTACGCGGGACGTTTTATCGATACCACCCGCGACCGCTTCCGCAAAGGCCGCCCCCGCGGGGGCGGCCTTTCGTCCGGCGACCCTTACTCGGTGAACACCACCTCGCGCTTCTTGCTTATCATCGGCAGGACGGCGATCACCAGCATGGCGACCGACAGCGCCATCAGCCCCGCGGAGATGGGCCGGGTCAGGAACACGGTCGGGTCACCGCGGGCGAGCAGCATGGCGCGCCGCAGGTTCTCCTCCATCAGCGGCCCGAGCACGAAGGCGAGCACCATGGGGGCGGGCTCGAAGTCGTGCTTGAGCAGCCAGTATCCGGCGAGACCGAACACCGCCGTCATCACCACGTCGAAGGGCGTGTTGTTGA
>JADGHE010000051.1 GCA_019689555.1 Variibacter sp. | reverse complement strand
CCCCCCCCCCCGCCCGCCCCCGGGGCCGGCCCCCCCCCGCCGCCCCCGCCCCCCCCCCCCCCCCCCCCCCCGCGACTGCCTGCTGGTGAGTGCGATCGAGCATCCGTCCGTGCGCGCCGGCGGCCGCTTCGCGCCGGACGCAGTCCTCACCGTTCAGGTCACCGCGGCCGGCGTCGTCGATCTCGCCGATCTCGAACGCCGGCTCGCACAGCAGGCGCGGCGCGGGCGGGTGCGGCCGCTCGTGTCCATCATGGCCGCCAACAACGAGACCGGGGTGCTGCAGCCGATCCGCGAGGCGGCCGCGATCGTCCACGCCGCCGGCGGCCTTCTGCACGTGGACGCGGTTCAGGCGACCGGCAGAATCGAGATTAACATCAATGCGTTGGATGCTGATCTTGTGACCGTTTCTAGCCACAAGATCGGCGGCCCCCAGGGCGCCGGCGCGCTCATTCTGAGGGACGAATCGTTGCAAATCGCCGATCCGGTGCTGAAGGGCGGCGGCCAGGAGCGGGGCCTGCGCGCGGGAACCGAGAACGTCGCCGCCATCGCCGGCTTCGGCGCCGCGGCGGCGGAGGTCGCCCAGCAGTTGCCGGCCGAGCGCGAGAGGATGGCGAAGCTGCGCGATCGGCTCGAGGACGGGCTGAGGGCGATCGCGCCGGACACGGTGATCTTCGGCGCGGCGGCCGACCGGCTGCCGAACACGACCCTTTTCGCGGTCGCGGGCATCAAGGCCGAGACTGCGCTGATCGCCCTCGATCTCGAAGGGATTGCGGTGTCGTCAGGGGCTGCGTGCTCGTCGGGCAAGGTGGGGCCGTCTCATGTCCTGGCGGCCATGGGGGTCGCCCCTGGGCTCGCCCGGGGGGCCATCCGCACGAGCATCGGCCACGGCACCACGCCCGAGGAGATCGAACGCTTTCTTCAGGCTTGGAGAAAGTGCCTCGGGGTATTACTTAGGAGTCGCGGGGCCATCGCTGCGTAGGGGCGTTGAGATCGGAGGATTTCGGCGCGACAGCCATCGGTTAGACCATATCCGACCCGCGGTCCTTGAAACCGCTGTGGAGGGAAGACAATGCCGGCCGTACAGGAGACCGTCGAGAAGGTTCGCCGTATCGACGTCGATCAGTACAAGTATGGATTCGAGACTGCGATCGAGTCCGAAAAGGCCCCCAAGGGCCTCAACGAAGACGTTATCCGGTTCATTTCAGCCAAGAAGGGCGAGCCCGCCTGGATGCTCGAATGGCGGCTGGAGGCCTATCGCCGCTGGCTGACCATGCGCGAGCCGCACTGGGCGCGCGCGGAATACGCCCCGATCGACTATCAGGACATCTACTACTACGCCGCGCCGAAGCAGTTTAAGGCGCCGAAGTCGCTCGACGAAGTCGATCCGGAGATTCTCCGCACCTACGAGAAGCTCGGCATCCCCTTGCGCGAGCAGGAGATCCTTGCCGGCGTCGCGCGCTCGGACGGGTCCGGGGGGGCGCGGGTGGCGGTCGACGCCGTGTTCGATTCGGTTTCGGTTGCGACCACCTTCAAGGAGGAGCTGAAGAAGGCGGGCGTAATCTTCATGCCGATCTCCGAGGCGCTGCGCGAGCATCCCGACCTCGTCCGCCAGTACATCGGCTCCGTCGTGCCGATCACGGACAACTTCTTCGCCACGCTCAACTCGGCCGTGTTCTCCGACGGCTCGTTCGTCTATGTGCCACCGGGCGTGCGGTGCCCGATGGAGCTGTCGACCTATTTCCGCATCAACGAGCGCAAGACCGGCCAGTTCGAGCGCACGCTCATCATCGCCGACAAGGGCTCCTATGTGAGCTACCTCGAAGGCTGCACGGCGCCGATGCGCGACGAGCATCAGCTCCATGCCGCGGTGGTGGAGTTGATCGCGCTCGACGACGCGGAGATCAAGTATTCGACCGTGCAGAACTGGTACCCGGGCGATTCCGAGGGCCGGGGCGGCGTTTACAATTTCGTCACCAAGCGGGGCGACTGCCGCGGCAAGAACTCGAAGATTTCCTGGACCCAGGTCGAGACCGGCTCCGCCATCACCTGGAAGTATCCGAGCTGCATCCTGCGCGGGGACAATTCGCGCGGCGAGTTCTATTCGATCGCGATCTCGAACGGCTATCAGCAGGTCGATTCGGGCACGAAGATGCTGCATCTCGGCCGCAACACGACGAGCCGCATTATCTCGAAGGGCATCGCGGCCGGGCACTCGCAGAACACCTACCGTGGGCTTGTCTCGGCGCACCGCAAGGCGACGGGCGCGCGCAACTTCACAAATTGCGACTCGCTTTTGATCGGCGACCAATGCGGGGCGCACACGATCCCGTACATCGAGGCCAAGAACGCCTCGGCGGTGTTCGAGCACGAGGCCACGACCTCGAAGATCTCCGAGGACACGCTGTTCTACTGCATGCAGCGCGGCCTTTCGGAGGAGGAGGCGGTGGCGCTCGTCGTCAACGGCTTCGTCAAGGACGTGCTGCAGCAGCTTCCGATGGAGTTCGCCGTCGAGGCGCAGAAGCTCATCTCAATCTCGCTGGAGGGCAGCGTGGGCTAGCCTTTCCCCGTCGTCCTCCGGAGGCGCGCAAGCGGGATTTCCGGGGATGATGGGCGCATGTTCATCAGCCGTCATGCTCGTTTTCGCGCGCGCGGCTCCGAGCTTGGGACGACGGCACCGAATTCTGAGAAACGAGACCCCCAAATGCCGATGCTTGAAGTCAAGAACCTGCACGTCGAGGTCGAAGGCAAGAAGATCCTCAACGGCCTCGATCTCACCGTACCGAGCGGCCAGGTGCACGCCATCATGGGGCCGAACGGCTCGGGCAAGTCTACGCTCGCCTATGTGCTGGCCGGCAAGGAGGATTACGAGGTTACCGAGGGCGACGTGCTGCTCGACGGCGAAAGCATTCTCGGACTGGAGCCCGACGAGCGCGCCGCGCGCGGCCTCTTTCTCGCCTTCCAGTATCCGATGGAAATTCCCGGCGTCGCCTCCATGACGTTCCTGCGCACCGCGCTCAACGCGCAGCGCCGGGCGCGCGGCGAACAGGAGCTGTCGACCCCGGACTTCCTCAAGCGCGTGCGCGACGTCGCAGCGCGGCTGCATATCGACCAGGACATGCTGCGGCGCGGCGTCAATGTCGGCTTCTCCGGCGGCGAGAAGAAGCGCAACGAGATCCTGCAGATGGCCCTTCTCGAGCCGCGCCTCTGCGTCCTCGACGAGACCGATTCCGGGCTCGACATCGACGCCCTCAAGATCGTGGCGGACGGCGTCAACGCGTTGCGCGCGCCCGATCGGTCGATGATCGTCATCACGCACTACCAGCGGCTTTTGAACTACATCGTCCCGGACGTCGTGCACGTGATGGCGAAAGGCCGCGTGGTAAAGACCGGCGGCAAGGAGTTGGCGCTCGAGCTCGAGGCGCACGGCTACGCCGAATATCGCGAGGCCGCCGCGTAGAGGATGATGGCGCTGCGGGCCGCTACGCGCGCCGCAGCGAAGAGAGGAGTTCTCCCGATCGCTGGGACCGTCCGATGAACGCTGAAATTAGAACCATGCGCACCCAGGCGGAGCTCGCCTTGCTCGACGCCTTCGCCAACCACAAGGACAGGCTCGTGGGAGCGCGGGACGAGCGCGTCGCGGCCTTCAAGAAGTTCGAGGAGGCCGGCCTTCCGCATCGGCGCGTGGAGGAATGGAAGTACACGGATCTGCGGGCGCTGATGCGCGACGCCAAGCCGCTCGCGGCGAAGCCGGATGCGGCGGCGATCGCCGCGGCCCGCGAGGCGGGGCGGATTGCGGGCGTCGATGCGCGCCGGATCGTCCTGGTCAACGGGACCTTCGTGCCGGAGCTCGCCGACACCGCGGCGCTCGAGCGCGGCTTGACCATCACCTCGCTGGCGGAGGCCCTTGTTGCCCCGGGCAACGCTCTGGCCGGATTGGGCAGGACCGTCCAGACGAACGATGTCGTCGTCGCGCTCAACACGGCCTTCATGGCCGACGGCGTGGTGATCCGCGTCGCCAAGGACGCCGCGATCGAACGGCCGATTCACATCGTTCACGTGTTTTCGGGCCGCGAGGCGGCGGCGACCTTCACGCGCTCGCTTGTCGTGGTCGAGCCGGGTGCCAAGCTCACGCTGATCGAGTCCCATGAGGGTGCCCCGGACGTCGACTACCAGGTCAATACGGCGCTCGAGCTAGTCGTCGGCGATGGCGCCCGCGTCGAGCACGTCAAGCTCGGACTGGAGGGCAGCAAGGCGCTTCACCTTTCGAGCACGATGGCGGCCGTCGGCGCCGATGCGGTGCTGCGCGACTTTGCCTTCATGACGGGCGGCGCCGTCTGCCGCAATCAGCTTTTCATCCGGCTCGATGGCGCGAGCACGCAGCTCGTCGTGAGCGGCGCCAATCTCTTGAAGGGGCGGCAGCACGTCGACACGACCATGTTGGTCGACCACGCCGCCGGCGGCTGCCAGGGCCGCGAGAAATTCAAGTCGGTGGTCGACGAGCAGAGTCGGGTGGTCTTCCAGGGAAAGATCATCGTGCGCCCGGGCGCGCAGAAGACCGACGCCAGGATGGCGACGCATGCCCTGCTCCTGTCTGAGGAGGCCGAGGCCGACAACAAGCCGGAGCTTGAAATCTTCGCCGACGACGTGCAGTGCGGCCACGGCGCGACGGCCGGCGCGCTCGACGAAGAGCTTCTGTTCTATCTCAAGGCGCGCGGCATTCCCGCCAAGGAGGCGGAGGCGCTGCTGATTCAGTCCTTCGTCGGCGATGCGATCGAGAACGTGGCGCACGAGGGGCTGCGCGAGGCGCTGGTCGCGGCGACGGCGCAGTGGCTGCAGGCGCGCAGCTAGGATCGGGCCGTGTCCGGGGCGCGCGGCGCGCGCCCCGGGGCGGCGGAAGCAGGCGACGGGCCCTGACCCGTCGAGGCGAATGCGGCGGAAGCGCAGGCTTCCGGACGCAACGGGGACAAAAGGTGAGGCATGCACCCCGCAGTGACCAACGGCGCCTATGACGTCGAGCGTATCCGCACGGATTTCCCCGCGCTGGCGATGCAGGTCTATGGCAAGCCGCTGGTCTATCTCGACAACGCCGCCTCCGCGCAGAAGCCGCAGGTCGTGCTCGACCGGCTGCGGCACGCCTATACGGCCGAATACGCCAATGTTCACCGCGGTCTGCACTATCTCGCCAATGCCGCGACCGAGGCCTACGAGGGCGCGCGCGAGAAGGTGAGAGCCTTCCTCAACGCCGCACGCGCGGAGGAAATCGTTTTCACGCGGAACGCGACGGAGGCGATCAATCTCGTCGCCTATACCTTCGGGCGCGAGCGCGTCCGCGAGGGGGACGAGATCGTGCTCTCCATCATGGAGCACCACTCCAACATCGTTCCGTGGCACTTCCTGCGCGAGCGCCAGGGCGCGGTGATCAAATGGGCGCCGGTGGACGATCAGGGCAATTTTCTTCTCGAGGAATTCGAGAAGCTCCTGACCGAACGGACGAAGCTCGTCGCCATCACGCACATGTCCAACGCGCTCGGCACCATCGTGCCGGTGAAGGAGGTGACCCGCCTCGCCCATGCGCGCGGCATTCCGGTCTTGATCGACGGGAGCCAGGCCGCGGTCCATCTCGACGTCGACGTGCAGGACATCGGCTGCGACTTCTACGCCTTTACCGGCCATAAGCTCTACGGGCCGACCGGCATCGGGGTGCTGTACGGCAAATACGAGCACCTTGCCGCCATGCCGCCCTTCAACGGCGGCGGCGAGATGATCCGCGAGGTGTTCCTGGACCGGATCA
The DNA here is from genome assembly GCA_019689555.1 of Variibacter sp. Classification (GTDB taxonomy): domain Bacteria; phylum Pseudomonadota; class Alphaproteobacteria; order Rhizobiales; family Xanthobacteraceae; genus JADGHE01. The sequence continues at coordinate 19,388 of JADGHE010000051.1, read as the reverse complement.
CCTATGGCGACCCGCCGCACAAGTTCGAGGCCGGCACGCCCGCCATCGTGCAGGCGATCGGGCTCGGCGCCGCCATCGACTATGTGCAGTCGATCGGCAAGGCGCGCATCCGCGCGCACGAGTCGAGCGTCGTGGAGTACGCGCACGAGCGCCTGGGCGAGATCAACTCGCTGCGCATCATCGGCACGGCCAAGGACAAGGGTGCCATCGTCTCGTTCGAGCTCAAGGGGGCGCATCCGCACGACGTGGCGACGGTCATCGACCGGGCGGGCGTCGCCGTCCGCGCGGGAACCCATTGCACGATGCCGCTGCTGGCCCGCTATGGTTTGACGGCGACGTGCCGCGCCTCCTTCGCCCTCTACAACACCCATCAGGAGGTCGACGCTCTCGCGCGCGCCCTGTTGAAGGCACAGGATCTGTTCGCATGACTGACGAGGCTCTCCATTCGGCCGCGAAGGCCCAGGACGGCGCACAGGACCGCGCACCCGCGCCCGAGGCGAATCCAGAGGCTGCGGGCGCCTCCGCGCTGCCGCCGGAGGAGCTTGCGCGCCTCACGGACGACATCATCGCCGCGCTGAAGACGGTCTACGACCCCGAGATCCCGGCCGACATCTATGAGCTCGGCCTCATCTACCGCGTCGACATCGCCGACGATCGCACCACGACGGTCGACATGACGCTCACGACGCCGAGTTGCCCGTCCGCGCAGGAGTTGCCGATGCTGGTGGAGAACGCGGTCGGCAGCGTGCCGGGCGTCAAGGAGGTGAAGGTCAACGTGGTCTGGGATCCGCCATGGGACCCGAGCCGCATGTCCGACGAAGCGCGCGCCGTGCTCAACATGTGGTGAGCACCCGGGGCTTCTTTCGGCGCATTTCATTGCTATCTTGTGTTCGGGCCCTCGAACCGGGCCGGAACGCCCCGAGCAACGGACCAGGAGCGCAGTCGATGGACAATCCCCGTCCCAAGTTCCAGGTCATCAGCTTGACCGAAGCGGCCGCGGCGCGCGTGCGCGAAATCCTCGCGCAGGCGGACAAGCCCGTGCAGGGCATTCGCGTCGGCATCACCAAGGGCGGCTGCGCCGGAATGAGCTACAAGGTGGACTACGCCACCGAAATCAAGCCCGGCGACGAGGTGGTGGAGGACAAGGGCGTGCGCGTGGTCATCGACCCCACGGCGGTGCTCTTTCTCCTCGGCACGGAGATGGACTACAAGGTGGACAAGCTGTCCGCCCAGTTCGTGTTCAACAATCCCAATCAGACCTCGGCCTGCGGCTGCGGCGAATCCGTCGCGATCACGCCCGCTGCGAAGCCGATGGGCGCCGAGGCGCACTGAACCTCCCTGGCAAACCGCGGAAACGCGCCGTCGGCCCCGAAAGGCGCCCCATCGGCGTTCGGGTCGCGGCCCTTCCGGCGTTTCCGGGAGGGAAGGCGGGGCCGCATGGTCGGCGCCGGTTGAGGGGCCGCGGCGTCCGCCGCTTTCCCCGATGTCGATGTCGCGGATGTGAAGGCCCGCCGCCCGCAGGTGGCGGGGCAGGCGACCGCGGCCTATGCCACCTTGGTCCGGGCCGGCGCGACGCCGGGATCGGTATCGCAGACCACGCGGTTGCGGCCACCCCGCTTGGCCGCGTACAGGCAGGCGTCGGCGCGTTCGATCAGGCTGCCCGCGGTGTCGTCGCGCCGCCAGCCTGCGACGCCGACCGACACCGTGATGCGTCCGAGGCTTTCCCCGGTCGAGCGCTTGATCAGCTCCTTGCCCATCACCGCCCGCCGCACGTGGTCCGCGACGGTCACCGCCTGCGGCACCGCGGTCCTTGGCAGGATCACGGCGAATTCCTCGCCGCCATAGCGCGCCGGCGTGTCCTGGCCCTTGACGTTCTGCTTGATGCATTGGCCCACGAGCCGCAGCACCTGGTCGCCGGTGAGATGGCCGAACGTGTCGTTGAACGTCTTGAAATGATCGATGTCGATGAGCGCCAGCGACAGGGGGACGTTTCGCTCTTCAGCCTCGGCGAGAGCCTTGGCCAGCGCCTGATCGAAATATTTGCGATTGGCGAGAGAGGTGAGGGGGTCGGTCAGGCTTTCCTGCCGCACGGCGTCGAGCCTCTCCTGGAGCTCCTTGATCTCCTGTCGCGAGGCCTTGAGCCGCTCTTCGAGCAACTGGTTGGTCCGCTCGATCTCCTTGGTCGTGCGAATGAGCCCCTCGATGATCGCCCGCAGGCCCTCGCCGTCCTTGGCGCGGCCGATCTGCCTCGTCGCATTGGCCAGCGTGGCGCCGTAGCTCGACGCCGAGCCCATGGCCGTGCCGACCATGCCCATGATGTGGTCGATCTCGTCCGCGACCTTGGCGCCGAGCGTATCGATCTGCTGATTGAGGCGGCTGGAGGCGATGTACTGATCGCGGATCGCGTCGAGGTCGGCGGCGTCAAGATTGCCCTTGCGCTCCAGCGCCTCGTTGATCGTCTTGTTCAACAAAGGGTTGTATCCAGTCGCGTAATGATACCAAATCTCGTAGTTGAGGGGATCAGCCGGTTGGCGAAGGGCCTTGATCTGGCCCAGCGCAATCTCGGCGAACACCATCGTGCGATCGTGTTCGTCGCTGCCCGCGCGCATAAACCCCTCCGCCCAAAGCACCGGCCAGCCTGCCGCAAGTAGCGGGTGAAAACCTGTGGTGGAATGGGCGGACAATAGAGAGGTTCGCTAAATGGCGAGTAAACGCTCGCGGTTCCGCGAGGGGCCGCCGGTCAAGCCTTGATGCGGACCGGGCGCAGCAGGAAGGCCGGCAGGTGCTGGCTGTCCGAACTCTCAGTCGCTTGGGGCGCCGGCTGGCGGCGGGACCGGGCCTCGTCGAGGCGGGACACCTTGGCGGGCGCGGCCTCGCCGCTGCCTGCGCCTTGTCGTCGCTCCGATGCGCCTCGCTCGCGCCGTCCCTGCGACCGCTCGCGCTCCTCGGCGACCTTGGGGCCGCTCCAGGGCAGGGTCTGCCCGGTCAGCTTCTCGATCGCTTCCACGGCCTTGCGGTCTTGCGGCGTCACGATCGTGAGCGCGGTGCCGGACCGTCCGGCGCGTCCGGTGCGCCCGATGCGGTGGACATAATCGTCAGGATGGTGCGGCACGTCGAAGTTGATGACGTGGCTGACCTCGGGAATGTCGAGACCGCGTGCAGCTACGTCGGAGGCGACGAGCAGCGCCGCGTCCCCCCGGCGGAACTGGTCGAGCGCGGCCATGCGGGCCGGCTGGTCCATGTCGCCGTGCAGCGCGACGGCGCTGAAGCCGTGGCGGACGAGAGAGCGGTGCAACACCGCCACGTCGCGCCTGCGGTTGCAGAACACGATCGCGTTCTTGAAGCCCTCCACCGTCCGCAACAGGCGCCGGAGCGTCTCGCGCTTGGCCGCCGGATCGGCGTCCGCGGCGACGAGAAGCTGCTGAACGGTCTCAGCCGTGGTGGCGGGCCGCGAGACCTCGATCCGTACGGGATTGTGCAGGAACGTGTCGGCCACGCGCTGGATTTCCGCGGGCATCGTGGCCGTGAAGAACAGCGTCTGCCGGGTGAACGGCACCAGCTTGCCGATGCGCTCGATGTCGGGGATGAAGCCCATGTCGAGCATGCGATCGGCTTCGTCGATGACGAGGAGCTCGACGCCCGTGAGCAGCAGGCGGCCGCGCTCGAAGTGGTCGAGCAGGCGACCGGGGGTGGCGATCACCACGTCGGCGCCGCGCGTGAGCTTGGCGTCTTGGTCCCCGAACGATACGCCGCCGATCAGCAGCACCACCGTGAGCTTGTGATTGACGCCGTATTTCGCGAACTGCTCGGCCACCTGGGCCGCGAGCTCGCGCGTCGGCTCCAGGATGAGCGTGCGCGGCATGCGGGCGCGGGCGCGGCCCTGCTCCAGCTTCGTCAGCATCGGCAGCACGAAAGCCGCCGTCTTGCCGGTGCCGGTCTGGGCGATGCCGAGCACATCGCGCCCTTGCAGCACAAACGGAATCGCTCGCTCTTGAATGGGGGTGGGGGTCGTGTAGCCAGCCGCTGCAACGGCGGCAAGAACCTTTTCGGACAGGCCGAGATCAGAAAACGCCATAGATCCTCAAAGCTAGATCGGCCACCATCCGTCTTGAGTTTTGGCCACATCGGCCGTCGCGGGATGGGGATGGACTCTTGCATCCAAGCCGAGCTCCCCGGAAGATAGGGTGCGGTGCCCAAAAGTCAATCGCTGCAGTGCGAAAGCGCCCATAAACCTTACGCTTCGCCCGCCCCTGCGGAGAGATCATGGTTGAGCCGCTTCCGATGGTGCTGGTGCCGGGCCTGAACTGCTCCCCCCGGCTATACGCTGCGCAGATCCCGGTGCTCTGGCGGTTCGGTCCGGTGACGGTGGCCGACCACACCCGCGACGACACGATGGCGGGCATCGCCCGTCGCCTGTTGCGGGACGCGCCGCCGCGCTTTGCGCTCGTCGGCTTGTCCATGGGGGGCTACGTCGCGTTCGAGGTCCTGCGCCAGGCCCCGGATCGCGTGGCCAAGGTCGCCCTGCTCGACACCGGGCCGCGGGCCGACCGGCCCGAGCAGACCGAACGGCGCGACGCCCAGATTGCGCTCGCCCGTTCGGGCCGTTTTGACGCGGTGACCGAGGCCTTGTGGCCGCTGCTGGTCCATCGCGACCGGCAGAGCGACAGGGAGCTCAAGGCCGTCGTCCGCCTGATGGCCGACGAGACCGGCCCCGAGGCGTTCATCCGGCAGCAGACGGCCATCAAGGGGCGGCCGGATTCGCGTCCGGCCCTGGGCGCCATTCGCTGCCCGACCCTGGTGCTCGTAGGCGAGGGCGACACCCTCACTCCGCCCGACCTGGCGAAGGAGATGGCCGAAGGGATTGCCGGGGCGAAGCTCGTCATCGTGCCGGACTCGGGGCACCTGTCGACGCTGGAGCGGCCGGATGTCGTGAACCGCGCGCTCGTCGCGTGGATGGAGGAATAGGGCACTTTTTTCGGCACATCGGCGCATGGGCGCCGGGACGCCTCGCAAACGGGGGATGTGGGACATGATCCCGAACACGTGGAAGAGCCTCGATTTCGGACTTGGCGAAGCCGCCGACGCCGTGCGCGGCACCGCCGCCGCGTTCGCGCAGAACGAAATCGCCCCGCGTGCCGACGCGATCGACAAGACCAACACCTTCCCGCGCGACCTGTGGCCGGAACTCGGCAAACTCGGTCTTTTGGGCATCACGGTCGAGGAGGAGTATGGCGGCGCCGGCCTGGGCTATCTCGAGCATTGCGTGGCCATGGAGGAGATTTCGCGCGCCTCGGCCGCCGTGGGGCTTTCCTACGGCGCGCACTCGAACCTCTGCGTCAATCAGATCCGGCGGAACGGAACCGAGGCGCAGAAACGGAAATATCTTCCGAAACTGATTTCCGGCGAGCATGTGGGCGCGCTCGCCATGTCCGAGCCGGAGGCCGGTTCCGACGTCGTCTCGATGCGCACGCGCGCGGACAAGCGCGGCGACCGCTACATCCTCAACGGCTCGAAAATGTGGATCACCAACGGGCCGCAGGCGGAGACGCTCGTCGTCTACGCCAAGACCGACCCCGACGCCGGAGCGCGCGGGATCACCGCGTTCATCATCGAAAAGGGAATGAAGGGCTTCCGCACCGCGCCCAAGCTCGACAAGCTCGGCATGCGCGGTTCCGACACCTGCGAACTCGTGTTCGAGGATTGCGAAGTGCCGGAGGAAAACGTGCTCGGCCGCGTGGGCGAGGGGGTGAAGGTGCTGATGTCCGGCCTCGACTACGAGCGTGTCGTGCTCGCCGCGGGGCCGCTCGGCATCATGCAGGCCTGCCTCGACGTGGTCGTGCCCTATCTGCACGAGCGCAGGCAGTTCGGTCAGCCGATCGGCACCTTCCAGATGATGCAGGCGAAGCTCGCCGACATGTACGTCGCCATGAATGCGGCCAAGGCCTATGTCTACGCCGTCGCCCGGGCGTGCGACCGCGGCGAAACGACACGCGAAGATGCGGCCGGCGCCATTCTCTACGCGGCCGAGAGCGCAACGAAGGTCGCGCTCGACGCCATTCAGTGCCTCGGGGGCAACGGCTACATCAACGATTATCCGACGGGCCGCCTGTTGCGCGACGCCAAGCTCTACGAGATCGGCGCCGGCACGAGCGAAATCCGGCGCATGCTGATCGGACGGGAGCTGTTCGAAAAGACGGCCTGATTTCAAGCGTTCGCGTCGTCGGCGCGGGGCGAGCGCGTCGCGAGCGGGCTTCCTCGGCAATCGCTCGTCTCTCTCTTGTTTCCCGTTTCCCCTCGCTTGTTCGTCGTGAGCTTCGCGCCGCCGGCGCCTTAAGGTTTGACGGACGCACGGTCTTGCAGCCCCATTCTGGCTTTCATTTCGGGAGAGCCGATGCACACGATCGAAGCGAACGGGGCGCGCATCCCCGCCATCGGTCTCGGCACATGGCAGCTCAACGGCGCAACCTGCGTGCGCATCGTGAGCGAGGCGCTGCGGATCGGCTATCGCCACATCGACACGGCCGCGATGTACGGTAACGAGGCCGAGGTCGGAAAAGGATTGCGCGCCTCGGGCGTGAAGCGGGAGGATGTCTTCCTCACCACCAAGGTGTGGCAGGACTCGCTGCGCGCAAGGGACTTTCGCCGCTCGGTCGAGCGGAGCCTCAAGAACCTCGATGTGCCCTATGTCGATCTCGTCCTCATCCATTGGCCGAACCCGCGCGTGCCGCTCGCGGAGACCGTCGGCGCCCTGTGCGCCGTCAAGCGCGACGGGCTTGCGCGCCACATCGGCGTTTCCAACTTCACCGTCCCGCTCGTCGAGGAGGCGGTGAAGCTCGCCGACGAGCCGCTCGTCACCAACCAGATCGAGATGCACCCGTTTCTCGATCAATCGCGGGTCATTGCCGCCTGCGCCCGCCACGGCATCGCCATCACCGCCTATTGCCCGATCGCGCGCGGAAGCGTCGCCGGAGATCGCGTGCTCGCGCGGATCGGCAAGGCGCACGGCAAGACCGCCGCGCAGGTGTCGCTGCGCTATCTCGTGCAGCAGGGCATCGTCGCCATTCCGCGCACGTCGAGGATCGAGCGGCTGAAGGAGAATTTCGCCGTCTTCGATTTCGCCCTCAGCGAAAGAGAAATGGCGGAAATCCGCGCATTGGCGAGCGCACGCGGACGCCTGGTGAGCTGGGGCGGTTCGCCGGAGTGGGATTAGCGATCCGCGGGCGGATTGCGCATGTCGGTCGCCCCGAGGTCCGGCGCACGCTGCCGGCGGCGGCTGGGTTGAAGGGCACGCTCCCACACGCGAGCGGCATGGCGTGTCGGCCAGCGCGGTGCGGGGAGGGGAGGACCATGCATCGCGCTCTCGACTCGCCCGTGCGGCCCGTTATGGTGCAGCCGGCTTTGTTCGAGAGGTTTCGAAATCATGCTGGACGCCGACATCCGATCCGCGCTCGAGGGCGTATCCACCGCAACGCTCACCACGGTGCTGCTTAAGAAGGGCATCCGCCGCAGCTTCCTCCTGGGGCCGAAGCCGTTGCCGAGCGCGAAAGCGCGCGTCGTCGGCCCGGCCTTCACCCTGCGCTTCGTGCCCGCGCGCGAGGACCTTGCGACGCCGGAAAGCTGGGCCTCCCCGCGCTCGACGCGCGCCGCGATCGAGGACATGCCGGAGGGGGTGGTCGCGGTCGCCGACGCGATGGGCGTCATCGCCGCGGGCATTTTCGGCGACATCCTGGTTGCGCGCATGAAGAAGCGGAAGGTGGCGGCGCTCGTCACCGACGGCGTCATGCGCGACGTCGCCGGCGTCATTGCGACCGGGCTGCCCGTCTGGTGCGCGGGCGCGGCGGCGCCGGCCTCCGTCGCGGGCCTCACCTTCGTCGGCTGGCAGGAGCCGATCGGCTGCGGCGGCGCCGCGATCTTTCCCAACGACGTGATCGTGGCCGACGACGACGGCGCCGTCGTCATCCCGCAGGCGATGGTCGCCGAGGTCGCCAAGCTCGCCGTGGAGCAGGAACGCTTCGAATCCTGGGCCATGGATCAGGTGGAGAAGGGCGTGGCGCTGCCCGGCCTCTACCCGCCGAACGAGGCGACGCGGGCCCGCTACGAAGCCGAGACGAAGCAACGCTGATGCTGGCGGGCCCACCGTGACCGCGAGCGCAACGCTGTTCTTCGTCCTGTCGAAGGTGCTCGGGCTGCTCGCCCAGCCTTCGAATCTGCTCATCATGGCGGGGCTCGCCGGCGTTGCGCTGATGGGCACGCGTTTCGCTCGCGCGGGCCGCCGCCTGGCGGCGACATCCGTCGTCCTGCTCGCCCTGTGCGGGCTGAGCCCGCTCGCACGCCTTCTCGCGCTGCCGCTCGAAGAGCGTTTTCCGCCCTGGGAGCCGTCGAACGGGCCGCCGAGCGGCATCATCGTGCTCGGCGGACCGATCGACGGCCGGCTCTCGGCGGCGCGCGGCGCAGCGGTGCTGCGCGACGGCGCGGAACGCATTACGGCCGGGGTGGAGCTTGCGCGGCGCTATCCGCACGCGCGGTTGATCTTCTCGGGCGGCACGGACCGGCTCCTGCTGCAGGGCGCGATGGAGGCGCAGGTCGCTCGCCGCCTGTTCGTCGACATGGGCGTTTCCGAAGAGCGCGTCGAGATCGAGGACCGCTCGCGCAACACCTTCGAAAACGCTGTCCTCACGAAGGAGATCGCGCGTCCGCAGCCAGGCGAGCGCTGGCTGTTGGTGACCTCCGCCATGCATATGCCGCGTGCGATCGGGGTATTCCGCAAAGCGGGATTTCCCGTCGAAGCCTATCCGGTGGACTGGCGCACCGCCGGTCCTCAAGATGCCCTGCTTCCGTTCGACAGGCTCTCCACCGGGCTGAGCGGCCTCGACTGGGCGACGCACGAATGGGTGGGGCTCGTCGTCTATTGGCTCACGGGCCGCACGTCGGAACTGCTGCCGGGGCCGCGGGCGCCCGGTTGCGACCCCGCGGCCGTGGCCTGCGGCCCGTAAGCGCCCGAAGCGCGGGGCGCGCGGCGCCCCGGCATGCGTCAGCGCAGATCGGTGAGCGCCCGCTGCGCGTCCGATGCGAACTGCCGGCGCCAGGTGACGGCGAGCACCGCCAGCGTGGTGGCGATCAGGGCCGACGGTCCGAGGAACCAGCCGAGATAGCCGAGCGCGAAGAAGAAGGCGCGCTGGCCGCGATTGAAGTGCCGCCCGGCCGATTCCATCAGGCGCGCCGCCCGCCGCGCATGCGCCTTGGCCTCGGCGGCATCCTTCTCCCGCGCGGGCGGCGCGGCGCCGAGCAGGATGGCGACGTAGTTGAAGAGCCGGTACGCCCACGCGAACTTGAAGAAGGCATAGGCGAAGATCACCGCGAGCCCCAGCACTTTGGCATCCCACTGCGCGCGCGAGGTCTGAATGCCCAGCGGCAGCTCGGAGATGACCATGAGCACCTCGTCCGTCGAGCGCATCACGGTGAGCACGCCGCCGATCGCGATCAGCGACGTGGACGCGAAGAACGCCGTGCCGTTTTGCAGCGAGGCCATGATCTGCGTGTCGACCATCCGCATGTCGCGCTCGAGCATCCGCATCATCCAGACCTCGCGGTAGGGATGCATCAGCGCGTTCAAGGCCCGTCGGCCCAGGGGCGTCCATTCGAGCAGGATCGCGTATCCGATCCAGGCGCCCGCGAAACCGCCCAGTGCGATCCAGTCCAGCGTCGAAAATTCCAGCATTGCGGAGCGCCGTCCGTCGCGTGAGCCGGGCCACGTGTCGGAAAGGGGCACGCGGCGCGATCGCACTCTATGCCATGATTCGCGGACACCGCCGTCGTGCGGGCGCTCTCGCCGCCGCGGCGCGTGGAACGCAGCGCGGCCTGCCGAATTGTCGTGCGCGCCCGCGGGGCTCGCGGCCGCGCCCTGGGCGCGTCGAGCAGGATCGTGGATCTCTCGGAGGAGGATTCTGATGACCTTGCGCGCGCGGGTTTTGACGGGGGCGGTGCTGTTCGCCGCGGTTGCCGCCGCAGGCCACGAGAGTCTTGCGCGGACGCCGTTCGACGGAAACTGGAGCGTGCTTGTGGTGACGGAGCGGGGAAGCTGCGACCGCGCCTATCGCTATCCCGTGCGCATCGTCGACGGACGCGTGCTTTACGCGGGCGAGGGATCGTTCACGATTTCAGGCGGCGTCAGCCGCAACGGAACGGTGCGGGTGAGCATTCGCCGCGGCAACCAGTCGGCGCAGGGGAGCGGACGGCTCGCCGTAAACAGCGGGCGGGGCACGTGGACGTCTCCCTCGAACGACTGCGCGGGGGAATGGTCGGCCGAACGGCGTTGAGCGGTCTGGCGCGACGCCGGGAGACTGGTTCCGCTCACAGCGGCGGCGGGCGCGGCCGGCGGCAGGCGTGGCGAGACTTGTTCGGCTTGCGCCCCGCAATAAGGCCTGCTTGTCTGCCGGCGCAGCCGCTCAGGAGAAGGCAGCATGCCCCAGCACATCACAGTCAGCGTCCGCGACATGGTCGAAGCCGCCGAGCGCGAGATCGAGACGCTGCCCGTCGAGGAAGCGATCGCCCTGCACGGCCGGGACGACGTCGTCTTCGTCGACATTCGCGACATCCGCGAACTCAACCGCGACGGGCGCGTGCCCGGCGCGTTTCACTGCCCGCGCGGCATGCTAGAGTTCTGGATCGATCCTGCGAGCCCGTATCACAAGCCGATCTTCGGCGAGGACAAGCGCTTCGTCTTCTTCTGCGCCGGCGGGCTGCGTTCGGCTCTGGCGGCGCAGACGGCGCAGCGGATGGGTTTGAAGCCCGTCGCCCATATCGGCGGCGGGTTCGGCGCCTGGAAGAAGGCCGGCGGTCCCGTCGCGACCGAACCGCCCGCCAAGAAGGTCTGAGCCGCGGTGCAGCGGCGCCTCGATCAGCGCGGCTGATGGGACCGATCGCGACAAGGCGCTTGTGCTGACCCGCTCCGATCCGGCAGCCTTGGCCAGGGGGCAAGGTGTGGGAGGCGGATCATGGCGCTCACGCTGGTCATCGGAAACAAGAACTACTCGTCGTGGTCGCTGCGGGCGTGGATCGCCCTGAAGGCGAGCGGCATTGCGTTCGAGGAGCGCCTGATTCCGCTCTCCGAGCCCGACTTCAAGCAGCGCGTGCTCGGCCTCTCGCCGAGCGGAAAGGTGCCGGTGCTGATCGACGAGGACCTGCATGTCTGGGAGTCGATCGCGATTCTGGAATATTTGGCCGAGCGCTTCCCCGAGGCGCAGCTCTGGCCGGCGGAGGGGAGGGCGCGGGCCCACGCCCGCTCGATCGCGGCCGAGGTGCACGCCGGTTTCGCGGCGCTGCGCCGCGAATGCCCGATGAACATGTGGCGGCCGGTGCGGGCGCGCAGCCTGAGCGCGGACGCGGCGGCGGATGTGGCGCGCATCGACGCCATATGGACGGATTGTCGGCAGCGTTTCGGCGGCGGCGGGCCTTTTCTGTTCGGCCGCTTTTCGGCCGCCGACGCCATGTATGTCCCCGTCGTGTCCCGCTTTGCGACCTACGACATCCGCGTTGGCGCCGCGTCCCGGGCCTACATGGAGGCGGTCATGGCGCTGCCCGCCTATGCGGAATGGCAGGATGCGGCCATTCGCGAGCCCTGGGTGCTGCCCGATGACGAGCCGGACTGGCCCACGGTGCTGAAAGCGTGAGGGGCGCCGCGCGCAACGCGGCCCTGCGGCAGAATTGTCCGGCCGGATGGGGCGCGGCGGGCTCTTTCACATTCCGCTGATTGCCAATTTTCTGTCATTATCGCTAAAAGAATGCCCGCTCAAATCGCCCAAGAGCGCCGGTCAGGCCGCCGTCCCGCGGGTTATTCTTCGCGTCAATTCAAACTCATACGAAACCAGCAGATCGTCGGGTGTCTCGCCATGCGAAGGTTGTTGCCTGTTCTCGCCGCCGCCTGCCTCGCGGCCGTTCCCCTGTCTGCCCACGCCCAGGACAAAGGGCGCGACGTGAAGGGACTGTTCCTGATGACGGATTACCCGGCTGTCACCGTCCAGCCTGGTACGACTTCCAACGTCTCGCTGCGCCTGCAGAACTATGGTCTGCCGCCCGAGCGGCTGGGGCTGAAGGTCGAGGGCGTGCCGGCGGGCTGGACGGCGACGCTTTTGGGCGGCGGGCAGCCGGTCGGGGCGGCGATGCCGGCAACCGATTCCAGCGTTTCGCTGCAGCTGCGGCTCGAGGTTCCGAAGGACGCGGCCATCGGCACGCATACGCTGACCGTCAGCGCCCAGGGGCAGGGGCAGAACGTCAGCCTTCCGATCGCCGTTTCGCTCGCCAAGGAGCTTCCCGCCAAGCTCACCGTCGAGCCCAAGCTGCCTGCGCTGCGCGGCACCGCGCGCTCGACCTTCGAGTATCAGCTCACCATCAAGAACGACAGCGGCCGCAACCTGCTGGTGAGCTTCGGCGCGGAGGCGCCGCGGAACTTCGAAACCTCCTTCACGGAGCAGTATGGCAGCCAGGAGCTGAGCTCGATCCCGATCGAGGCGGGGCAGTCGAAGGACATCAAGCTCAAGGTGCGGCCGCCGACCACGGTCGGGGCGGGCACCTACCCGATCTCCGTCACCGTTTCGGCGGAGGACGCCAAGGCGAACGCCCGGGTTTCGCTGGAAGTCGTCGGCCAGCCGCGGCTGCGGATCTCCGGCCGCGAAGGCTTGATGAGCGCGCGCGCGGAGGCGGGCGAGCAGGCGTCGGTTCCAGTGTTCGTCTATAATGACGGCAGCGCGCCGGCAGACAATGTCGAGCTCTCGGGCACGGGCCCGTCGGGTTGGAAGATCGAGTTCGAGCCCAAGACGATCGACCGCATCGCGCCGAACCAGAACGCCGAGGCGCAGGCCCGCATCACGCCGTCGCCCAAGTCGCTCGCCGGCGACTATATGGTGAACCTCAAGGCGTCCGCTCAAGGCGAGCAGGCGAACGGCGACTTCCGGGTCACGGTTTCGACGTCGACGATGTGGGGCATCGCCGGCGCCGGCATCATCGGCATCGCGCTGCTGGTCATGGTCGGCGCCGTCGCAAGGTTCGGGCGGCGATGAGCGAGAATGTCATCGAGGCCGTCGGCCTGACCCGGCGCTACGCCACGGGGTATGCCGTCGACCATATTTCGTTCGCGGTCGCACGCGGCGAGATCTTCGGTCTGCTCGGACCGAACGGTGCGGGCAAGACGACCACCATTCTGATGATGCTCGGCCTGACCGAGGTCACGGAGGGCACGGTGCGCGTGCTGGGGCGCGATCCGCAGCGCGAGCCGCTCGCGGTCAAGCGCCGTGTCGGCTATCTGCCGGACGCGGTCGGCTTCTACGACCACCTCACGGCGCGCGAAAACCTGGTCTATACCGCGCGCCTCTTGGGGATCGCGCCCGACGAGCGCCGCACCCGCATCGACGACGCGCTCGCCTATGTGCGACTCTTGGAGGTCGCCGACAATCGCGTCGGAACCTTCTCGCGCGGCATGCGCCAGCGTCTCGGCCTCGCCGAGATCATTATGAAGCAGGCGGAGATTGCGATCCTCGACGAGCCGACCAACGGGCTCGACCCGCAGGCCTCCGAGGAGTTCCTCGACCTCATTCGCAGCTTGAAGGCGGACGGGGTGACGGTGCTTCTCTCGTCGCACCTGCTCGACCGCGTGCAGCGCGTGTGCGATCGCGTCGCGCTGTTCCAGGCCGGGCGCATCGCGCTGATGGGCACGGTTCCCGAGCTTGCGCGCCAAGTGCTCGGCGGCGGCTTCGCGGTCGAGGTGGAAGCGGCGGGCGAGGGACTGGCGAAGCAGCTTGCGGCGATACCCGGCGTCAGCGGCGTTGAGACCGTCGCGCCCGAGCGTTATCGGCTGCATGCGGACCGCGACGTCCGGCCCGACGCCGCGCGCGCGGTCGTGCATGCGGGCGGCGCGCTGCGCCGCCTCTCGGTCGAGGAGCCGAGCCTCGACGCGGTCTACAACCGCTTCTTCCAGACGAAGGCCCGACAGGAGGAGGGAGCGCGCCATGCGGCGTGAAGGTTCGCCCTGGCAAGGGCTTGGGACGGTCGTCCTCAAAGAGCTGTCCGATCATTTGTCGAGCGCCCGCATGCGGGTGCTCGAATGGCTGATCGTGCTCACCGCCTTCGCCTCGCTTTACGGCGCGATCCAGCAGGTGAAGGACACGACCGCCGAAGACCCGTTCGTGTTCCTGCGCTTGTTCACGGTGGCGCGCTCGCCGCTGCCGTCGTTCGTCTCGATCCTCGGCTTCCTCATTCCGCTGATGGCGATCGGCCTCGGCTTCGACGCGGTGAACGGCGAGCACAACCGCCGGACGCTGAGCCGCATCCTCTCGCAGCCGATCTACCGGGACGCGCTTCTGCTCGGCAAATTCCTTGCCGGTCTGGCCACGCTCGCGGTCAGCCTCGTGAGCCTGTGGCTGCTGGTGATCGGCCTCGGCCTCCTGCTCCTCGGCGTGCCGCCGAACGGCGAGGAGGTCGCGCGGTCGCTCATCTTCCTCGTCATCGCGCTCGCTTATGCCGGCGTCTGGCTCGCGGTGGCGATGCTGTTTTCCGTCCTGTTCCGCTCGCCGGCCACGGCGGCGCTGATCGCGCTCGGCCTGTGGCTCTTCCTGGCGCTGCTGTGGCCCATGCTGGCCTCCGCTTTGGCGCAGGTGATCGCGCCGCCGGATCTGATGTCGATCATGCTCGGCAGGCCGAGCCTCGAGACGCTGATGTGGCAGCAGGCGCTCGAAAGGCTCTCGCCGACGCATCTCTTCGCCGAGTCGATCATCGCGATCCTGAGCCCGATGACGCGAACGCTGGGGCCGGTTTTTCTGAGCCAGCTTGAAGGGGCGGTCATCGGCACGCCGTTGCCCTTGACGCAGAGCCTGCTGATCGCCTGGCCGCAGGCTGTCGGCCTCATAGCCGCGACGATCCTCCTCTTCGTCGTCGGCTATATCGCCTTCCAGCGTCAGGAGGTTCGCGCCTAGCACGCGGGTCGCCCGGCTCTTCGGACGCGGCGCAGCGCAGGCGGAAAGCGAAGCGGTGCGCCGCGCCCCCCGGGGGGCCGCTTGCGGCTGAAGGGACGGGCCTTCGCTGAACCGAGGCCGCGATGGCTGCGCGGCTTCAACACCGGGTCTCATCAGCGCGCCCCTTGCGCGCTGCGCGTGCGGGACACGGGCCTCATGTCAATCCCGCCCCGGAGCGCCTTTCGGGATACGGGTCGTCTTTCAAGAAGGTTTTTGCGCGCAAGCGCGCAAGAGCGGCTGCGCCGTCCGCGGTTGCTCAATGCCGAGCCACGCGGAGTTGCGTCACCGCTTTCTGCCTCCGAGGGCGTACCGCCCAAGGAGCCGGCCGGGGCGGGACAGGGCCCCGCCTGAAGCCGGAAGCCCGCCCGTTCGCCTGCATTAGGTCATAGACATGCCGGATATTCGGACGGCGGCGGGGCGCGTGCGTCCCCGCAGGGCCTCGGGAGGCGGCGATGACGGCGCGGCCGGTCGTTCACGGATTTTTCCATCAGCCGACGTTCAGCGTCGCCTATCTCGTCGAGGACGCGACGACCCGGCAGGCCGCGATCATCGACCCCGTGCTGGATTTCGACGAAAAGGCCGGGCGCGTTTCGACGGAGTTCGCCGACCGCCTGTTGGCCGTGGTGGGCGCGCGCGGCTTGCGGGTGCAGTGGATTCTCGACACCCATCCGCACGCGGACCATTTCTCGGCGGCCGCGTACCTGAAGGAGAAGCTCGGCGCGCCGATCGCGATCGGGGAGAAGGTCACCGAAGTCCAGGAGCTCTGGAAGAGGATCTACAACATTCCCGACTTTCCGGCGGACGGCTCCCAGTGGGACAAGCTGTTCGCGGACGGCGAGGAGTTTATGCTTGGCACGCTGCCCGCGCGGGTGATGCTCTGCCCCGGACACACGCTCGCCTCCATCACTTTCGTGATCGGCGATGCGGCGTTCGTGCACGACACGATCTTTCAGCCCGACTTCGGCACGGCGCGGACGGATTTTCCCGGGGGCAGCGCGCAGCAGCTCTATCGCAGCATCATGCGAATCCTGGCGTTGCCGGACGAGACGCGCCTGTTCACCGGGCACGACTACATGCCGTGCGGCCGCCCGCCGCAATGGGAAAGCGCCGTGGCCGAGCAGAAGCGCTTCAATTGCCATCTCAGGGAGGCGCCGGACGAGGCCGCGTTTGTGCGGCTGAGACAGGCCCGGGATGCCACGCTGCCCTTGCCCAGGCTGATCCTGCACGCGCTGCAGGTGAACATGCGCGGCGGGCGTCTGCCCGCGCCGGAGGACAACGGCCGCTCCTACCTGAAAATCCCGATCGGCGCGCTGTGAGCGCGCGGCGCCTCAGGCGGCGGGAAAAAAAGCACCCGGCTCGGGGCCGGGCGCGTTTCCGTGTAGAGAAAGGGGCATTGCAAGCAAAGGCGGTCAGACCTTTGCCAGAGGCACTTTCGGCACGGGGCTGCGCGAGGGGCCGCCTGCGCCGCCCGAACCTCTCGGCGGGGCCGGGCGCGCCCGCCGCGGCGTCGGCGAGCGGCGCTTGGGCTTCGCCCGCCGCGGCTCCGGAAGCCTTTCGGGCTTTGGCGTCACCGGACCGTCGAGGAACTCGAAGCCGAGCTTTTCCTCTCCCGACTCGTCGTCCTTCGTGACGACGACCCGCACGTGCCCGCCGTGCTTGAGCTTGCCGAACAGAACCTCGTCGGCCAGCGGCTTCTTGATGAACTCCTGGATCACCCGCGCCATTGGGCGGGCGCCCATCTGCTCGTCATAGCCCTTGGCGATGAGCCACTTCGTCGCCTCGTCCGACAGCTCGATGGTCACGTCGCGATCGGCGAGCTGCGCCTCGAGCTGGAGGACGAACTTCTCGACCACCTTGGCGATCACCTCCTGCGACAGATGCGAGAAGGTGATGATCGCGTCGAGCCGGTTGCGGAATTCCGGCGCGAAGAGGCGGTTGATCGCTTCCACGTCGTCGCCTTCGCGCTTCGTGCGCGTGAAGCCGTAGGCCGACTTGGCGAGGTCGGACGCGCCGGCGTTCGTCGTCATGATCAGGATGACGTTGCGGAAGTCGACCTGCTTGCCGTTGTGGTCGGTGAGCTTGCCGTGATCCATGATCTGCAACAGCACGTTGAACAGATCCGGATGGGCCTTCTCGATTTCGTCGAGCAGCAGCACGCAATGCGGGTGCTGGTCCACGCCGTCGGTGAGCAGGCCGCCCTGATCGAAGCCGACATAGCCGGGCGGGGCGCCGATGAGGCGCGAAACGGTATGGCGCTCCATGTACTCGGACATGTCGAAGCGGATCAGCTCGACGCCGAGCAGCAGCGCGAGCTGGCGCGCGACCTCCGTCTTGCCGACGCCGGTGGGCCCGGAGAAGAGGTAGCAGCCGATCGGCTTCTCCGGTTCGCGCAGGCCCGCGCGCGCGAGCTTGATCGACGCGGCCAGCGCCTCGATCGCCTTGTCCTGCCCGTAGACGACCCGCTTGAGCGTCGACTCGAGGTGCTGCAACACCTCGGCGTCGTCCTTCGAGACGGTCTTGGGCGGGATGCGCGCCATCGTCGCGATGGTGGCCTCGATCTCCTTGATGCCGATCGTCTTCTTGCGCCGGCTTTCGGGCAGCAGCATCTGCGCGGCGCCGGACTCGTCGATCACGTCGATCGCCTTGTCGGGCAGCTTGCGGTCGTGGATGTAGCGCGCGGACAGCTCCACCGCCGCCTTGATGGCTTCGTTCGTGTATTTGAGCCGGTGGTAGTCCTCGAAATAGGGCTTGAGGCCCTTCATGATCTCGATCGCATCGGGGATGCTCGGCTCGTTGATGTCGATCTTCTGGAAGCGCCGCACCAGCGCCCGGTCCTTCTCGAAGTACTGCCTGTACTCCTTGTAGGTGGTCGAGCCGATGCAGCGCACGGTCCCGGAGGCGAGCGCCGGCTTCAACAGGT
Organism: Variibacter sp.; assembly: GCA_019689555.1. Classification (GTDB taxonomy): domain Bacteria; phylum Pseudomonadota; class Alphaproteobacteria; order Rhizobiales; family Xanthobacteraceae; genus JADGHE01. Next base: position 1,466 of record JADGHE010000051.1, on the reverse strand, counting down.
TCGAGGCGTCCATCGCACCGCCCGAGGTCGCACCGGCGCCGATCACCGTGTGGATCTCGTCGATGAACATGATCGCGCCGGGATAGGCTTCGAGCTCCTTGATGACCTGCTTCAGCCGCTCCTCGAAATCGCCGCGGTAGCGGGTGCCGGCGAGCAGCGTGCCCATGTCGAGCGCGAAGATGGTCGAATCCTTGAGCACGTCCGGCACGTCGCCGTGGACGATGCGGCGCGCCAGCCCTTCAGCGATGGCGGTCTTGCCCACGCCAGGGTCGCCGACGAACAGGGGGTTGTTCTTCTGCCGCCGGCACAGCACCTGGATGGTGCGATTGATCTCGGCTTCGCGGCCGATCAAGGGGTCGATCTTGCCTTCGCGCGCCTTCTTGTTGAGGTTGATGCAGTAGGCTTCGAGCGCGTCGCCCTTCTTCTTGCTGTCGTCGCCGTTCTTCGCCTCGGTCTCCTCGTCGACGCCGCGCACGGGGCGCGACTCCGACATCCCGGCCCGCTTGGCGATGCCATGGCTGATGTAGTTCACCGCGTCGTAGCGGGTCATGTCCTGCTCTTGCAGGAAATAGGCGGCGTGACTCTCGCGCTCGGCGAAGATCGCGACCAGAACGTTGGCGCCGGTCACCTCCTCCCGGCCGGAGGATTGGACATGGATCACCGCGCGCTGGATCACGCGCTGGAACCCGGCGGTGGGCTTGGAGTCCTCGTGGCCCTCGACGACGAGGTTGTCCAGCTCCGTTTCGACATACGCCGTCAGGTTGCGGCGCAGCTTTTCGAGATCGACGTTGCAGGCGCGCATCACGGCGGCGGCGTCCTGGTCATCGATCAGGGCCAGCAGCAGGTGCTCGAGCGTGGCGTATTCGTGATGGCGCTCGTTGGCGAGCGCCAGCGCCCGATGGAGCGACTGCTCGAGGCTGCGGGAAAAAGTGGGCATCAGATCTCTTCTTCTCGTTGTTGCGGTGGGCGCGACGCTATTTCTTTTCCATCACACACTGCAGTGGGTGCTGGTGCTTGCGGGCGAAGTCCATGACCTGGGTCACCTTGGTCTCTGCGACTTCGTACGTGTAGACCCCGCACTCGCCCACGCCGTGCTGGTGGACGTGGAGCATGATCCGCGTGGCCGTCTCCCGGTCCTTATTGAAGAACCGCTCCAGCACATGGACGACGAACTCCATGGGCGTGTAGTCGTCGTTGAGCAGCAGCACGCGGTAGAGGCTCGGCCTTTTCGTCTGTGGCCGAGTCTTGGTGACGATGGCTGTACCAGGCGAGCCAGTGTCTCCGCGGCGCCGGCGATCGTCGTCGCTGAGCCGCGGCGCAAGGTCGGCGAACCGGAGGAGCATCGTAGGCATCGTACCTAAGCGAGCACTCGTTCTCTGCGGCGCAAGCGCCGTTCGGGCTCCAGAATCGCGCCCCCATTGGGGGCGCCCCGGACAGCCGCGTTGATAATATATTTGTGTTATAAA
>JADGHE010000050.1 GCA_019689555.1 Variibacter sp. | reverse complement strand
GGGCCCCGGGGGGGGCGGCGGCGGGCCCCGCGGGGGCGAGGACGGCGAGCGCCGCCGCCGCGGCGGCGGTGCCCCACCCCGACACTCCACGCATGCCTCGAACCCCCCGTTGACCGGCTCGCCCCGACGCGGAGCCGGAAATCCGCGCCCGATGGAAAAGCAGATCGGTGCGGAAGTCACCTCAAAAATCGCGGCCTGCCTCCGCCGCGATCGCCGAGGGCTCGCCGGGCGGCCTGACGAGATCGGCGGCCGCGGCCGAGCGGTAGAAGGCCTGATCGCGACCGAACGCCCGGTGCCGCCACGCGCCGACGACCGTCGCCGGCAGCACGATGGTCGCGGCGGCGAGCGCCACCCCCTCGTCCGGGTGCAGCATCACAACGAGGGAGAACAGCGCGAGCGTGCTGCGCAGCAGGATGTTGCCGCCCGGATTGGCGACGTATCGGCCGAACATGGCGAACGAGACGCCGCAGGTGCCGATCGTGACCAGGAGCGTGGCCGCGATCTGCGCCCAGCCCGGGGTGACGACCATCGCGCTGCGCGTGAAGATCGCAAAGGTCATGAGCGTGATCGGCAGGCAGATCCGGAGCGCCTCCCACATGGTGCGCATGAAGGAGGCCTCGGCGATGCGCGCGGATACCGCGGCCGTCAGCGAGGTCGGCGGCGAAAGCTCGCCCCAGACCGACAGCAGGAAGACGAAGAAATGGGCGATCCAGGGATCGATCCCGAGATCGCGCAGCGGCTGAACGATGACGATCGCGCCGATGATGTAGGTCGCGGTCGGCGGCAGGCCGGCGCCGGCGAGCCATCCGAAAATGTACGCCATCAGGATCACGGCGATGGGATGCCACGCGCCGAGGTCGAGCAGCATGGCCCCCATGCGGTTGATGAAGCCCGTGACCGTGAACAGGCCGATCATGATGCCGAGCGTCGCGAGCAGCAGCGTCAAATAGGAGGTCATCTCGGCGTGCGTTTCGATGGTGCGCCGCAGATTGCCGAGCAGCGTCTCGCCGGCAAGCTCCGGGCTCTTCAGCCCGTATTTGAAATAGAGAAAGGTCGCGAGCAGAAGCACGAGCATGAAGCCCGCCGTGTACAGCGCGGCGCGCAACTCGCCGATGCCGAGCCAGCCCATCATCACGATCAGGAACACGACCGACAGGAAGAAGATCGCGGTCTTCGTCCGGTCGTAGAGGCTCACCGCGGCTTCCTTGATCGCGTCGTTCGGCAGGAGGCGGATGCACAGCAGATAGACCGCAAAAGCGAGCGACACGTAGTAGATGAAGGCGAGCGCGAAGCCGCGCAGCACCACGTCCCAGTACGGCACGCCCAGAAATTCCGACATCAGGAACGCGCCGACGCCCATCATCGGCGGCATGATCAATCCGCCCATGGAGGAGGCGGTCTCGACCGCGGCGGCAAAGACGCCCGGCACGCCGTAGCGCTTCATCAGCGGGATCGTGATGCTGCCCACCACCACCGCATTGGCCGAGCCGGAGCCGCTCACCATGCCGACGCAAAGCGAGCCGAGCACGGCCGTCTGCGGCACCATCTGCCGGTTGCGGCCGGCGAACTGCCGCATGACGTTGATCATCGCGCGCTGCGCGCCGAAGCCGTTCGCGGCCGCCGCGAGCAGCAGAAACGCCGCGACCAGCGTGAGCGCAAGCTGCGCATAGAGCCCGTAGATGCCGGTTGCGAGCTCCACCGTGCTCGAGGTGACGACGCGATAGAAGGTCGTGCCGGGGTGCCAGAAGAAATCGAGGGGGCTGAGATAGCCCCACAGCGTATAGAGGATCAAAACGAGATTGACGCCGAACAGAACCGGATGGGCGATGCGCGAAATCTCCATGACCAGGAGGAACATGAGCAGGCCGACGACGAAGTCCTCCGTGGTGTAGGAGCCCTGCCGGTAAATGGCGATGTCCTCGAAGTACACGAAGAAGTAATAGAAGGCGTAGAGGCATATCGCGGCATAGGCCGCGACGACCGCGTGGTTCGCGATGGCGGGCAGGCGCTTGTAGAGGAAGTCCTGCTGGTGAAGCAGCAGGATCTGCAGGAGCAGGGCGATCGGCACGAGTTGGGTCGCGAGCTCCCGCGGGCCGCCGTAGCCCGTATAGAAGTACCATACGAGCCAGACGAACATCGCCGTCGAGATGGCGAAGGTCGCGTTCCTGAGAGTGAGGTGGGTTCGGAGCGCGTCACGCATGCGCATGTGTGAATCCTCCGCGCAAGAACAGACGGCCCCGCCGCCGAACCGAGGCGCGACGGTCGGCGCGAGCGCGCCAACGTCGGCGCGGCTCGGCCGGCGGGGTATGGGAGCAGGAGGCGGGAACGGGGCGTGCGCGGGCGCCCTGCCTCGCCGTTCCGCCTGCCGACTGAGATGCGACAGGTTCCGCTCACGAGGCCTAGCTGTTGCCGCCCGCGACCTTCCACTTCTCGTTCCAGGCGTTGTGCTCCTTGAGGAATTGGGCGAGGCCCGCATGCACGGGAATGTCCGGATTGGCGTTGATGCCGGCCACCTGCATGCCGACGAAATCCTTCGCCATCGGGGTGAAGCCGGGGTCGGTCGCGGCGAGCTTGTCGCGGTTCTGGTAGAACGCGTTGAGCATCTTGTAGACGACGTCGCCGGGGAGGTCGGCGCGGACGTTGTAGGCGAAGAGGATCGGCACGCCGAAGACCTGCTTGACGCCGACGTCCTTGCTGAAGGTCATGGCCGGGTCGACTTCCGAAATGGTGAGGCCGGCCGCCTTGAGCTTGGCGATCTCGTTCGGGCAGGGATTGACGAGCTTCACATCCATGCGGATGTCGGTCTCTTTCCAGTACGAGGACAGCGAGCGCCCCGCCGTCGTGTAGGCCACGGCGCCGACGATCGAGCCCGACTGCAGCGCGTCGGCCTGCGTCTTCGGGTCGATCTCCACGTGCTTGAACTGGTAGCCCAGCGCCTTGTAGATGCGCTGGAAGTTCAGCCAGTTCATGAAGCCGGCGGTGGTGAAGAACACCGGCTTGCCGCTGAAATCGCCCCAGCACTTGTACTGGTCGGCCCTGCTCGCCGCCGTCGCCATGAACGATTCCATCGGGTAGGCGTACCAGGTGTGCACCAGCAGGCCCTTGGCGGGCTTGTAGTTCTTGAAGCCGCCTTCGCCGCCGTAGAGCTGGGTCATGCCGACATCGGCCGTGTAGCCGATCTCGCCGTTCCCATCCATGGCGGCCTTCATCGCGCCGATGGTCGACGGATAGGGCTGCACGGTGACGGTGTAGGCGTTCCCGAGCGCCTGCTCGAGGATTTTGACCATCGAGGCCGCAACCTTGTAGCCGTAAGAATCGACGTTGGACGTCGACCAGCGCAGCGACCTGCGCTCCTGCGCTTCGGCCTGCAGCGCCGAAGCGGCGAAGACGGCCATCGCGGCCGCCGCGCATGCGGCGATCCTGCCGCTCATCCGTGCCTTGGGCATTGGCGTTTCCTCCATCGTGTATCGGGCTCTTGGCGTCCCTTTTCCGCTCTGGGCAGAAGCCGAATTGTCGTGCCGAGTCGCAATGATTGCAATCGCAACAACGGCAAGGCGACGCGTTTTTGAGCGCCCGTCTGCGCGCCCGGGCGCGGTGTGGGCGCGGTGGCAGGAACAGCCGCATGCAGGAAATTCGTCCGATCGCCGGTTGAACGCGCTCGACCCCCATGTAAACTCGCCCTGGGGGCGCCCGCGCTCTCGCGCCGGGGGGTCCGGAGGCTGACCGGATGTGCCGCGAGGTGCGACGCGAGCGAGGTGTGAGGCGCGCATCGCGACGCGCGTTGCGCCGCAGCATAGGGAGTTCGCAATGCCGCAGAATACGCAACGGATCGGCTGGATCGGCATGGGCCGCATGGGCTTTCCCATGGCCGAACGCCTGCTCGCGGCGGGCTATGACGTGTCCATCTGGAACCGCACGCGCGCGAAGGCGGAACCGCTCGCCGCCAAGGGCGCCAAGATCGTCGATCAGCTCGGCGATCTCGCCGGGGTCGACGTGCTGTTCTCGATCGTGGCGACGGGCAAGGACGTCAAGGAGGTCTATTTCGGCGAGCAGGGCGTCGTTGCGGGCGGCAACGGCCGGCTGCCGCGCATCTTCGTCGACTGCTCGACCATCGGCGTCGAGGAGTCCGCCGAGATCCGCCGCCGCCTGGGCGAGCTCGGCGCCGAATATGTCGCCGCGCCCGTGAGCGGCAACGGCAAGGCGGTCAAGGCGGGCAAGCTCTCCTCGGTCGTCTCCGGGCCGGAGGCGGCCTGCCGCACCGTCGAGCCGATCATCCAGGCCTATGCGCCGCTCGGCGTGTCCTATGTGGGCGAGGGCGAGCTCGCGCGCATCTGCAAGATCGCCCACAACGTGATGCTCGGCGTCGTCATCGAGAACCTGATCGAGATCACGCTGCTCGCCAACAAGGCCGGCGTGCCGCGCCACGCCTTTCTCGCCTTCATGAACAACAGCGTGATGGGCTCGATCTTCACCCGCTACAAGACGCCGGCGCTCGTCAATCTCGATTGGACGACGACGTTCACGCCGGAACTGCTGCGCAAGGATCTCGATCTCGGCCTTGCGCTCGGCCGCGAACTCGGCGTGCCGATGCCCGTCACCGCCGCGGCGCGCGAAGTGGTGCAGAGCCATTTCGGCGCGGCGATGCTCAAGCCGGACCCCGAGAAATACCTCAAGGGCGATTTCGCCGCCTTGCTCGAGACGATGGCGCTCGCCGCCGGCATGACGCTCGAAAGCGAGAACAAGAACGTGCCCTCGGGGCTGGAGAGCTGAGCGGGCAAGGCCGTCAGCGCGCCGGGAGCACGCGCAGGATGCGGCCCCGGCTGCTGTCGGTGAGCAGCCACAGCGCGCCGTCCGGCCCGTCGCGCACGTCGCGGATGCGCTCGCCGAGGCTGCCCAGCAGCCGCTCCTCCTTCACGACGCGTTCGCCGGCGATTTCGAGGCGCACCAGCATCTTTCCGGCGAGCGCGCCGACGAACATGTTGCCGCGCCAGGCGGGAAAGCGGTCGCCCGTATAGAACGCCATGCCGGACGGCGCGATCGACGGCACCCAGTAGTGCACCGGCTGCTCCATGCCCTGGCGGTGGGTGCCGACCCCGATCTTCGCGCCGCTGTAGTCGACCCCGTAGGCGATGACGGGCCAGCCGTAGTTCCGGCCCGGCTGCGGGATGTTGATCTCGTCGCCCCCGCGCGCGCCGTGCTCGTGAATCCAGTAGCGGCCGGTGCCCGGCTGCAGCGCCGCGCCCTGCGCGTTGCGGTGCCCGTAGCTCCAGATTTCCGGCAGCGCGTCCTTTCGGCCGACGAAGGGGTTGTCGGGCGGGACGGACCCGTCCGTGCGGATGCGGACGATCTTGCCGAGGTGGTTGCGCAGGTTCTGCGCCTCGTCGCGGTGCGTGAAGTGGTCGCCGGTGGTGAGAAAAAGGTCGCCGTCCGGCGTCGGCGTGATGCGGCAGCCCCAGTGGTTGCCGGTCGAGAGCGGGCCCTGCTGGCGGAAGATCACCGTCACGTCGGCGAGCCGCGGCTCCTCGGTCAGCCGCGCGCGGGCGAGGCTCGTGCGGCCGCCGCCGTCGACGGGCTCGGCGTAACAGAAATAGAGGGTATGGTTGCGGACGAAGTCGCGGTCGAGCGCGACGTCGAGCAGGCCGCCCTGGCCGCGCGCGAACACGGGCGGGACCCCCGCAAGGGGCAGCGAGAGCCGGCCCTCACGGTCCACGATGCGCATGCGGCCGGGCCGCTCGGTCACCAGCGCGCGGCCGTCCGGCAGGAAGGCGAGCCCCCACGGATGATCGAGCCCCCGCGCGAAGGTTTCGACGAGAAGACCGTCGACGGTGGCGAGCTCGGCCTCGGCGCCGGCCGGCCCCGTCCATGCGGCGACGAGGCCTGCCGCGAACAGGCCGATCTTGGAGCGCGCGCCCATCGTCACCTCCCTGGCCCTCGAAGCCGCCGCGACGGAAGGGAAAACCCCGCGCGGTCTTCAGCGTCTTCAGCGTCCTCAGCGTCAGTCGCTTCCAAGCGCCGCTTGCGCGCGCGCCGCCCGGCGCCGGACGTCCGAATACATGCGGCCTCGGCGCGCCGCCGCCAAGGCGGGCTGCGACGATTTCGTGCGGATTGGGCGGGAGATTTCGTGCGGACGGGGCGGGAACAGCTTCGCGCGAACGGCGCGGGGTCAGCGCTGGCGGGGCCGCCCGATGAACCGCACCGCGAGGACGGACAGAATGATCATCACCGCAATGCTGACGGCGAGCAGCGCGAGCACCAGCGTCGTGTCCGGTTCGGCGAAGCCCATGGTGTTCTGCGCGCGGGCAAATCCCATCGAGGCCGCCGTGGCCGCGGCCGCGATGCTGGCGACGAGCACCGCCGTAAGGACGAGCTGCACCAAGGCCTGTCCGTGGATTTTTTCCCGCTTGGAGGCGACGGGATGGTGGTTTCGCTCGGCGCCGTGCAGCATGGCTTTGCATTTCCAAAACGGTTCAGGGTCAGGGGGCCTGAACGACCCTGAAACTATGGCGCGCAAAACCGGCAGGCGTTCGGCCGCACTGCGGCGAAGGGGTTAAGAAACGGGGGCGATTCCATGACGCCTGGGCGCCGGTCGCGCAGCGCTGTGCCGCTGTGCGCCGCGCAGCCTGACCGAGCGGTTCGCCCGAGCGCCCGGCGGGCCGGCCGCGCCATCGGCTGCGCCGCAACAACCCGCGCACGGCATGGGCGGAGGCGGCCCGGCCGGCCAACAGATGAACCGGTATAGTACCGGGCAAAATGAAAACGGCCAGGCGAAGGCCCGGCCGTTCCGCATCGCCTTCGGGCGCTGCCGATAATCGTCAGGCCGCGATGCGATAGACGATCACGTTCGACGTCTTCGCCTTGGCCTTGGACTTCTTGGCCTTCTTCTTGGCGGCCGAGAGGTCGGTAGCGGTCAGCTCGCTCGCCTTCTTGGCCTTGGCCTTGGACTTCTTGGCCTTCTTCTTGGCGGCCGAGAGGTCGGTGGCGACGAGCTCGCTCGCCTTCTTGGCCTTGGCCTTGGACTTCTTGGCCTTCTTCTTGGCGGCCGAGAGATCGGTGCTCAGCTCGCTCGTCTTCTTGGCCTTCGCTTTGGACTTCTTGGCTTTCTTCTTGGCCGCGGAGAGGTCGATCTTGGCCACGCCGGCGTCCGTCGCCGGGGCGGCGAAGACGGGCGTCAGGCTGGTCGTGCCGAGAAGACCCAGTGCTGCAACAAGAGCGGTCAGCTTGCGCATAGGCGTGATCCTTCGAGTTCGAATATCAGCTGGCAGGAGATTGGCTGCCGGGCCGACCGGTGGCGCGCGGGCGTGCCCCGGGCCTCGCCCCCCTTACCGGCGACAGTGATACACCCACGGGCGCGCCGAGGCAATGGGTCGCAGCCGGAAAAAGCTAGAAAAAACCGTAACTTAACAGACGTTCAGCTTGGGATGAACACCCGTTCATTTTGCTTAACGACCGTTCAGCGGAGGCGATCCGACGCGGACCGATGAGGCGTCCTCCGGGCGCCCACGGAGGCCCCGGCGCGCCGGCGGCCGAGTCTTGCCGGAGGCGTCTGCGGCGAATTCTGCGCTGAGAAATGGGGACTCGGCCGTCGCCCGAACGGGCTCGGCCCGCCCTTTCCCCCGCGCTCGCATTTGACCCTGTCGAGGGTGCGGGCTACAGCACGCCCGCTGGGGCGCCGGTCATGTCCTTCAACACCTTCGGCCACATGTTTCGCGTGACGACGTTCGGCGAGAGCCACGGCCCGGCGCTCGGCTGCGTTGTGGACGGCTGCCCGCCGCGGATTCCCCTCACGGCCGCGGACATTCAGCGTTATCTCGATCGCCGCCGGCCGGGGCAGTCGCGCTTCACCACCCAGCGGCGGGAGCCCGACGCGGTCCGCATCCTCTCCGGCGTGTTCGCCGATCCCGACACCGGCGTCGAGGTGACCACGGGCACGCCGATTGCGCTCGTGATCGACAATGTCGACCAGCGGTCGAAGGACTATGCGGAGATCAAGGACGTCTACCGGCCGGGGCATGCCGACTTCGCCTACGACATCAAGTACGGCCTGCGGGACTATCGCGGCGGCGGCCGCTCCTCGGCGCGCGAGACCGCGGCGCGCGTCGCCGCCGGCGCCGTCGCCCGTAAGGTGGTGCCGGGCCTGACGGTGCGCGGCGCGCTGATCCAGATCGGCCCCCACCGCATCGACCGCTCGCGCTGGAACTGGGACCATGTCGAGGCGAGTCCGTTCTTCTCGCCCGATCCCGAAATGGACGCGGTTTTCGCCGAGTTCCTCGACCGCGTGCGCAAGGCCGGCTCCTCGGTCGGCGCGGTGATCGAGATCGTGGCCGAAGGCGTGCCGCCGGGGCTCGGGGCGCCCGTCTACGGCAAGCTCGACGCCGAGATCGCGGGCGCGCTGATGAGCATCAATGCCGTGAAGGGAGTCGAGATCGGCGACGGCTTCGCGGCGGCGGCGCTGACGGGGGAGGAGAACGCCGACGAAATGCGCATGGGCAATGACGGCCGCCCGCGCTTTCTCTCCAACCACGCCGGCGGCATCCTCGGCGGCATATCGACCGGCCAGCCGATCGTCGCCCGCTTCGCCGTGAAGCCGACCTCGTCGATCCTTTCCCCGCGCCGGACCGTCGACCGCTACGGCAACGAGACCGAAATCGTCACCAAGGGCCGCCACGACCCCTGCGTCGGCATCCGCGCGGTGCCGGTCGGCGAGGCCATGGTGGCATGTGTGATCGCCGACCACTATCTGCGTCACAGGGCCCAGATCGGCGAGCCCGCGACTTGGCCGTTTCGGCGGCAGGGCAATTGACCTTGCACCCTTCATCACAAGTCGCCGGGTTACACTCGTGCCGACGGCGCAGGGAGAAGATTTCGTGATCGACGTGCAAAGCAACGTTCAGGCGGTGATCGACGCATTCGCGCGCGGGGAGATCGTGGTCGTCACCGACGACGACGACCGGGAGAACGAGGGGGACCTGTTCGTCGCCGCGCAGCTGTGCACGCCGGAGAAGATGGCGTTCATCATCCGCCACACGTCCGGCATCGTCTGCGCGCCGCTCGCGGTCGAAGAGGCGCGGCGCCTGCGACTCGACCCGATGGTCGCGGCCAACGACGCGCCGCTCGGCACCGCCTTCACCGTGACGGTCGACTTCCGTCACGGCACCACGACCGGAATCTCCGCCGAGGAGCGCGCCAACACCGTGCGGGCGCTCGCCAACAGCAACACCGGCCCGGCCGATTTCGTGCGCCCCGGCCATGTGTTTCCGCTGGTCGCCCGCGAGGGCGGCGTGCTCATGCGCTCGGGGCACACGGAGGCGTGCGTCGACCTCTGCCGTCTCGCAGGACTCGCGCCCGTCGGCGTTCTGGCCGAGCTGATGAACGACGACGGCACCGTGATGCGCGGGCCCGACGTGGCGGCCTTCGCGGCCCGCCACGGCCTCGCCCGCCTCTCCATCGCCGATCTTATCGCCTACCGCCAGGCGCGCGAGAAGCTCGTCGAGCGCGTCGGCGAGTTTCCGCTGGTGAGCGAGATCGGCCCGATGCAGGGCTATGCCTATGTGACGCCGTTCGACAAGGTGCATCACATGGCCTTCGTCTACGGCCGCATCGGCGACGGGCGCGGCGTGCTCGCCCGCCTGCACCGGGCGAACGTGGTCGGCGACGTCTTCGGCGGCGCACGCATGATCCGCGCCGCGCTGCAGCGCTTCAAGCAGGACGGCCGCGGCGTGCTCATCTATCTGCGCGACGGTACGGCGGGCGTGCCCACGACGGCTCTCGCCCAGGGCGAATCGCGCTCCGAGGCCGCGCGCAACCGCCAATGGCGCGAGGTCGGGCTCGGCGCCCAGATCCTCAAGGATCTGGGGATCTCCTCGATCCGCCTCCTGTCCTCGGCGCACTGGACCTATGTCGGCATTGCCGGCTTCGGCATCGAAATCGAGGAGACCGAGCCGCTGGAAGGCTGAAACCGGGCGCCTCGGCGCCGCTTCGCCGCAACGGCCGCCTGCGACATCGCAGTCCGCTTCCCCCGCGGACAGGCCCATGCCACCATATGATACTTTCGACGCCGGGGTCGGTCGCATGCGCTGGGCGGGGTTGACGGCGGGGCTGGTCGGGGTCGCGGTCACGGCCATGGTCGCCGGGATGCTCGGCGCGGGTTCCGCCGCGTCCTCTCCGAAGCCTCTGTTCGTCGACCTGCCGGGCGCGCGCACGGCCGGTTCGATCCCCGTGGACGTCGAGCTGGTGCTCGCCGTCGACATCTCCTACTCGATGGACCCTGACGAACTCGCGCTCCAGCGCGACGGCTATGTCGAGGCGATCACCTCCGACGCGTTCCTGCACGCGCTCAAGGGCGGTATGCACAGGCGGATCGCGGTGACCTATGTCGAATGGGCGGGGCTGTCCGAGCAGCGCATTCTCCTGCCCTGGCGGCTCGTCGACGGCGGCGCCACCGCCGCGGCGGTGGCCGCCGAGATCGCCCGCGCGCCGATCCGCCGCGCCTACCGCACCTCGATCTCCGGCGCGCTGCGCTTCGCCGCGGCCCTGTTCGAGGACAACGGGTTCGACGGCATCCACCGCGTCATCGACGTGTCGGGAGATGGGACCAACAATCAGGGTCCGCTGGTGACCGCGGTGCGCGACGAGGTGCTGGCAAAGGGCATCGTCATCAACGGCCTGCCGATCATGCTCAAGCGGCCCAATCCCGCGACGATGGATATTCCCAATCTCGACGTCTATTACGAGGACTGCGTGATCGGCGGGCCCGGCGCCTTCGTGGTGCCCATTCGCGCGCGCGAGAAGTTCAAGGAGGCGATCCGAACCAAGCTCGTGCTCGAGATCGCCGGCCGCGCGCCGCAGGCGCGGGCGATCCCCGTGCAGCTGCGCGCGCCGAGAATTCCCTGCACCATCGGCGAACAGATGTGGCAGGAACGCTGGGGCCGCGGCAGCGCCGACTACCGGTGAGCGCGCTTTCCAGTAGCCGCGTTTTGCAGTAGGCGCGTCATCCGGCGGGCGCGATTGTGGCCGACGCGCGTCCGCAAGCCGCCTCGCCTCGTCAGGAGTCCCCCCGCATGGCCGAACATGAGCGCGCCGCGTGCGTGATCGGGTGGCCGGTGGAACATTCCCGCTCGCCGCTCATCCACAAATACTGGCTCGCAAAGTACGGAATCGCCGGCGACTACCGGCGGGAAGCGGTCACGGCCGAGGATTTTCCCGCCTTCGTGCGCGATCTCGCGGCGCGGGGCTATGTGGGCGCGAACGTCACGCTGCCCCACAAGGAGGCCGCGCTCGCCGTGAGCGAGCCCGACGCGCAGGCGCAGGCGGTCGGCGCCGCCAATACGCTGTGGCTCGAGAACGGGCGCCTGCGCTCCACCAACACGGACGTCGAAGGGTTTCTCGGCAATCTCGACGCGTGCGTTCCGGGCTGGGACCGTGGCCTGCGCACCGCCGTCGTGCTCGGAGCGGGCGGGGCCGCGCGCGCGGCGGTGTACGGGCTGCGCGCGCGCAATGTCGGCCGCATCTTCGTGGTCAACCGCACGCTCGAAAAGGCCGAGGCGCTGCGCGCCGCCTTCGGCGAGCGCGTCTATCCGCACCCGTGGTCGCGGCTCGCCGAGGCGCTCGCGCCGGCCGGGCTCCTGGTCAACACCACGTCGCTCGGGATGCGGGGGCAGCCGCCGCTTGAGATCGACATCGCGCCGCTCGGCAGCCGCGCCGTCGTCTGCGATCTCGTCTACAGCCCTCTGCGCACGGCGCTGCTCGCGCAGGCGGAGAGCCACGGGCTCAGAACCGCCGACGGGCTCGGCATGCTGCTGCATCAGGCGGTGCGCGGGTTTTCGCTCTGGTTCGGCATGACGCCCGAGGTCACGCCGGATCTGCGGGCGCTGGTCGAACGCGATCTCGCGGGCCATTGACGCGTCAGGGCGTCCGGCTGCCGGCTCGCGGCCGGCGATCCCACAGGCTGACGACGGGTTCGACATCGCCCTCGGCAAGCGCGGCGATGGCGCGCCCGCCGTCGGCGGTCACAGGACCTTGCCCGGATTGAGGATGCCGTTGGGATCGAGCATGCGCTTGAGGGACTGCATCAGCGCATAGGCGACCGGGTCCTTCACCTGCGGCAGCAGATGGCGCTTGAGCTGGCCGATCCCGTGCTCGGCGGAGATCGAGCCGCCCATTCGGGCGACGATCGCGTGCACGCGGGCGTTCATTTCCTCCCAGTGCGCGAGGAACTGCGCCTTGTCCGCGCCGACCGGCTGGGACACGTTGAAATGGATGTTGCCGTCGCCGAGATGCCCGAAGGGCACCGGGCGGCAGCCGGGCACCAGCGCCTCGGCGACCGCGGTAGCCTCCTCGATGAACTGCGGCACGAGCGAGACCGGCACGGTCACGTCGTCCTTGATCGAACCGCCCTCGTAGCGCTGCACTTCGGCCAGCGCATGGCGCAGATGCATGAAGGCGCGGCCCTGCTCGACGCTGCCGGCGAGCGCGGCGTCCTCCACGATCCCCTGCTCCAGCGCCTCGCCGAGGATCTCCTCCGCCGTCACGTCGATGCGCGCCGTCGGCGAGGAGAGTTCGAGCACCACGTACCAGCGGTGCGGGCTCGCCAGCGGATCGCGCGTGCCGGGCATGTGGCGCAGCACGAATTCGAGCCCGATGCGCGGCATCAGCTCGAAGCTCGTCACCGCGGAGCCCGCGCGCGCCTGCGCGAGATTGAGCAGCCGCAGCGCATGGTGGGGCGACGACAGCCCGACGAAGGCGACCGACACGGTGCGCGGGCGCGGAAACAGCTTCAGCACCGCCGCCGTGATGACGCCGAGCGTGCCCTCGGCGCCGATGAACAGGTTCTTGAGGTCGTAGCCGGTGTTGTCCTTCTTGAGCTTGCCGAGGCCGTTCCAGACGCGGCCGTCGGCGAGCACCACTTCGAGCCCAAGCACGAGGTCGCGGGCGACGCCGTAGGCGAGCGCGCCGGTGCCGCCGGCGTTCGTGGAAAGATTGCCGCCGATGGTGCAGCTTCCCTCCGCGCCGAGCGACAGCGGAAACAGCCGGTCGACCTCCGCCGCCGCCTCCTGCGCGCGTTGCAGCACCACGCCGGCCTCGCAGGTCATGGTGTTGGAGGATGCGTCGATTTCGCGGATGCGATCGAGCCGCTTGAGCGAAAGCACGATCTCGTCGCCGGTCTCGCGCGGAACCTGTCCGCCGACGAGACCCGTATTGCCGCCCTGGGGCACCACCGGCGTGCGCGTCTCGTTGGCGAGCTTCAGGATGGCGGCGACCTCGGCCGTGGAGCCGGGCCGCAGCACCAGCGGCGTGCGACCGTGATAGAGGTCGCGCATCTCCACGAGATAGGCCTGCTGCTCGGCGGGATCGGTGATGGCGTATCGCTCGCCGACGATCGCGACAAAGCGGGCGATGAGCGCCGGGTCGAGGCTTTTCCTCTCGCCGCGCCCGCCGGCCGCCGGCAGCGCAACTTCGTTCGCGTGGCTCATTCCGTCCGCACCGTCCTGCGCGAGAAAGCGACGTTCGACGGCTTTTACTGCATTTGCGCCGGCGGGGGCACCCCCGGACCGGGCGAACGCGTTCAGGGCCGCGGCGCGGCGGCGCGGCGCAGGCGGTCGTTGATCGCTTCGCCGAGCCCGTGGTTCGGAACCGGCATGACCGCGATCGTCTCCGCGCCCGACGCATCGAGCCGACGCAGGAAGGAGAAGAGGTTCGCGGCCGCTTCCACGAGGTCGCCGCCGGGCGACAGGTTGAGCGTCGCGACCGCCGCCGCGGCGCCAGGGAGCGACGCGGGGCCGAAGGCGAGCAGCGCCTCGCCGGGCCGGACGTCGGTCGCCGCAAGGCGCAGGCGCGCGCGCGGCGCATAGTGGGAGGCGAGCTGGCCGGGCGCGACGGGCGCGCCTTCGGCCTCGGGCCTGCGGGGCGCCGCGAGCGGGCGGCCGAGCACGGCTTCGATGCGCTCGCGCGCAATACCGCCCGGCCGCAGCAGGACGGGATCGCCGTCGAGGCAGGCGACGATGGTCGATTCGAGCCCCACGGGCGTCGGGCCGCCGTCGACGACGAAGTCGATGCGCCCGCTAAGATCGGCGAGCACATGCGCGGCCGTGGTCGGCGAGACGTGCCCGGAAACATTGGCGGAGGGGGCGACGACCGGCCCTGCGAACGCCCGCAGAATCCTTTGCGCCACGACGTGGCCCGGCACCCTGAGCGCGATCGAGTCGAGGCCGGCGGTCGCCAGCTCGGCCACCGGGCATCCGTGCCGCTTCGGCAGCACCAGGGTCAGCGGGCCGGGCCAGAACGCGGCCGCAAGCCGCTCCGCCGCCGCATTGAACACGGCAAGCGCGCGCGCCTCGGCCGCGGCGGCGACATGGGCGATCAAGGGGTTGAACGCCGGCCGCCCCTTGGCGGCGTAAAGGCGCGCGATCGCCGCGCCCTGCGTCGCATCCGCGCCAAGCCCGTAGACGGTCTCGGTCGGGAACGCCACAAGGCCTCCCGCCCGGAGGATCCGCGCCGCCTCCGCCACGGCCGCGTCATCCGCCGGCTCGATCCGTGTTTCGATTGCCTCCAACGCCGGTTCCTTTGCCGTGCTCGTGCGCTCAAGCTAGATTGAGCGCAGCGTTTTGGGCCCCCGCGTCGGGACGCGTCAAGCGAGCCCGGCCCCCTTGATAACGGAGCATGGGATGACCTTCTCCGCGCCTGTCGCCGAGATCGCCTTCACGCTGAAACATGCCGCAGGCTTTGCCGACGCGCTCGCGCAAGGCGCCTACGGCGACCTCACCGAGGACGATGTCGAGGCCGTGCTCGCGGAGGCCGGCAGGTTCGCCGCGGAGGTGATCGCCCCGCTCAACGTCGTGGGCGACAGGCACGGCGCCGTCTTCCAGGACGGGGCTGTGATCATGCCGCCGGGCTGGAAGGAGGCCTATACGCAATGGGCGGCCGCGGGCTGGAACGGGCTTGCGGCCGCTCCCGCATGGGGCGGCCAGGGCTTGCCGCACGCCGTCAACGCCGCCTGCATCGAAATGTGGAACGCGGCGTCGATGGCCTTCGGCGTCGGCCCGGTGCTCACCATGGGCGCCATCGAGGCGATGGCGGCGCATGCGAGCGAGGAGCTGAAGCGCACCTACCTGCCGCACCTCGTTTCGGGCCGGTGGATGGCCACGATGCAGCTCACCGAGCCGCAGGCGGGCTCCGACGTCGGCGCACTGCGCACGCGCGCCGAACGTGCCGGCGACGGCACCTATCGCATCACCGGGAGCAAGATCTTCATCACCTACGGCGAGCACGAGCTCACCGACAACATCATCCATTTCGTGCTGGCGCGCCTGCCCGACGCGCCGCCCGGCACGCGCGGCATTTCGCTGTTTCTGGTTCCGAAATTCCTGCTCGGCGCGGACGGCGCGCCGGCCACGCGCAACGACGTGCGCTGCCACGCGATCGAGCACAAGCTCGGCATCCACGCCTCGCCCACCTGCACGATGGTGTACGGGGACCGGGGCGGCGCCGTCGGCTGGCTCGTCGGCGAAGAGAACCGCGGCCTCGCCTGCATGTTCACCATGATGAACAATGCGCGCCTCGCCGTCGGGCTGCAGGGCGTGGGGATCGCCGAGCGGGCGACGCAGCAGGCGCTCGCCTACGCGCGCGAGCGCCGCCAGGGCCGGGCCACGGGGGCCGACGGGAACGGGCCGAGCCCGATCATCGCCCATCCTGACGTGAGGCGCATGCTGCTCACCATGCGCGCGCTCACGCGCGCGGCGCGCGCGCTCTGCTACGCGACCGCCGTCGCCATCGACATGGCGCACCGCGCCGCCGACGCCGGCGCGCGGGAAAGAGCGCAGGAGCGCGCCGCGTTGCTGACCCCCGTCGCCAAGGCCTTCTCCACCGACATCGGGACCGAGGTCGCCTCCCTCGGCGTGCAGGTGCACGGCGGCATGGGCTTCATCGAGGAAACGGGCGCCGCCCAGCACTATCGCGACGCCCGCATCGCGCAGATCTACGAAGGCACGAACGGCATCCAGGCGATCGATCTCGTCGCCCGCAAGCTGCCGCTCTCGGGCGGCGCGACGGTGCGCGCCTATATCGACGAGCTGCGGCAGACGGCGGCGGCGGTGGGGCGGAGCAATGCTGCAGGCTTCGGCCGGACCGCCGCGCGGCTCGCCGAGGCGGTGGAAAGCCTCGCGCGCGCGACGGAATGGCTGCTCGGCACGATCGGCCGATCGCCGGATTCGGCGCTCGCGGGCGCCACGCCCTATCTGCGCCTGTTCGGAACCGCGGCGGGCGGCTGCGCGCTCGCGAGCGAGGCGCTGGCGGCGATCCGCCTCGGCGACGGCCGGGCCCAGCCGGCGGAGCGCGTGGCGCTCGCGCGCTTCTTCGCGGAAAACATCGCCGTCCAGGCGGGCGGGCTCGAGGCCGCGGTCGTCGAAGGCGCCGACAGCCTCGCCGCCGAGGCGCTGCCCGCCTGACGGGTTCACATCACAGCGGCTTGAGGCCGGCCTCGATCTCGCGGCGACGCGGCTCGAGGAAGGGCGGCAGCGCCAGCCTCTCGCCCAGGGCCTCCAGCGGCTCGTCGGTGGCAAAGCCGGGGCCGTCGGTCGCGATCTCGAACAGGATGCCGTTCGGCTCGCGGAAATAGAGGCTGCGGAAGTAGTAGCGGTCGATCTTGCCGCTGTTCGGAATGCGCATCGCCTGCAGGCGCTTGGCCCATTCGTCGTGCGCGGCCTCGTTGGGCGTGCGGAACGCCACGTGGTGCACGCCGCCCGCGCCCTGCCGCGCCGGCGGCAGCGCGGGCTCGACGAGGACATGCAGCTCCGCCGCCGGGCCGCCGGGGCCCATTTCGTACACGTGGGCCGTGCCCGCGCCGTCGCCCTTGTAGGCGTATTCGCGCACCTTGCGCATGTTCATGACCTGCGTCAGCACGGCCTCGGTGGGCGCTAGCTCGGGCACGCTGAGGGTGATGGGGCCGAGGCCGCGGATCTGATGCTCCGCGGGCACGGGGCTGCGCTCCCACGGATGGGCGACGCCCGCCCCGCCGTCGTCGATCAGGCTGAGCCGCTGGCCTTCCGGGTCCTCGAAATCGAGGGTCAGCCGGCGGTCGCGCTCGAAGGGGCCCGAATGGACGACGCCCGCCTGCGCGAAGCGCTCGCGCCACCATGACAGCGTCGCCTCGCCGGCGACCCGCAGCGCGGTGCGCACGATGCTGTTGGTGCCGCGCCGCTCGCGCGACATGGGCCAGTCGAAGAAGGTGATGTCGGTGCCGGGGCTGCCCTTGGCGTCGGCGTAGAACAGGTGATAGGCGCTGACGTCATCCTGGTTCACGGTCTTTTTCACGAGGCGCAGGCCCAGGCGCTGCGTGTAGAAGGCGACATTGCCCGGCGCGTCGGCCGAGATGGCGGTGAGATGGTGGATGCCGCTGAGCTGCATGGGCCGTGATCCTCTCTCAAAGAGCGCCGTCGACAGCCGTCGATATAGGGCCGGTCCGGCGCTTCCGCCGCCGAACCGGCGGCGACGCGCCCCTCCGCGTGTCGGTTCGCGAGTGTAGACGAAACGTTGCCGCCGCCCGAAGGCGTCCGTTGGTCGCGTCAGAGGCCGAGGCGGAAGGGTGCACGGAAAGGGAGGAGCATCGGCGGACCGCGACGTTTTTCGCGCCGTCGCCGGCATGTTCACTGTGGGGCGCTGCGCAGCCGCTGCAGCAGGCTCTGCAGCCGTTCCGGCATCGGCTCGGGCATGCGGTCGGCGTAGAGATCGCGGAGCTGTTCGCCGATCGACATCAGCATCGTGCGGCGGCAGGCGTTCTCCTTGGGCAGCCTCTCGCCCACCGCGAGCGGCGGCGTCTGCCGGCCCGCACGACGGCCTTTTGCGCCGTCATCATTGTGGCTAACTGAAGTCATAAAAAAGCAACGCGGGATTTAAGGCTCTGTTCCACTTCTGTCCCGCATCCGTCCCACTTCTGTGTCACACCGGCCCTGAAGCGGATGCGGGCGGGCGCGCCCGCGCCCTGGAGCGGCCTCGCGCGAGCCGCTAAGGTGACCGATCCGTCATTCGAACCCGCGGAGAAGCCCCTCCCGTGACCACCGTGCTGTTCACGCACCCCGCCTGCCTCGACCACGTGACTCCGGCCGGCCATCCCGAGCGCCCGGACCGGCTGCGAGCCATCGAGGCGGCACTGGAGGACGAGCGGTTCCAGTCCCTCGCGCGCGAGCTGGCGCCGCAGGCCGAGCTTGCGGCCATCGCCCGTTGCCACCCCGAGGCCTATGTCGCGGCGATCCGGGAAGCGACCCCGAAGGAGGGGCTCACGCGGCTCGATGCCGACACCTCTTTGTCTCCGGGCAGCTTCGAGGCGGCGCTGCGCGCCGCGGGGGGCGCGGTGCGGGCCGTCGACGAAGTGATGACCGGCAAGGCCGCAAACGCCTTCGTGGCCGTGCGCCCGCCGGGGCACCATGCCGAGACGGCGCGGCCGATGGGCTTCTGCCTGTTCAACAACGCCGCGATCGCGGCGCGCCACGCACAGACAGCGCACGGGGCCGAGCGGGTCGCGATCGTCGACTTCGACGTGCACCACGGCAACGGCAGCCAGGACATCTTCTGGGCCGACCCCACCGTGCTGTACTGCTCGACCC
This sequence comes from Variibacter sp., assembly GCA_019689555.1. Lineage (GTDB taxonomy): Bacteria > Pseudomonadota > Alphaproteobacteria > Rhizobiales > Xanthobacteraceae > JADGHE01. Next base: position 6,793 of record JADGHE010000050.1, on the reverse strand, counting down.
ACCAGATGCCCCTCTATCCGGGCACCGGCGCCACCGATGAGCGCGGCGAGCACGGCACGATCGTCAACGCGCCGCTGCGCCCCGGCGACGGCGGGCCGCAGTTCCGCGAAGCCATGGAGACCGTGATTTTGCCCCGCCTGCGCGCCTTCGGCCCCGACCTCGTCGTGGTCTCCGCAGGCTTCGACGCCCATATGCGCGATCCGCTCGCGAGCCTGAACCTGGTCGAGGCCGACTACGAATGGGTCACGCGCAAGCTCATGGAGGTCGCCGACGCGAGCGCCGGGGGGCGGCTGGTCTCGGTGCTCGAAGGAGGCTATGACCTCAAGGGTCTGGCCGGCTCGGTGGCCGCCCACGTGCTGGCGCTGATGCGCGGATAGACACGGGCGACAGGCGAAATCGAAACCGGGAACGCGCAATGGCCGAGAACACGCACGCGGACGTGACGACTCTGACCTTCGAGAAGGCGCTGGCCGAGCTCGAATCCATCGTCCAGCGCCTGGAGCGCGGCGACGTGCCCCTCGAAGAATCCGTCGCGATCTACGAGCGCGGCAAAGCTCTCGAGCGCCGCTGTCAGGAGCTTTTGAGCCAGGCCGAGGCGCGGGTCGAGAAAATTACCCTCGACGCGTCCGGCAAGCCGACCGGCACCGAGCCGTTGGACGTCGGCTGAACGCGCCCCTCCTCTCCCCGACGGCGCGGCCGAGGCCGCGGCCGCGGACGGCCGACCCCCCTGGCGGAATGCGGCAATTTGCGCCCAGGGCCGCAAATGGGCTACAGGCGTAGGTCCGAGGGGGCGCCCGGCCCGCCATCGACACGCCCTTGAAAAGACGGAGGATACCGCGTGTCGCAACCGTCCAAGACACCGCTGCTCGACACCATCAAGATCCCGGCGGACCTGCGCGCGCTGCCCGAGTCCGCCCTGCGGCAAGTGGCCGACGAGCTGCGGCAGGAGACCATCGACGCGGTTGCGGTGACCGGCGGGCACCTGGGCGCTGGGCTCGGCGTGGTCGAGCTCACGGTTGCGCTGCACTATGTTTTCGACACGCCCCACGACCGGCTGATCTGGGACGTGGGCCACCAAGCTTATCCGCACAAGATCCTCACCGGCCGCCGCGACCGCATCCGCACGCTGCGGCAGGGCGGGGGCCTCTCGGGCTTCACCAAGCGCGCGGAGAGCGAGTACGACCCCTTCGGCGCGGCGCACTCCTCCACGTCCATTTCGGCCGGGCTCGGCATGGCGGTCGCGCGCGACCTGTCCGGCGAGAAACGCCACGTGATCTGCGTGATCGGCGACGGCGCGATGTCGGCCGGCATGGCCTACGAGGCCATGAACAATGCCGGCGCGCGCAACGAGCGGCTGATCGTCATCCTCAACGACAACGACATGTCGATCGCGCCGCCGGTCGGCGCGATGTCGGCCTATCTCGCCCGGCTCACCTCCGGCCGCGCCTATCTGAAGCTGCGCGACGTCGGCAAGCAGCTCACCAAGCACCTGCCTAAGAGCTGGGACCGCGCCATTACCCGCGCGGTGGAGCACGCGCGCGGCTACGTGACCGGCGGCACGCTCTTCGAGGAGCTCGGCTTCCACTATGTCGGCCCGATCGACGGGCACAATCTCGACCACCTCCTGCCGGTGCTGAAGAACGTCCGCGACGCCGCGATCGGCCCGATCCTGGTCCACGTCGTGACGCAGAAGGGCAAGGGCTATCCGCCGGCGGAGGCCTCGGACGACAAGTATCACGGCGTCGTCAAGTTCGACGTGCTCACGGGCACGCAGGCCAAGTCGAAGAGCAACGCCCCCTCCTATACGCGCGTCTTCGCCGAGAGCCTCATCCGCGAGGCGCGCCGGGACGACAAGATCGTCGCCATCACGGCGGCGATGCCGTCGGGCACGGGACTCGATTTGTTCGCGAAGGAGTTTCCCACGCGCTGCTTCGACGTCGGCATCGCCGAGCAGCACGCGATCACCTTCGCCGCCGGCCTCGCGGCCGAAGGGTACAAGCCGTTCGCCGCCATCTACTCGACGTTCCTGCAGCGGGCCTACGACCAGGTGGTGCACGACGTCGCGATCCAGTCGCTGCCCGTGCGCTTCGCCATCGACCGCGCCGGCCTCGTGGGCGCCGACGGGCCGACGCATGCGGGGTCCTTCGATGTCGCCTTTCTCGGCTGCCTGCCGGGCTTCGTGATCATGGCGGCGGCCGACGAGGCCGAGCTCGTGCACATGGTGGCGACCGCCGTCGCGATCGACGATCGCCCGTCCGCCTTCCGCTATCCGCGCGGGGAAGGCCTCGGCGTCGCGCTGCCGGCCGAAGGCCGGCCGCTCGAGATCGGCAAGGGCCGCATCGTGCGCGAGGGCACGACGGTCGCGCTCTTGTCGTTCGGCGCGCGGCTCAGCGAATGCCTCAAGGCGGCGGACGAGCTCGCGGCCTGCGGCCTCTCGACCACGGTGGCGGACGCGCGCTTCGCCAAGCCGCTCGACGTCGACCTCGTGCTGCGGCTCGCGCGCGAGCACGAGGTGCTGATCACCATCGAGGAGGGCGCGATCGGCGGCTTCGGCAGCCACGTTCTGCAGGCCCTGGCGACGCACGGCGTCCTCGATGCGGGGCTCAAGGTGCGCACCATGGTGCTGCCCGACGTGTTTCTGGACCAGGATTCGCCGGCCGCGATGTATGCGCGCGCGGGCCTCGACGCCAAAGGCATCGTCGCCAAGGTGTTCGAGGCTCTAGGCAAGGAATCGGCGGTCGAGACCGGACGCCTCGCCTGAGAGCGGCACGCCATGTCGTCTGCGGCCTGGATCACCCAGATCCTGCTGTTTCTGGGGTTCACGGGATTTTCCTTCATCCTGCTGCGGGTGACCTTCCAGTTCGCCGCGGAAGGCCGGATGACGCTCGCCGTCCCGCCGGCGCTCGCGGTCTTCGGCGTGCTCTCGGCGGTCGTCTTCCTGCGCCTCAAGCTCGCCGAGTTCCTGGTGTGGCACCTGCTGTTTCTCGCGATGGTCTTCGTCGCTTGGCGGCGCAAGAGCCGCGTGGACGCGGACCGACTGGCGCAGCTCGCCGAACAGGCCGCGCAGCAGAGCGGCGCCAGGGCGGCCGAGATCAGCCGCGCCTTCGTCCAGGCGCGGCAGCTCCTCACGCTCGGCTTTGCGTGCTACGTCGTGGCCTTCGTAGCGGCCTTCTTCTATCTGCTGCCGCGCCCCTGATGTTGGGCCATGTCGTCGAGAATGCGCGCCGACCGCCTGCTCGTTGAGCGGGGCCTGTTCGAGAGCCGCGCCAAGGCGCAGGCGGCGATCGAAGCTGGTCTCGTCACGGCCGATTCCGTGCGCGTGCGCAGGGCCGCCGAGGAGATCGCGTGCGACGCCCGCCTCGAGGCCGAGCCCGCGCACCCCTGGGTCTCGCGCGGCGGGGTGAAGCTCGCGCATGCGCTCGATGCGCTCCGCTACGATGTCGCAGGCTGCGTCTGCCTGGACGTCGGGGCCTCGACCGGCGGCTTCACCGACGTGCTCCTCGCCCGCGGCGCCGCGCGCGTCTATGCCGTCGACGTCGGCAGCGGGCAGCTCCATGCGCGGCTGCGCACCCACCCGCGGGTCGCCTCGCTGGAGCGGACCGATATCCGCGCGCTCGAGCGGGCGCGCCTCGATCCGGCTCCGAGCCTCGCGACGGTGGACGTGAGCTTCATCTCGCTCAAGGCGGTGCTGCCGAGCGTCGTGGCGCTGATGCGCCCCCCGGCGCGCCTCGTCGCGCTCGTCAAGCCGCAGTTCGAGGTGGGGCGCGCCCATCTCAAGAAGGGCATCGTGCGGGACGCCGCGCTGCAGGAAGCGGCGTGCGAGGAGATCGCGGCCTGCCTGCGCGCGCTGGGCCTCACGGTTGCAAAGATCCTCCCCTCGCCTATCCGCGGCGGCGACGGCAATGCGGAGTTCTTTATCGGGGCCGCGCGTGACTGAACGGCTCACGATCGCGCGCATGGGCCGGCGCGGCGACGGGATCGCCGAAACTCCCTCCGGCCCCGTCTACGTGCCCTACGCCCTGCCGGGCGAGAGCGTGACGGTCGAGCCGGTGCCGGGCCATGCCGACCGCCGGCATCTGCTGCGGGTCGAGGGCGCGAGCGCGGAGCGCGTCGAGCCCGTCTGCCCGCATTTCGGCGTCTGCGGCGGCTGCGCCGTGCAGCACTGGAGCTTCGCGCGCTACCAGGCCTGGAAGCGCAGCCTCGTGGTCGAGGCGCTGGCGCAGGCGGGCCTCGAAGCGCCGGTCGGCGCGCTCATCGACGCCCATGGCGAGGGGCGGCGGCGGATCGTGCTGCATGCGCGGCGGGGCACCCACGACGTGCTCAAGGTGGGCTTTGCGGCGCCGCGGGCACACCAGATCGTGCCGATCGACCATTGCCCGGTTCTCGCGCCAGCGCTCGCCCGGGGGATCGACGTCGCCTGGCGGCTTGCCGAGGCACTGAGGCCGACGGGCAAGCCGCTCGACATCCAAATCACCGCGACCGACGCCGGTCTCGACGTCGACGTGCGCGGCAGCGGCCCTCTGGCGCCGGCGCAGCGCGCCGCGCTGGCCCAACTCGCCCACACGCTGCGCCTTGCCCGCTTGACGCGCCACGGCGAGCTCATCGTGCAGCGCGAGGCGCCGGTGGTCATGATGGGACGGGCCCGGGTCGCGCTGCCGCCGGGCGCCTTCCTGCAGGCGACCGCGCAAGGCGAGGCGGAGCTTGCGCGGCTCGTGCTCGACCATGTCGGCGCGGCGCGGCGCGTCGCCGATCTCTTCGCGGGGGTGGGTCCCTTCGCGCTGCGGCTTGCCGAGCGCGCGCAGGTGACGGCGATCGACAGCGACGCCGCGGCGATTGCGGCCCTGCAGCGCGCCGCCCACACGACGAGCGGCCTGAAACCTGTCGCCGCAGAGGTGCGCGACCTCTTTCGCCGGCCGCTGCAGGGCGCGGAGCTTTCGGACTTCGACGCCGTGGTGTTCGATCCGCCGCGCCAGGGCGCCGAGGCGCAGGCGCGGGCGCTCGCGGCCGCGCGCGTGCCGACCGTCGTCGCGGTCTCGTGCAATCCGGGCACGTTCGCGCGCGACGCGCGGCTCCTCGTCGACGGCGGCTACCGCCTGGTCGACGTGACACCGGTCGACCAGTTCCGCTACAGCCCCCACGTCGAGCTCGTCGGCCTGCTGCAGCGGTGAGCCCGCGCCGCGCGGGCGCGGGCCATCTCAGGACGAAGCGCCGGCGCGCGGCGACGCGCCTTCAGCGCAACGCGCCGCAGAAGCGCTGGATGCGCCGGCAGGCCTCCTCGAGGTCCTCGGTCTTCGTCGCATAGGAGATGCGGAAGTTGGGCGAGAGCCCGAAGGCTGCGCCGTGCACCACCGCAACGCCCTCGGCTTCGAGAAGCGCGGTCGCGAAGTCCTCGTCCGTGTTGATGACCCTGCCCGACGGCGTCTTCTTGCCGATCACGCCGTGGCAGGACGGATAGACGTAGAACGCGCCCTCCGGCTTCGGACAGGTGAGGCCGTTCGCCTGGTTGAGCATCGACACGACGAGGTCGCGCCGCGCCTTGAACACGGCGTTGTTCTTCGGGATGAAGTCCTGCGGACCGTCGAGCGCCTCGACGGCGGCCCATTGCGCGATCGAGTTGGGATTCGTCGTCGATTGCGACTGCAGCACCCGCATGGCGTTGATGAGCTGCACCGGCCCGCCGGCATAGCCGATGCGCCAGCCGGTCATGCAATAGGCCTTCGAGACGCCGTTGAGGGTGAGCGTGCGCTCATAGAGCCGCGGCTCCACCTGCGCGGGCGTCGTGTAGACGAAGTCGTCGTAGACGAGGTGCTCGTACATGTCGTCGGTGAGCACCCACACATGCGGGTGCTGCACCAACACGTCGGTGAGCGCCTTGATCTCGTCCCGGGTGTAGGCCGCGCCCGAGGGGTTCGACGGCGAGTTGAAGATCAGCCACTTGGTCCTGGGCGTGATGGCGCGTTCGAGCGCCTCGGGCTTCATCTTGAAGCCGTCCTCCATGCGCGTCGGCACGGTGACGGGCGTGCCGCCGGCGAACAGGACGATGTCGGGATAGCTCACCCAATAGGGCGCCGGGATGATCACCTCGTCGCCCGGATTGATGGTCGCGAGCAGGGCGTTGAACAGCACCTGCTTGCCGCCGGTGCCCACGCTGATCTGGCTGCGCGTGTATTCCAGCCCGTTCTCGCGCTTGAACTTGCGGCAGATCGCGTCCTTGAGCTCGGGGATGCCGTCGACTGCCGTGTACTTCGTTTCTCCACGGCGCATGGCGGCGATCGCCGCCTCCTTGATGTTGTCAGGCGTGTCGAAATCCGGCTCCCCGGCGGCGAGCCCGATCACGTCTCGGCCGGCGGCTTTCAGTTCGAGCGCCTTGTTGGCGATCGAAATGGTCGGCGAAGGCTTGATGCGCGCCAGCGCGTCGGCGAGGAAGGCCATTGCGTCGTCTCCATTGTCCCGCTTGAAGCGAGCGCGCACGGGTCTAGTGCCCGCAGCCATGCGCCGCAAGCCCAGAAAGCTGAACGCATGCATCAACCCCGCTGATGGGAGCGATTCCGCGCCTTCCGGGCGCGGACAGGGGGCGGCCGCATACGGTCCGTTAGCGGTTGTGGCGTATGGCTCGGGGCCAGGCGCGGCGCGGAGGCTCGATGGGCGGACTTGCGGCGGCGTTGCGGGAGGGCCGTTGGCTCACGCGCGAGCGGGTGCGGCTTGTCGCCCTCGCGGTGCTCGCGGCCTCCGGCCTCGGCCTCGCCTTCCTGGTCGCGACCTCCGACGGGCTCAACGACTATCAGGGAAGGCC
>JADGHE010000013.1 GCA_019689555.1 Variibacter sp. | reverse complement strand
GGCGGGGGGGGGGGGGGGGGGGGGCCGGCGCGCGGGGGGGGGGGGGGGCGCGCGCGCCGCGCGCCCGGCGCGCCGCCTCTCCGGCGGCGAGCAGCAGCGGCTCGCGCTCGCGCGGGCTCTGGCGCGCGATCCCGAGCTCCTGTTTCTCGACGAGCCGACGAACAACCTCGATCCGGCGGCGACGAAGAGCGTCGAGGCGCTGATCCGCGCCGCCGCCCGCTCCGGCGTCAAGATCGTCATGGCGACCCACGATCTCGGCCAGGCGCGCCGCCTCGCCGGGGAGGTGCTGTTTCTCGCCGGCGGGCGCCTCGTCGAGCAGGGGCCGGCGGATCGCTTCTTCGCCGCGCCGAAAACGCCGGAAGCCGCCGCCTTCCTGCGCGGCGACATCGTCGAATAGCGCTCGGGAAAAGAGGGACGACAACGCATGCCGCGCCGGACGATCATCGGACTTCTTGCCGCCGCCGCCTTCGCTCTTTCTGGGCTCGCGCTCGCGGCGCTCGCGCAGGACGCATCGCAGGAAAAATCGCTGGAGAGATGGATCGTCGTCGCCTCGACGACGTCGACGCAGGATTCCGGACTGTTCGGCCACATCCTGCCGCTCTTCAAGGCGAAGACCGGGATCGACGTGCGGGTCGTCGCCCAGGGCACCGGGCAGGCGCTCGACACCGCCCGCCGCGGCGACGCCGATGTCGTGCTCGTGCACGCCAAGGAGCAGGAGGAGGCGTTCGTCGCCGAAGGTCACGGCGTGCAGCGCTTCGACGTGATGTACAACGACTTCGTGCTCGTCGGCCCGAACAGCGATCCCGCGGGCGTCAAGGGCACGCGGGATATTCTCGCCGCGCTGCGGGCGATCCGGGAGAAGGTCGCGCTCTTCGTGTCCCGCGGCGACCGTTCCGGCACCCATGCGACCGAGCTGCGGCTCTGGGCGGAGGCCGGCATCGACATCGCCCGCGACAAGGGCCCCTGGTATCGCGAAATCGGCCAGGGCATGGGCGCGGCGCTCAATACCGCGGGCGCGATGGGAGCCTACGTCCTCTCGGACCGCGGCACCTGGATCTCGTTCCGGAACAAGGGCGATCTCGTCATCGCGGTCGAGGGCGACAGCCGGCTGTTCAACCAGTACGGGGTCATTCTCGTGAACCCGGCGAAGCACCCGCACGTGAAGGCGAGGCTCGGCCAGGCGTTCATCGACTGGCTCTTGTCGGCCGAGGGGCAGAAGGCGATCGCCGCGTTCAGGGTAAACGGCGAGCCGCTCTTCTTCCCCAATGCCGACAAGGCGCGCTCCTGAGGGGCGGCGCGGCGGGCGACAAGGCGTGCGAAAAGCCGTGCGACTCCGCATGCGACGCCGCATGCGACATCGCGCGCGACATCGTCGGCGACGCCGCCATTGATCGCGCCCGGCCCCTGCGGCATAGTTCCAGGCGAGCGCCGCAACCGTCGATCAAGAACGGCGCCGGAAAGGCCGGGAGGAATCGCCGATGAGGACTTCGCGCATCTGTCGTTGCGCCGCGCCTGTGCGCGCTTGCAGGCGGCCGGGCGACGGCGCCCGCCGGGGTGTTCTTTGCCGGCCGGCAAAGTGAACGGCCGCGGCGCATGGATGCGATAGCGTCCCCCAGCGTGCCAGACGTGAAGGGCGCATCGGGCGCCGGCGTGCGCATTCGCGTGCGCGGGCTCGCCAAGCGCTACGGCGCGCTGGAGGTTTTCCGCAGCATCGATCTCGACGTCGGCGACTGCGAAATTCTCTCGATCGTCGGCCCCTCCGGCTGCGGCAAGACCACGCTTCTGCGCTGCATCGACGGCCTCATCCCGGTCGACGAAGGCGAAATCTGGGTGAACGGCACGCGCGTGACGCAGCCGATCGCCGGCATGGCGATGGTCTTTCAGCACTTCGGCCTGTTTCCGTGGAAGACCGTCTACGGCAACGTCGCCTACGGGCTGAAGATGGCCGGCGCGTCGAAGGCGGAGATCGCCGAGCGCGTGCCGCACTTCATCGCCATGGTCGGGCTGAAGGGCTTCGAGAACGCCTATCCGTACCAAATCTCCGGCGGCATGCAGCAGCGCTGCGGGCTTGCGCGCGCGCTCGCCGTCGAGCCGAGCGTTCTCCTGATGGACGAGCCGTTCGCGGCCGTCGATGCGCAGACGCGCGAGATTTTGCAGTTCGAGCTGCTGCGCATCTGGGAGCAGCGGCCGACCACGATGCTGTTCGTCACCCATTCGATCGAGGAGGCGGTGCTGATGGGCGACCGCGTCATCGTTCTGAAGGGCCGGCCCTCGAGCATCGCCGAGACGATCGTCGTCGACCTGCCGCGCCCGCGCACGCGCGAGACGCTGCGCGAGCCGCGCTTCGCGGCGCTGCGCGAGCACGTCTGGAGCACGCTCTTGAGCGAGGCGCGCCGGGCGGAGTTCGAGGTCGGAGGGGGGCTATGACGGAATCCCTGCGTCGGCACGCGCCGCTCCTGCTCAGCCTCGCAGCCGGGACGGCGCTGTGGGAGATCGCCGGCCGGCGCGCGAGCGCGGCGTTTCTCGTGCCGCTGTCGGAAACGCTGGTGCGGCTGTGGGAAATCGCGGCGAGCGGCCAGCTCTGGGAGCAGTTCGTCAGCTCCGCCGCGCTCTTCCTCACGGGCTTTGCGCTCGCGCTCGCGATCGGCATGCCGCTCGGCATGCTGCTCGCGCGCATGCGGGTGCTGCGCGTCGCGCTCGAACCCTACATCATGATCCTCTACGCCACCCCGATGGTGGCGCTCATCCCCTTCATCCTTTCGCTGATGGGCTTCGGCTTCGCGCCGAAGGCGCTGGTCGTCTTCCTCTTCGCCGTCTTTCCGGTCCTCTACAACACCATCGAGGGCGCGCGCTCGATCAAGCCGGAGCTGATCGAGGTGGCGCGCTCGTTCCGCTCGAGCGAGTGGAAGCTGTGGTGCGACGTCATGGTGCCGTACACGCTGCCCTTCGCCATGACCGGCGTGCGGCAGGCGATCGGGCGCGGGCTCGTCGGCATGGTGGCGGCGGAGTTCTTCCTCAGCGCGACGGGCCTGGGCCAGCTCATCATGACCGCAGGGCAGAACTTCGACACCGGGGGCGTGTTCGCCGCGATCCTGGTGATCGGTCTCATCGGCGTCGGCCTCATGCGCGTCGGGCTGATGCTCGAGCAGCGTTTCGCGCGGTGGCGGGACTGATGGCCTCTCTCGACGCATCGCTTGCCAAGCCCATAGCCAAGGAAGCGCCGCGGCGGCGCGCGCTCGGCGTGTCCGGCGTTTTCCTGCCGCGGCTTCTCGCGGGCCTCGCGATCGTGCTGGTGTGGGAGGCGTCCGTGCGCGCATTCCTGCCCGCCTACGTCGCCAAGCCCTCGACCGTCCTGCTCGCGATCCCGAAGACGGTCGTCGATGCCGCCTTTCTCGCGGCCACCGCCGACACGCTCGGGGCGGTCGCGCAGGGACTCGGCATCGCCGTCGTCATCGGCACGCTCGTCGGGCTCGTCATCGGCCGCAGCCCGACCGCCGACCGCATGCTGCGCCACTACGTCAACGGCTTCTATGCGGTGCCGATGATCGTGATCCTGCCGCTTTTGTCGCTGTGGTTCGGCTATACGAGCGCGACGCGGCTTGCGACGATCGTCTATGCCGCGATCTTCTCGATCGTCGTCAACGTGTCGGACGGCGCGCGCGCGGTCCCGCGCGAATACATGGAGGTTGCGCGCTCCTTCCGCGCGCAGCGCCTGCGCGGCCTGTTCGAGATCGTGCTGCCCGCGGCGACGCCCTACTTCCTCGCCGGCATTCGCCTGGCTGCCGGCCGCGCGCTGATCGGCGCCGTGGTGGCGGAGTTCTTCACGGCGATCGGCGGGCTCGGCTACTTCATCCTCTTCATGTCGCGCACCTTCCGCCACGACGAAGCCTTCGTCGGCGTCGCGCTGCTCGCGGCCTTCGGCGTCGGCGTCGACGTGTTCGTGGCCTGGTGCACGCGCCGCTTCCTGCCCTGGTATCGCCGTGACGAGCGCTCAGCATGAACATCGAAGTCCAGCATGATTCGCGCGTGAAGGACGCCATCGCCCATTGGGCGCCGCGTTTCGTGGCCAACGGCGTCTCGCTGACGGATTTTCAGGAGGTCACGGCCTCGATCGCCCGCTGGGACGACTGGTGCCGCGCCTGGTCGGCGCGCGCCGCCGTGCACGAGGAGATGGGGCGGGAGGCGCTCGCCTCGCAGCACTTCGTCAGCGCCGGCGAGCACCTGCAGCGCGCCGCCGTCTGCTACCATTTCGCCAAGTTTCTGTTCGTGCACGACCTCGCGCAAATGCAAGCGGCGCACAGGAAGGCGGTCGAATGCCGGCGGCTTGCGCTGCCGCATGTGCGGCCGCCCGGCGAGCGCGTCGAAATCCCATACGAAGGCGGCAAGCTCTACGGCATTCTGCGCAAGCCTCCCGGCGTCGCCAGACCGCCTGTGGTGGCGATGGCGCCGGGGCTCGATTCCGCCAAGGAAGAGATGGACGCCTATGAGCAGCCGTTCCTCGCCCGCGGGCTCGCCACCTTGGCGTTCGACGGGCCGGGGCAGGGCGAGGGGGAGTACGCCTTCGCGATCCGCGGGGACTACGAGGTCGCCGCCAAGGCGGTGATCGACTTCATCGAGACCCGCGACGACATCGACGCGGAGCGCATCGGCTTCTGGGGCGTGAGCCTGGGCGGCTACTACGCGCCGCGCGCCGCGGCCTTCGAGAAGCGGATCAAGGCCTGCATCGCGCTCGCCGGCCCCTATGCGTGGGCCGAGTGCTGGGACGCCCTGCCGGATCTCACGCGCGAAGCCTTCCGCGTGCGCAGCAAGTCCGCCGACCAGGCTGAGGCGCGCAAGAAGGCGGCGACGCTGTCGCTCGAAGGGGTGGCGGGCCGCATCACCTGCCCGCTCTTCATCGTCACCGGCAAGCTCGACCGGCTCATTCCCTGGCAGCATGCCGAGCGGCTTGCGCGCGAGGTCTCCGGCCCCGTGGTGCTGTCAATCATCGAGGACGGCAACCACGTCGCCAACAATCGCACCTACAAATGGCGGCCCCAGACCGCCGATTGGCTGGCGGAGCAGCTCGGCGCCTCCCGCGCCTGATCCGCCCGCCGCGTCCGATCGCGGCGATGGCGAGCCCGTGTTGCGCTCAGCCGGGCTGCTTGCTTTCCCCGAGCGGAAGGAAGCGCGATGAGGGGAGGGGGCGCGTCGCGAACGCTGCGCGCTACCCCAGCGTAAACGCTTCGTTGATCGAGGACTGGAACGCCCCGCCGACCAGCACTCCGCCGCCCGCCACGTAGATCCAGCTTCCGATCGCCACCGCGCCGAGGCCGTGGCGCGGCGTCCGCATCGGCGTGTGGTGTTCCCAGCTGTCGCTTTTCGGGTCGTAGGACTCGACTTGCCCGAAGATGCGCCGGGTGCCTTCGCCGCCCATCGTGAAGATGCGGCCGTCGAGCACGACCGCGCCGTGCCCGCTGCGCGGCGTCGGCATCGGCGCCCGCTGCGACCAGGAGTCCTGCTGCGGGTCGTAGACGTGGTGCAGGCCGGTGTTGAAGTCGAACGTGTCCTTGCGGCCGCCGATGACGTGGATGCGTCCGTCAAGCACCACGTTGCCGACATGGTCGCGCATGCCCGGCAGCGGCGCGCGTCGCGTCCATTTGTCGGTCTTGGGGTCGTAGACTTCGTGGGTGTCGACGGAGCGCACGTCCCGCCCGCCGATGCAGTGCACGAGCCCGTTCAGGCAAGAGACCGCGCAGGCGCCGCGCGGGTTCGGCAGCGGCGCGATGCGCGTCCACTTGTCGGTTTCGACGTCGTACACGAAGCACTGCGAATGCGGCGCCCGGTTCTGCTCGATGAATCCGCCGATGGCGTAGATGTAGCGGTCGTCCATCGTATCGACGCCGATGTGGTTCGCGCCGAGCGGCACCGGCGCCCGCTCCTCCCACCTGTCCGCCGCCGGATCGTAGACGTGGTGATAGGGTCGGTCGACGCGCTGGATGCCGTAGCCGCCGATCACGTGCATCTTGCCCCGGCAGGCCGTCGCCCATGCCATTTCGCTGCGCGGAATGGGGAGATTGGCGCGCGGCTCCCAGCGCCCCATCCGGGCGGACGCAGGCGCGGGCGAGTAGGTGAAGCGCACCGCCTCCATGGCGCCCGGGGGCGGCTCCTTGATCTCCGGGTTGAAGAGATGCGCATAGGGGCTCTCGTGCCCCGCATGCGCCATGGGCGCACCTTGACGGTCTTGCGCGAGCGCCGATGCGGGCGCAAGCGCGGCGGCGGCGGCCGCCCGCACGAAGGCTCTGCGAGACAGGCTCATGCCGATCCTCCTCCGGGTCCACCCTGTTTCGGATCGCGGGACAATGCCCGCAGAAATGACGCTCCCCCGAAAAACGGTTCGCCGGGCTACGCGCCGCTCGCGGCGAGCGCCTGCGCGATCAGCTTGCGGGTCGCGTTCACCGCTTCGCGCACGACATCCTGCGGCGGGCGCGCCCAATGCGCGGGGTTGGGCGCCTCGTAGCTGAGATACCCGGTATAGTTCTTCTCGGCGAGCAGGCCGAGCACCGCCGGCCAGTCGATGACGCCCTGCCCGGGCGGCAGCCGGTCGGTCGGCCGCGGTGCGCCGGCGGACGGAGCGGCGGGCACGTCGCTGTACTGGAAGTAGAAGATCTCCTCGGCCGGCACGTCTGCGAAGGCGCGGCCCACGCGCCCGCTGCGGTGCAGGTGATAGGCGTCGAGCAGCAGCCCGACATTCCGCCGGCCCGCGCCGCTCACGATCTCGCGCGCAGCCTCGATGCAGTTGACCGTCGGATGCTGCGAATTGAATTCGAGGCACAGCCTGAGCCCGAATTCCGCTGCGATGTCGCCCGCCTCGCGCACGCGGGGGATCGCGTCCGCGATCCGGCCGTCGTTCTGGCCCGTGGCGCTCATCAACAGGGGGCAGCCGAGCGCGACCGCATTCTCGCACTGCCGGCGAAACACCTCGAAGAGGCGCTTCGACTCCTCGCCGGTCGCGAACATCCAGCCGTATTCGACGCCGACCGCGGAGACCGGCAGGCCGCTCGCGCGCACGAGATCGACGATCTGCGCGTCCGTCATGCCCGCGGCGTAGCCGCGCTTGAAATCGAGCTGGCGCAGCTCGACCGCGTCGGCGCCGCCTTCCCTGGCAGCAGCGAGCGCCTGGGGCAGCGGCGTGGTGTCGAGCGTCCAGGTATGCAGCGCGATCCCGGCGAAGGGGTTTGGCATGGCGTCTCCATGAGCTTCGAGGGGGCGACAGAGGTTCGGCCGATCGCGTTTCGACGATCGCTTACGCGGCCTGCGCCAGGCCGAGGCGCGTGAGCCAGTCCGCGATGAAGTCCATCGCGACCGCTTCGCGCCCCGTATAGAAATGGTCGCAGTCCGGCACGAGGCGGAATTGCGCCTGCCCGCCGGCGCGCGCGACGAAGTCTTCGCCCGGGTAGATGTGTTGCGGCTCCTTGTCGCCGCGCAGGAACAGCACCGGGCAGCGCACCAGCGGCGCAAGCTCGAGGATGTCCGGGCAGGCGTCGAGATAGTCGACGAAGGTCTGCGCGCTGATCACCCACCACCATCCCGGCACCAGCATCAGCTCCTCGCCCTTGCCGGCGGCGACGAGCGCGCGCGCCCGCGCGCTGAATTCCTCGAAGCGGTCGCCGGCCATCAGCCCCGCCTGGCTGATGGTGCGGAACAAGTGCTTGCCGCCCATATGCGCCGACAGGAGCACGAGCGCGCGCACGTTCGGATTCCCGGCGCAATGGCGCACGGCCAGCATGCCGCCGTTCGAGTGCCCGATCACGATCGGCTGCGGGTGCCCGCGCGCCGCGAGCCATTTCTCGGCGTACTGGTTGTCGGCGATCATCTCGTGGATGCGCTGGTAGGCGCCGCCGCTCGGCCGGCGATCCGCGCTCACCACGATGTCGTGTCCGCGGCGGTTGTAGGCGAGCACCGCATAGCCGAGCCGCGTGAGCAGCGGCGGCAGCGCGCGCGGCACGCCGGTGTAGAAGTTCGAGCAGTTCCCGTGCATGATGAGAACGGCGCCGTTGCGCGCGCCGTCCTCCGGCTCGTAATAGGCGCCGTCGAGCGGAAGGGTGTCCGTTTCGATGGAAACGAGTTCGAGGCGCATTCTTTCCTCCTTGCCGGCTCAATCAAATTCAGGGTGGTGACGACCATGATGGAGCGGAGAAAGCTTGGGGCGCTGGACGTTTCGGCCGTTGCGCTCGGCTGCATGAGCATGACGCCGATCTATGGCTCGCCCGATCCGGACGAGGCGATCGCGACGCTGCACCGCGCGCCCGATCTCGGCATTGATTTGATCGACACCTCCGATGCCTACGGGACGAACGGTTCGAACGAGGAGCTGGTGGGGCGCGCGCTCAAGGGCCGGCGGCAAAGGTACGTCCTCGCGACCAAGTTCGGCAACATCCGCCTGCCGGACGGGAAGCCCGGCGCCAAGGGCGATCCCGATTACGTCATCGAGGCCTGCGAGAAGAGCCTCAAGCGCCTGGGCACCGACTATATCGACCTCTATTTCATCCACCGCGTCGACGACAAGGTGCCGATCGAGGACACCGTTGGCGCCATGGTGAGGCTCAAGGAGCAGGGCAAGATCCGGCATCTCGGCATCTCAGAGGCCGGGCCGAACACCATCCGCCGCGCCCACAAGGTGCATCCCCTGGCCGCGCTGCAGACCGAGTATTCGCTGTGGACGCGCGACGTCGAGAGCGAGATCCTGCCCACGTGCCAGGAGCTCGGGATCGGCTTCGTCGCCTATGCGCCGCTCGGCCGCGGTTTTCTCACCGGCGAAGTGCCGACCGGCGACGCGCTGCCGCCGAACGACCGCCGGCGCGACATGCCGCGCTATCAGGGCGAGAACGCCGCGCACAACTTGAAGCTGGTCGAAGCGCTCAAGGAGCTCGCCCGGCAGGAAGGCTGCACGCCCGCGCAGCTTGCCATCGCCTGGCTGCTCGCGCGGCCCGCGAAGGTGGTGGCGCTCGCCGGCACCAGCAAGCGCAAATGGCTGGAGCAGAACGCGGCGGCAGTCGACGTGAAGCCCTCGGCCGAGACGCTCGAGAGGCTCGGCGAGATCTTCAGGCCGGGCGCCGCGCAAGGCACGCGCTACCCCGCGGCGATGATGGCGCGACTCGGGCTGTAACTTCGGGCCGCGCCCAAGAGCTGCCGTCCTGAGGCGCGAGCGAAGCGTTCATCACGCGGCGCGGAAAAAGCCGTCGTCCTGAGGTGCGCGCGAAGCGGGCCTCGAAGGACGGCGGACCAAAGCGGCGCGAAAGCGGAAGTGCGAAACGTTTCGAGCGCCGCGCCGTCGCCCTTCGCGGGCCGCGCGACGCGCGGCCGCCTCAGGGTGACGGCGCGGAAGCAAAGAGCTCGGGCGTGCCGAGTTGGGCGCTCGGCCACCGATCCCGCCACGCATGCCGCGAGAATTCGCGGTAACGCCGTTTCATCTTGAGGGGAAACAAGCGCAGCGCGCGGTCCTTCTGCCGCCCTCGCCATCCTTTCTCCGACTCCCCCTGACCCTCCCCCTTGCACGGGAGAGGAAAGTGGAGCGCGGTGCCGGCTCTTTTTGCCTCCCCCTTCCGGGGACCCGGAAAAGGGGAGGTCGACCGCGAAGCGGTTGGGGGACGCGAGACCGACCGCAATTGCGATTTGCGCTGATGCGCAATTCGCGCTAGCGCCGGCGCGCGGACGCGGGCCGCTTGGCGGACCCGGCGCGACCTTTCGCAGTCGCGCGCGCGGGCTTCGCGCTGGCGGCCCTGCCTTTCGCCGCCGGCTTGCTCTTGGCAGCAAGCTTCGCCTTCGCCGCCGGCCGGCTCTTGGCCGCAGGCTTGGGCGCCGCGGGTTTCGCCTTCGCTGCGGCCCGGCCCTTCGCGGCCGGTTTGGCGGCTGCAGCCTTGCCCTTCGCCGGCCGGCCCTTGTTGGCCGCCGTCCGCGGCGGAATGATCGGCAGCAGAACATAGTTCTCGCGGCCGCCGCCGAGATGAATGGTGGTGGTGCCGCCATAGATCTCGACCGGGCGGTCGCGCGGGTCGTCGTGCAGGAACGGTCCGCAGCCGGTGAACTCGTTCTTCATGTTCGAGAGCTTGCCGCCCGTGCCGCCCGGATAGACGTAGTCGCGCCCGCGGACGCTGAGCCCGATGCGATAACCCTTCGGCACGACGATACAGGTCGGGATGATCTCGATGTCGAGCTCATAGACCTCGCCGGGGGTGAGCGGCTGCTTCTCGTCGTGCGTGTGGTAGGGCCGGAACGGCAAAGTGAGCTTCTTGTCGAGCTTGCGGTGCGAGGCGCGCAGCCAGCCCTGGCCGATCGGCGTGTGCGGGTCGAGCGCGCCCTGGAACACCACCTCCTTCATATCGGGCGCGAAGACGCGCAGCACGAGGAAGATGTCGGCGTCTTCGGTCGACGACGAGATGTGCAGCTTCGCCGCCACCGGCCCGGTGATCTCGGTGTCCTCGGGCACCGGATCGGAGAGGAAGGTGACGCCGTCGCCGAGCGCCTCGAAGCTCACCGTCGCCTCCTGCTTCGGCGCCTCGCTCACGAGCTTGTGAAAGTCAGCCGAAAGGTGGAGCTTTGTCCACTGTGTGGACGGCAGCGGCCAGTCGTCCTCGTAGCGAAGGACGAATTTCTCGCCCGGATAGCGGATGTTGAGCTGCACCCGCGGTTGCTTGTCCCAACCGTTCTTCTCGCCCTTGAGGAAGTAGCCGAAGAACTTCTTCTGCAGCTTGACGCCGTAGTCCGTATAGTAGTGCGTCCAGTGCTCGATGCCGTGCACCTCGAGCCACTTGTTCTTGGAGGCGGCGCGGAAGAAGCCCTCGAAATTGCCGCGCGGATGCAGCGGCTGGCCGCCCCAGTTCGCAGCGGAGAGCAGCGGTTGCGTGACCTTCGACCAGTCGGGGCGCATGGCCTGGTAGTACTCGTCGTCGAGCGGGTGCTCGAAATAGGTCTTGCCGAGATCGAAGCGGTTGGAGCCGAGCTCCTCGTCGCTCAGCGTTTCCGGGCCCGACACCCAGTCGCCGTTCATGCGGCTGCGGTGGCCGCGCTCGCCCAGACCGTACTGCACGCTTTTCACCTGCATGTCGTACCAGTTCTGGGCGAAGGTGTTGTAGATGCCGCCGTTGTGGGAGAGCTCGCGGTAGAAATCGGCGAATCCCTCCCACACGCACAGCGCGGCGAGGTGCTTCGGCTGCATCGAGGCGACCTGCCACTGGTTCACCGCGTAATACGAGATGCCGGAGAGGCCGACCTTGCCGTTCGACCAGGGCTGGGTGCCCGCCCATTCGATGCAGTTGTAAAAGTCCTTGGTCTCGCGCGGCGACCAGTGGTGGACGTAGCCGGGCGAGCGCCCGCAGCCGCGGGAATCGACGCGCACCACCACGTAGCCGTCCGGCACCCACTTCTCCGGATCGCAGACCTCCCAGCTCGCATATTTGCTGCTCGTGCCGGCCATCACGTCCGGATGTTTCTCCTGCATCCGCTTCCAGGCCGTCTTGTAGCCGTCCTCGAAGTGCAACCACTTACCGTAAGGCCCGTGACTGAGGATGACGGGGTACTTGCCCGGCTTGATGGGACGGAAGACGTCGGCCCGCAGGACCACCCCGTCATCCATCTCGATCGGCACGTCCCAATCGATCCGCATCCCGTCGCGGATTTCGCTCACCTCACGATAGCTCATCGATCGCTCCTTATCGGCGTTTGACGATTGTTGCTTGCGGCTCGGGATCTCAGGCGCGAAAAAAGCCGGCGCGACGTTATTGCGCTGTTGACACGAGGGCAATGGTGACGTTGCGTACGCGCGGTTCAAGGATGGCATAAGCAGTCCTGATGGGGGTGATCATCATGCGTGCAGCGATCGTCGGATTGGGGTGGTGGGGCCAGAATCTGGTCAATTCGAGCCACGGCAAGGGCATCGAATTCGTCCTCGGCACGAGCCGCACCAAGAGCGCCAAGGCGCAGGAATTCTGCAAGAGCAAGGGCATCAAGCTGGTCGACGACTACGACGCGATCCTTGCCGACGACAGCATCGAGGGGGTCGTGCTGGCGACGCCGCACAGCCAGCACGGCGACCAGGTGCGCAAGGCGGCCGCCGCCGGCAAGCACGTCTTCGTCGAAAAGCCGTTCACTTTGACGGCGGCGGACGCCGCGAGCGCGATCGAGGCGATGAAGAAGTCCGGCAAGGTGCTCGCCGTCGGGTTCAATCGCCGCTTTCACCCCAACATGGCGGAGCTGCGGGCGCGCGTGCGCGACGGTCGGCTCGGCGCGATCGTCAGCGTCGTGGGCGAGCAGAGCGGCACCGCCGCCTATGTGAACGCCACGCCGGCCGATACCTGGCGCGCCACGTCGGAGGAGGCGCCCGCCGGGGCCATGACCGGCATCGGCATTCATACGCTCGACAGCATGATCGGGCTCTTCGGCAAGGTCTCCGAGGTGCACTGCATCGCCACGCGGCGCGCCGCGCCCCATGTCGACGACACGACCACCGTCCTGCTGCGCTTCGAGTCTGGGCTGCCCGGCCTGTTGTTCTGCTCCTTCGCGACGGCGCCGACCTACCGCATGGCGGTGTTCGGCTCGAAGGGGCTCGCGGAGATCACCAAGCCTTCGCAGGAGGACTTCCGCTTCACGCCGGCGCCGGGCGGGGGAGAGCCGGAGTCGATCACCAGGCCCGGCTTCGACACGCTTCAGGCGGAGCTCGCGGCTTTCGCCGAGGCCGCCAAAGGCGGCAAGCCCTATCCCATCCCGCTCGACGAGATTTTCCACGGCGTCGAGGCCTTCGAAGCCGTCGTGCGTTCGGCCAAGGAAGGCAGGCCTGTGAAGGTCGGCTGATCCGCGCACGCGTTTCCGTTCGGACCGGCCGCACGAGGCGTTCGCCGCGGCGCGGTCCCCTTTCTCTCCCCGCCGCGCGAGGAGAGGTTTCTGTTTCTGCGCCGTCCCCCCCCTGCGGGATCGGCCGGGGCGTGAGGCCCCGGCCGGATTATTTCGGATCGATGCGGCGGCCGTCGCTGCCGAACAGGTAGATGTGGCGCGGGTCGAACGCGAGCGAGACCGGCGTGCCGACCTTGAGTGCGGCCTTGCCGAGCCCCTCCGTCACCGCCACGAAGGCGCGCTCCGTGCCGTCGTCGAAATAGATCAGCGTGTCCTTGCCCAACGGCTCGATGAGGCGCGCGGGCAGCACGTTGGCGCCCGTTCCGTCGAAGCCGACGCCCACATGCTCGGGCCGGATTCCGAGCGTCGCCTTGCCGGGCGGAACATGGGCGTAGCGGGCCGTGAGATCGACGCTGAGCTTCTTCGAGCGGAAGCGCACGCCGCCGTCCTCGTGCACGACCTCGCCGGCCACGAGGTTCATCGATGGCGAGCCGAAGAAGTCCGCCACGAAGTAGCTCGCGGGCCGCGAATAGATGTCGAGAGGCGATCCGATCTGCTCGATCTCGCCCTGGCGCATCACCACGATGCGGTCGGCGAGCGTCATCGCCTCTTCCTGGTCGTGCGTGACGTAGATGAATGTGCGCTTGAGCTCCTCGTGCAGCCGGTCGCACTCGGCCCTGAGTTCGCGCCGCAGCTTGGCGTCCAGGCTCGACAGCGGCTCGTCGAGCAGGAAGGTCGAAGGATTGGTCACGAGCGTGCGGGCGAGCGCGACGCGCTGGGACTCGCCGCCCGAGCACTGGCCCGGCATCTTGTCGAGCAGGTGGGTGATGCGGACCATCTCGGCCACCGCGCGCACGCGCGCCTGGCGCTCCGGCGCCGGCACCTTCTTCATCCGCAGCCCGAACTCGATGTTCTGCGCCACGGTCTTGTGCGGAAACAGCGCATGCGACTGGAACACCATGCCGAGCCCGCGGTCGCGCGGTTCGAGGTCGTTGACCACGCGGCCATCGATGCGGATCTCGCCGGCGGTCGGGTCCTCGAATCCGGCGATCATCCGCAGCGTCGTGGTCTTGCCGCAGCCGGAGGGGCCGACCAGCACGACGAACTCGCCGTCCTCGATCGTCAGGTTGATGTCCTTGACGGCGACCACCGACCCGTAGGTTTTGCGAAGGTTGTGCAGCTCGATGCGGGCCACGTCTATCTCCGTACCATGCCGAAACTGAATCCGCGGGCGAGATGCTTGCGGATGACGAGACCGATGATCATCAGCGGCACGGTGATGCCGACCGCGAGCGCGGCTTGACGCCCGTACACGCGGCCCTCGGTCGTGCCCTGATACTTGGACAGCTCGATCGGCAGCGTCGTCACATTGGTCTTGCTGAGAATGAGCGCGAGCAGGTACTCGCTCCAGGTGAGGATCAGGATGAACAGGAACGTCGCCACCAGGCCCGAGCGGATCAGCGGCAGCACCACCTCGAACACCGTGCGCCAGCGCGAAGCCCCGAGAATCTCCGCGGCCTGCTCCACCTCGCGCGGCACCTCGTCGATGAAGCTCTTGGTCATCCACACCGCGTAGGGCAGGCTGGTGATGAAGTAGATCAGGATCAGCCCGAACAGCGTGTCGAGCAGGCCGATCGCCGAATAGTAGAGCGACAGGGGGGCCACGACGACGATCGGCGGGATCATCCGCAGCATCAGCAGCTGGAACATCCGCGCCTCGGACAGGAGGCGGTAGCGGGAGGCCCCGTAAGCGATGATGGCGCCGAAAAACACCGCGAGAAACGTCGCCGTGAACGAGATGATGACCGAGTTCTTGAGCGACACCAGGGGGGTCTGCGAGGAGATCGCGTACTGGGTGGAGGTGTACTCCTCCGCGCCGAGCCAGACGTTGCGGTAGTTCGCGAGCGTCGGCGGATTGGGAATGTAGACCGGGGGCCACGCGAACCATTGGGTGTCGATCTTGAACGATGTCGCGATCATCCAATAGATCGGGAAGAAGGCGATGACCGCCCACACGCTCAGGACGGCGTAGCGGACGACGGTCGAAATGCGGCGGCGTCTGGATTTCGTCATGGTTCGCCCCCTGCTTCACGCGCGGCCTTGCCGTACATCGCGTCGAGCGACCGCTTCTCGCGGCGCAGCAGCTGGATCGCGAGCAGTACGATCACGATCATCAGCATCATGACGATGTAGGACATCGCCGCCCCCTTCGAGACTTCGAAGTACTGCCAGGTGGTGAGAAAGATGTAGACCGGCAAAGTCTCCGTGGCGGTGCCCGGCCCGCCCTGGAACAGGGCCCAGGTCTTGGGAAACTCCGCCATCGCTTCAAGGAAGCGCAGCACCAGAGCGAGGAAGATGACGGGGCGCAGCAGCGGGAGCTGTACCTCCCAGAAGATGCGCCACTTGGAGGCGCCGAGAATCTCCGCCGCCTCGATGGGCTCCTTGGGAATGGCCGACAAACCGGCCAGCATGATGATGAAGGAGAACGGCGTCCAGTTCCAGATTTCGAGCAGCGTCACCGCCGGCAAGGCGACGTTCGGATCGGTGAGCCAGGCCGGCTTGAACTCGACCCCCAGAATGCGGCTGATGAGGTCGTTCACCGGGCCGCTCTGGTAGAGCAGCATCTCCGCCGTATAGGCCACCACGATGGGCACGGTGAGCATCGGCAGAATGAAGACGACGTAGTAGAGCGCCTGGCCGCGGAACGGCTTGTGCATGAGATAGGCGAGCGCAAAGCCGATCACGAAGCAGCCGATCGTGGAGCCGGTCGCGAAGGCGAGCGAGCGCAGAATGGCCCAGCCGAAGCGCGGGTCGGTCAGCACCTCCGTGAACAGGTTGAGGCCGACATAGTCCGCGTCCCACCACGAGCCGAGATAGATGCTCCACTGGTGGAACGAGAAGTAGAGCTGCAGGAACAGCACTGGCATCAGCACCAGCACAAAGAGCGCAATCAGCGGGACAAGGATCGTCAGGCGAAACCGTCTGATCGCGCGCGCGCGCGAGACCTCCCGAAGGGAGACTTTCGGCGCGGTGTCCAAGGGCGGCCGGGCGGCCACGGTTGCTTCTGTCGTCACGGTCACCAACTCGAGCAAAACCGGAATAGGGAACTTGCGCGGTCCCGCGCCGGCGCCGCCGGTTCGGCGGTTTCGCGCGGCGCTGCGGCCGACGACCCTCCTCCGCCACGCGGGGGAGGGGATGGCACGACACGATCGATATGCCGAAGTCGCAGACTGGCGCCGGGGCGCCGGGGTCGCGGCGAAGCCGCGGTCATGCCGGCTTGTCGCGCTTCGGCATGACCGCCTTGTAGCTCGCGAGCTCGTCCTTGAGCTTGCGCTGGCCGATGCGGCGAATGATGGCGTTCCACTCGTTCTCGGTCTTCTTGAGCACGTCCTTGGCCGGAAGCTGGCCGACATAGGCCTCCGACAGGTTCTTGCCGAGCGTGTCCTGGAACTCCAGGTAGCCGGTGAGATAGATCGGCGGCGCGACCACCTGGAAGTTCTTCTCGATCGCCTTGATGCCGCCTTCGCTGTAGGACTTGACGACCGGCGGCGCGGTCATGTGCTCCTTGGCCCAGGCGTCGTTGAACGTGTTCACCGGGTCGGACACGATCGGGATCGAGTTCTTGCCCGAGCCGAGCCAGAGCGCGAGATAGGCGGCCTGCGCCTTGCGCGGGCTGTACTTGTTGACGAGCAGCGCCGCGAGCGGAGACGAGAGGGAGCGGTGAATGCGCTTGCCGCTGAAGTCGGACCCCGGCACCAGACCGTAGATCCACTTGCCGGCCGTCTTCGACTTCTCGGGGTTCTCGTTGAGCTTGGCGGTGCCGTCCCAATACTGGCAGCTCACGACGTGCCCGTTGGCGATGCGCGGGATCATCTGCGCCGTGCCCCAGCCCGCGGCCTCGGGGTGATTGACCTTCTTGTCGCGCAGATAGATCTCGACCGCGTACTGTCCGGCTGGGGTGTCGAGCGTCGGCTTCATGTCGTCGTCGAACGGGAAGCCGCCGGCCGAATAGAAGATCATGTACCACCAGGTCGGCCCGTTGGCGCGGTTGCGCAGGTTGCCCGAGCCGTAGAGGTCCTTCGACGGGTCCATCAGGGTTTCCTGGATGGCGAGGTCTTCCTCCCAGGTCTCGGGGAATTTCAGCTCCCGGCCGTGCTTGTCGGCGAACTTCTTCTTGTTGTCGGGGTCCTCGAGGATGTCCCGGCGCACATACTGGATGTGCACGTTGCCATCGGTCGGCACGCCGTAGGTCTGCCCCTTGTAGGTCATGAAGTTCGCGTAGTCGGCGACCGCCTCGATCTTGAAGTTCGCCTTCTTCATGTACTCGTCCAGCGGCTCGAGATAGCCGGCGGAGGCGAGCGAGGGGATCATGTTCGAGTCGATGTGGATGAAGTCGAACTGCGGCGAGCGCGACAGCGCCTCGGCCATGGCGCGCTGCGGCGTATCGAAAATCGAGATATCCTGCACGGCGCCGAGGCCGATGCCCGTCTGCTTCTTGAACTCCTCGATGACCGGCTTCATCGGCACGAGATAGGGCGACCAGATGATGCCGGTGACGTCCGCGGGACCCAGCGTCTTGGCGGCGGCGACCACGCGCTCCTCAGGCGTGCCTTGCGCGAATGCACGCGAGAAGTTGCTGAAGGGCAGGAGGTTCAGGATGGTGAGACCGAGCCCTCCTTCCATGAACACCCGTCTGGTGATCCTTGCTACTGCCATGGCTTCCCTCCTGAAAGGCCGATATTGGTGCGCCGTTCTCTTCGGTCTCCGAAGATTTGGGCGGCGGGCGCGGATATGAGGACCCTGCAGATTTGACGAACCGGCGTGCGGAACGTCACGCGCAAGATTCAACAAAGTCCGCGAGGTCACGCATTTGTTATTCCGCCTGTCGCCGCGCTCGAGCGCAGTTTCCTCCTTGGCGCCGCGACGGGATGCGGCGGCGCCATACCATGACTTTTGCGAGCGCATCGAGGCGGGGGCGCCCGCGTCAAGCAAGTTCTTGATTGTCGATACCATCGTAAGCCGGCGCGCCGCAAGCTGCAATGGCGCCCGCGGCGTCGACCGCAATCCGGACATCGCGGCGGGCTGCGCGCGTGGCTATTGTGCGGTTATGGTGACGCGGTATCGCGGCGTGCGAGCGACGGAAGCGCAGCTTTCGGCTGGTGCAATCGACCGCATCGCGATACACCAAGCGGAGGCTGCACCTCGCTGCAACGGCAGCGTGAGCGTCGCCCACGAGAAAACGGAGGAAGACGATGTCGAACCAGACTCCTGCACCAAGAACGCCAGGCGCGAAGCGTGCGGGTCCCGGCGAGTACCTGTTCGATCTCGCCACGGTCAACCACATCAAGGGCGGGCCCGACTACTCGTCGGTCGAGGGCGGCGTCGTCGAAGGCGATCGCATCATCGTCGCCTTGATGCGCATGCCGGCCGGCACGCGCGCCGAGCTGCACTCGCATCCGAACGAGCAATGGATCTACATCCTGGAGGGGACGTTCAAGGCCCAGGTCGACGGCAAGGAAATCGAGGCCAGGCCCG
Organism: Variibacter sp.; assembly: GCA_019689555.1. Taxonomy (GTDB): domain Bacteria; phylum Pseudomonadota; class Alphaproteobacteria; order Rhizobiales; family Xanthobacteraceae; genus JADGHE01. Next base: position 50,627 of record JADGHE010000013.1, on the reverse strand, counting down.
GCTCGGTGATCTACGTCCCGGCCAATGCGATCCATGGCGGGCAGGCGACGCCGGATCGGGACGTCGTGTTCTTCACCTGCAAGGACGCCTCCCACAGCCTGCACGGCATCAAGGCGACTTGAGTCGCCCTCGAGGAACGGCCCGTCCCCGGAAAGGGACGAGCCCGCGTCGTAACGGGAGAACAAAGGAGGTCACGGAGAATGCGGAAATTCAGTGCGTCTCTGCTCGCGGTCCTCGGCCTCGCGCTTCTGGGGCAGCCGGCTGCGGCTCAGGAGAAATATCCGAGCAAGCCCACCCGGATCATCGTACCGTACGCGCCCGGCGGCGCGACCGACATCGTGTCGCGCATCGTCGGCGATCAGCTCAAGAACATTCTCGGTCAGGCGTTCGTGACCGAGAACAAGCCCGGGGCCTTCGGCATCATCGCCATCGAGGAAATGGCGCGGTCGAAGCCCGACGGATACACGCTGATGGTCGGCAACGTCACCACCAACACGATCACGCCGATCCTGCATGCCAAGAAGTTCTCGATCAACTACGAGAAGGAGGTGATCCCGGTTGCCCGCTTGGTGGACATTCCGGCCTTCCTCATCGTCACGACCCGGGATTTTCCGGTGAAGTCGCTGGCGGAGCTGGTCGACTACGCCAAGAAGAACAAGGGCAAGGTGCGCTACGGCCATGTCGGCGTGGGCAGCTACCCGCACTATGACATGGAGGTGTTCGCCAAGCGCGCCGGAATCGAGCTCGTCGCCATTCCGAACAAGGCCGGCGCGTCCGGCATTCTGAAGGACATGGCGACGGGCGACATCCAGGTGTCCTTCCTCAACGTCGCAAGCTCGGCGGCGCTGATCAAGGCCGGCCAGATCAGGCCCATTGCGGTGGTCAACCCCACCCGCCTGCCCGAATACCCGGATGTGCCGACGATGGCGGAGCTCGGCTATCCGGGCGTCGGCACGCTTGCCTGGCAGGGCATGTTCGCCCCGGCCGGCACGCCGAAGGAGGTGCTCGACACCCTCACCAAGGCGATCCTCCAGGCGCTCGAGGCGCCCGCCGCGAAGGAAGTGTTCGCCAAACAATACTTCAACATCGTTCCGACCAAGTCGGTCGAGGAGGCGAAGGCCTGGCTCGCGGAAGACATGGCCAATTGGAAGAAGATCACCGAAGAGGTGAAGATCGATCTCACGGAGTGAACGAGCCGTGGCATCGGCGCGCGGTCGGCGCCCGGGCCGGTGCGGCTCCGGGCGCCGATACGCCGCGGCGCGCTCCGGTGCTTTGACGCAGGCGAGGGGGCAGGCCGGCTTTCGGAGCATTGCTGCAGGCTGCTTCCAGAAGTTGACGAGCCGGCACGTGGAACGCCGGCCGCGCGTCAACGATCTCGACGTTTTCGACGCGCGCATGAACGGGCGTCCGCGGCCGGTCCGCGCTGCGGCCGTGCGCATTTCGTTGCGGTGCCCGCAAAGTTGACCGCATAGCGGACGTTCTCGCAGCGCGGCGCGTCGGACCGGGCCGGCGGCGAATTTCATGTGGACATTTTGTCGCGCGACGCTATAGGCAGCGCCATGCGCAAGCACTATCATTCTGCGCCAACACCGGGTCAACACGGTGGGATACACGGGGGGCAGCACTCGTCCAAACACTCTTCTCGTTTAAATTTGTTTGTTGGTCCGTCTGCTGGCCGGAAACGCACCATCGTGAGCAGCCCATGACCATACGCAGTCCCGACTCCGCGACCACGCCCCGGCCGCCTTGGCTGCGCATTCTTGCGCGGCGGGATGTTTTGGCAGGGCTGATGTTCATGGCTGTCGCGGCGGTCGGCTTGTGGGCGTCGCGCGACTATCCGATCGGGACGGCCGTGCGCATGGGCACGGGCTACGTGCCGCGCCTCATGTGCTGGATCCTGCTGGCGCTCGGCGCGAGCGTCGCGCTCATGGGGCTGCGCGAGAGCGACGAGGAGGGAGAGGAGCCGCCGCTGCGATGGCGGCCGCTGGTTCTGGTTCCCGCCTCGCAGGCGATTTTCGCGCTGACGATCAACGACTTCGGCTTCGTCGTCGCCGGGCTGCTGATGATCGCGATCGGCGGTCTTGCGAACCGCGAGTCGCGGCCGCTCGAGGTGGTGGCGTCGGCGGCGGTCCTCGTGTTTTCCGTGTGGGCCATTTTCGTGTGGGGCCTGGGTCTGGTGATTCCGGTGTGGCCGGGAGGTTAGTTTGGATCTTCTCAACAATCTCGCTCTCGGTTTTTCCGTCGCGCTGACGCCCGCCAATCTCGGCTTCGCTCTGCTGGGATGTCTGGTCGGTTCGCTCGTCGGCGTGCTGCCGGGCATCGGGCCGGTGCCGACGGTCGCGATCCTGCTGCCGCTCACGTTCTACCTCGATCCGATCTCCGGCCTCATCATGCTGGCGGGGATCTTCTACGGCGCCCAGTACGGCGGGTCGACGACGTCGATCCTCGTCAACATGCCGGGCGAGACGTCGTCCGTCGTCACCTGCATCGACGGGCACCAGATGGCGCGCCAGGGTCGCGCCGGGCCGGCGCTGGCGATCGCGGCTCTCGGTTCGCTGTTCGCCGGCACGGTGTCCACCGCTATCATCGCCTGGGCGGCGCCGCCGCTCGCGAAGGTCGGCCTCTCGTTCGGCGCGCCGGAATACTTTTCCCTGCTGGTGCTTGGCCTCATCGCCGCCGTCGTGCTTGCCCACGGCTCCGTCATCAAGGCCGTGGCGATGATCATTCTCGGTCTCGTGCTCGGCATGGTGGGCACGGACGGGAATACCGGCGGCACGCGCTTCACCTTCGGGCTCACGATGCTCGTCGACGGGATCGGCTTCGTGCCGCTCGCGATCGGCGTCTTCGGTCTCGGCGAGGTGATCGCCAATCTGCTCTCGCCCGAGCGCAGCCGCATCGTGATCACCCAGCGCTTCCGCGATCTGTGGCCCTCGCGCGAGGAATTCAGGCAGTCGTGGCCCGCGGTTCTGCGCGGCACGGCGCTCGGCTCGATCCTCGGCGTGCTGCCGGGCGGCGGCGCGACGCTCAGCGCCTTCGCGGCCTATGCACTGGAGAAGAAGGTCGCGAAGGATCCGAGCCGCTTCGGCAAGGGTGCGATCGAGGGCGTGGCCGCTCCGGAATCGGCGAACAATGCCGGCGCGCAGACCTCCTTCATCCCGATGCTCACGCTCGGCATCCCCGGCAACGCCGTGATGGCGCTGATGATCGGCGCGCTCACGATCCACGGCATCCAGCCCGGACCGCAGGTGATGACCGAGCGGCCGACGCTGTTCTGGGGCCTCATCGCCTCGATGTGGATCGGCAACTTGATGCTGGTGATCATCAATCTGCCGCTGATCGGCATCTGGGTGCAGCTGCTGCGGGTGCCCTACCGGCTGCTTTATCTCGGCATCCTGATGTTCTGCGCGATCGGGGTGTACACGACGAACAACAATCCGGCCGAAGTGCTGATGACGGCGGTGTTCGGCGTCATGGGCTACATCTTCATCCGCCTGCGGTGCGAGCCGGCGCCGATGCTGCTCGGTTTCGTGCTCGGACCGCTGATGGAGGAGAATCTGCGCCGGGCCATGCGCATTTCGTCGGGCGACCCGATGATCTTTCTCGAACGGCCGATCAGCCTCGCGCTGCTGCTCGCCTCCGTGGCGCTGCTCATCGTCGTGGCGCTGCCGGCCATCCGCTCGAAGCGCGAGGAAGCCTTCCAGGAAGGGTGAGGGCGGGCGTCACGCGGCGGCGCCGCGGCGGATCAGGGCGCGCGCCGCCTTTAAAGCGAGGCCTGCGGTCTCGCGTGCCGCCAAGATGTGCGTCCGTCAGTCATCGGCGCAAGCGCCTTCGCGAGCGTGCGGGCGATGGCAGGCGAGCGCGGGCCCTCTCGGCGGTTCCCGGCCGGATGGCGGGAAGCGCGGGCCGACCTTGTCGACGCGCTCAGCTGCCCACCTTCAGCGTCGCGACGAGCCCGCGCAGCGCCGCCACCGTGCTGAGCGCCGTGATGCGCCCGGTGCGCGGATTGTCCTCCGAAGGCACGTTCTCGATGGTCATGGAGAAGCGCGCCGTGTCGGCGTCGACCTCGATCCGATGGGTGTTGCGGTCGACCGTGGGGTCGGCCCAGATTTGCAGCCGCGTCCGATCCGGACCGATGCCGGCGAGGCTCAGCGCCGCCGCCACGTTGAGATTGGCGGGGAAGCCGCGCGCCCCCTCGCGCGCAAAGCCGTCGAACACCATCGTCGGCTCCGTCACACCGAGCACCGAGATGCCGCGCTCGCGCAGATACGGCGCGCCTTCGAGCCCCGCAGGCGGCTTGCGCGTCACCATGGCGACCGAGCGGATTTCGCCCTCGGCGGCGGCGCGCACGGCGTCGAGCCCGAGCAAGGCGCCCGTCGGCGGGAGGATGCGCGCTCCCGTCTCCCGCGCCCGCTCGACGAGGTCCCAGTTGTCCAGCAACTGGCCGACGCTGAGCGGCATGAAGATGCGTCCGGCCTCGATGCTCGCCCGTGCGACGGTCGAAAACGCGGCGGGCGGCAGGCCCTCCACGATCACGTCGCACGTGCGTGCAAGCTCGTCGAGGGCGACGACGGGAATGTCCTTGCCGAGCCGCGGCAGGTGGCGGCGCGCCTTGTCCACATCGCGTACGGCGACGGCGCCGAGGCACAGCCCGTCGATGCCCGCTTCCAGCCGGCGCGCCACCTCGCGCCCGACCGCTCCCAGCCCCGCCAGCCCCACTCGCAACACGCGTTCGTTCGCCATAGAATGCTCTCGAAACCCGATCCTGGCCCCCCTCATATGGGCCTTGGTCGCCCGCCGCAACCTCGGCCGGCAGCCCCGGCGCAACAAATGTGTCCCTTCTTGGTGGGGTCGCCGCCCGCGATCTCACGGTCATCGCAGCAAACAGGAAGAACCATGGCCGCAGTGCGCACCATCGATACCCATGCCCACATCCTCGCAGACGAGACGATGCGGCTCATCGCCAAGGAGGCGCCGAAGCTTGCGCCGGTGCTGCAGGACTCCAAGGCCGACGTGACGACCTTGACCGTCGGTTCGACCCCCTATGCGCCCTTCCCCCGCGGAGGGTGGGACATCGAGCGGCGGCTCAAGGACATGGACGAGATGCTGGTCGACGTCCAGGTGCTCTCGGCCACGCCGCAGACCTACTACTACGACCAGGAGCCGGCGCTCGGCGCGGCGCTCGCCGCGATCCAGAACGAGCAGATCGCCAAGCACGTCAAGGATCACCCCGACCGCTTCGTCGGCATCGCCACTTTGCCGCTGCAGGATCCCGAGCGGGCCGCCGCCGAGCTGCGGCGCGGCATCCAGGAGCTGGGGCTGCGCGGAGCCATGATCGGCTCCAACTGCGAGGGCAAGAACCTCGACGATCCCTCGTTCGAGGTGCTCTGGCAGACCGCCCAGGAGCTCGACGCCTTCATCTTCATCCATCCGGTCACGGTTGCGGGCGCCAACCGCCTCAGGGACTATTATCTGCGCAACTTCATCGGCAACCCGCTCGACACCACGATCGCGGCCGCCTGCCTCGTCTTCGGGGGCGTGCTCGAGAAGTTCCCGAAGCTCACCGTCGTGCTCGCCCACGGCGGCGGCTTCGTGCCGTACCAGATGGGCCGCTGGGTGCACGGCTGGAAGGAGCGCCACCCTGAGCCGCAGGTGAGGCTCAAAGTGTCGCCGCAGGCTTCGCTCGACCGGCTGCGCTTCGACACCATTCTCCACGCCAGGCCGCAGCTCGAATCGCTCGTCGGCTGGGTGGGGGCGCCGCGCGTGCTGCTCGGCACCGACTACCCCTACGACATGGCGATGATGGACCCTGTCCGGCACGTGCGCTCGCTGTCGATCCCGCAGACCGACAAGGACATCATCCTGGGCGCCGAGGCGGCCGAGCTGCTGGCGAAGCCGCAGCGTCACGTCAAGAAGGCGGCGGCCGAGTAGAAGCCCGGCCGCCCGCCCGGCTACTCGGCCGCGAGGTTCTGCGGCGCGGGCTTCGTCCAGCGCAGCACCGGCTGGCGCGCCGCGCGGGTCTCGTCGAGACGCCGGCGCGGCGCATGCGCGGGCGCGCCGGTAAAGCGCGCCTTGTCGCCGCGCTTCGCCGCCATCGCGAGGTCGCGCATCGCGGCGATCATGAGGTCGAGCGAGGCCTTGCTTTCGGACTCCGTCGGCTCGATCAGCATCGCGCCGCGCACGACCAGCGGGAAATACACCGTCATCGGGTGGAAGCCCTCGTCGATCATCGCCTTGGCGAAGTCGAGCGTGGTGATGCCAGTGCCCTCGAGCCAGCGGTCGTCGAACAGCGCCTCGTGCATGCAGAAGCGGTCGCCGAAGGGCTGCGACATCAGGTCGGCGAGGCTCGCGCGCAGATAATTCGCGCTCAGCACCGCGTCCTCGGAGGCCTGCCGCATGCCGTCCGCCCCGTGCGAGAGCATGTAGGCGAGCGCGCGCACGAACATCCCCATCTGCCCGTGGAAGGCGCAGATGCGGCCGAACGGGGCCGCGCCCGCGCCGGCCTCTTCCGCGTGCTCCACGAGCCGCACGCCGGAAGCGTCCGCCACCACATGGGGCAGGGGCGCGAACGGCGCGAGCGCCGCCGACAGTGCGACCGGCCCGGCGCCGGGGCCGCCGCCGCCGTGCGGCGTGGAGAACGTCTTGTGCAGATTGATGTGCATGGCGTCGACGCCGAGGTCGCCCGGCCGCACCTTGCCGACGATCGCGTTGAAGTTCGCCCCGTCGGCGTAGAAGTATGCGCCCGCCGCGTGCACGGCCTCGGCGATCGCGACCACGTCGCGCTCGAACAGCCCGCAGGTGTTCGGGTTCGTCAGCATGATCGCGGCGACCTCGGGGGAGAGCCGCTTCTTCACCTCCTCGACGTCCACCGTGCCGTCCTTGCGCGCCGGCACCGGCTCGACGCGGTAGCCGAGGAGCGCCGCGGTCGCGGGGTTGGTGCCGTGCGCCGACTCCGGCACGATGACGACCGAGCGCTTCTCGCCCCGCGCCGCGAGCGCCGCCTTGATCGCCATCATGCCGGTGAGCTCGCCGTGGGCGCCCGCCTTGGGGGTCATGGCGATGGCCGGCATGCCGGTGAGCGCGACGAGCCAACGCGACAGCTCGGCGATGAGTTCGAGCGCGCCCTCTACAGTGGAGGTCGGCTGCAGCGGGTGGATGTCGGCGAAGCCCGGCAGGCGCGCCATCTTCTCGTTGAGGCGCGGATTGTGCTTCATCGTGCAGGAGCCGAGCGGAAACGGCCCGGTGTCGATGCCGTAGTTCTTCTGCGAGAGCCGCACATAGTGGCGCATCGTCTCCGGTTCAGTGAGCCCCGGAAGTCCGATCGGCGCCGTGCGTTCGAGCCCGCCGAGGCGGTTCGCGAAGGCGGGCGGCTCGTCGAGATCGACCCCGGTCACGTCGGTGCGCCCGGTTTCGAAGATCAGCGCCTCCTCGATCTGCAGCGCGCGATTGCCGGTGAAGGTGTGCTGGCCGGCGGCGCGCGCCTTGCCGGCCTCGGCGGGGCGGCCTTCGCGGTTCAGCATCCCAGAACCTCCCTCAGGACCGCGACGTAGGCCGCGCGGTCCTCGTCCGTGTTCACCTCGGTCGCCGCGACGACGATGAGATCGCCGAGCTCCTTGCGGGCCGGCTCGAGGCGCGAGACCGGCACGCCGCCGAGCACGCCCTTTGCGGCGAGCGCGTCGATCACGCTTGCGGCAGAGCCGGGCACGCGGATCGTGAACTCGTTGAAGAACGTATCGTTGAGCACCGTCACGCCGGGGATCTGCCCGAGCGCGTCCGCGAGGGCGATGGCGCTCGCGTGATTGAGGCGCGCGAGTCGTTTGAGCCCCGCTTCGCCGAGTAACGTCAGATGGATTGTGAAGGCGAGCGCGCAGAGGCCGGAATTGGTGCAGATGTTGGAGGTGGCCTTTTCGCGCCGGATGTGCTGCTCGCGGGTCGCGAGCGTGAGCACGTAGCCGCGGCGGCCTTCGGCGTCGATCGTCTCGCCGGCGAGCCGGCCCGGCATCTGCCGCACGAATTTCTGCCGCGTCGCGAACAGCCCGACATAGGGCCCGCCGAAAGACAGCGGATTGCCGATCGACTGGCCTTCGGCGACGACGATGTCGGCCCCCATGTCTCCGGGCGGGCGCACGAGGCCGAGCGACACCACTTCGGTGACGACCGCAATCAGCAGCGCGCCCGCCGCATGCGCCTTCTCGGCGATCGGGGCAAGGTCGTGCAGGCGGCCGTAGAAGTCCGGCGTCTGCACCACGACGCAGGACACGCTGTCGTCGATGCGGCCGATGAGGTCCTCCCCGCCCGCCGGCGCCGGCGCGAGAGCCACGATCTCGTCCTCGGCAAGCCGCGCCACGGTCGCGATCGTGTCGCGATAATGCGGGTGCAGATTGCCGCTCAGAAGCGCCTTGCGCCGTTTGGTGAGGCGATGCGCCATCAGCACGGCCTCGGCCGCGGCGGTCGAGCCGTCGTACATCGAGGCGTTCGCCACCTCCATGCCGGTCAGCATCGCGACCTGCGTCTGGAACTCGAACAGAGTTTGCAGCGTGCCCTGCGAGATTTCCGGCTGATAGGGCGTGTAGGCGGTGAGGAATTCCGAGCGCTGGATCAGATGGTCCACCGTGGCGGGCACGTGATGCTTGTAGGCGCCGCAGCCGACGAAGAACGGCACCGATCCCGCCGGCACGTTCTTGTCCGCCATGCGCCGCAGCGTGCGCTCGACGGCGAGCTCGCTCTGTCGGCGCGGCAGGTCGAGCGGCGCGCGCAGCCGCTTGTCGGCGGGAATGTCGGCGAACAGCGCGTCGATGTCGGGCACGCCGATGCGCGCCAGCATTTCGGCGCGGTCTTCAGGCGTCAGAGGAAGATATCGCATGGGCTGATCCGGCTTTCATGGCGTTCGGGGGTGGCGCACGGCGCCGCCGTGCGGCCTTGCGCTCTGCGGGGGGCGCCGGCCCGCTCGCGCCCGCGCCTTCTGCGTTTCATGTCGGAGCGGCTTTCGCGGGCCGATCGCAGGGTCATTCGCGCGGTTCTCAGGTGAACGAAAATGTCGGCTCGACGACGATTTCGCTGCGCACGGTGTTGGCGATGAAGCACTCCTCGTGCGCGCGATGGTGCAGGCGCTCCACGTCCTCGGCGCTCGGCCGCTTCTCGCCGCTGAACGTGATCGCCGGCCTCAATGTCACCTTCGAGACGAACAGCTTGTCGCGCTCGTTCTTCGTCATCTCGCCGAGCGCATTGTCCTCGTAGCGGTCGACGACGAAGCCGGCCCTGGCCGCGAAGGCAAGGAAGAACAGCATGTGGCAGCTCGAAATCGCGGCGACGAGCGCCTCTTCGGGATCGACCGCCCTGGGATCCGACAGCGGCGGCGGAACGCTCGCGGGCGCCGACGAGGCCGGCACTTCGAGGCCTCCGTCGAATCTCCAGACATGGCCGCGGCTGTAACGGTTGTCGGTGAAGGCGGCGTCGCCGCGCCGCCACAGGACAGTCGCGTGATAGGCGTGGGCCATTGTGCAGCGCTCCGGTCAGGCGAGGCTCGCCAGGAATTCCTTGTACTGCTCTTCGGTCATCAGGTCGTCGAGCTCGGCGACGTCCTTGATCTTGAGCTTGAGAAACCAGCCGCGCCCCTGCGGGTCTTCGTTCACGGTCGCGGGCGCGCCTTCGAGCGCGGTGTTCACGTCCACCACCTCGCCCGACACGGGCGCATAGACCTCGCTTGCCGCCTTCACGGATTCGACGACCGCGACCTCGCCCCCCTTGCCGACGGTCTTGCCGCGCTCGGGAAGCTCCACAAAGACGACGTCGCCGAGCTGCGACTGGGCATAGTCGGTGATGCCGATCGTTCCGATGTCGCCGTCCACGCTGATCCACTCGTGATCCTTCGTGTAGCGGACGGTGCTCATGGGCCTACTCCTGATTGGGTGCTTGCGGACGGCGCGCTCGCGGCCGGCGCGCGATGGTATCGGTGCGGCACGAAGGGCAGGGGGACCACCTTGGCGGCGATCTCCTTGCCCCGCACGATGAGCACGACGGGCGTGTCCGGCTCGGCGAAGCGCCGGCTCACATAGCCCATGGCGATGGGGCCGCCGACCGTTGCGCCGTAGCCGCCGGAGGTGACGCGGCCGATCGCGGCGCCGTCGCTCGCGCGGATCTCCGCGCCTTCGCGCGCGGGGACGCGCCCTTCCGGCAGAAGGCCGACGCGCAGCCGCTCGGGGCCGTGGGCGAGCTCCGACAAGATGCGCGCCGCGCCGGGAAAGCCGCCTTCTTCGCGTCGGCGCGTCTGGATTGACCAGGCGAGCGCCGCCTCCACGGGCGAGGTCGTCTCGTCGATGTCGTGGCCGTAAAGACAGAAGCCGGCCTCGAGCCGGAGCGAGTCGCGCGCCCCGAGCCCGATCAGCCTCACGGCCGGGGAATCGAGCAGCCGCTCGACGACTGCGCCGATGCGCTTGGCGTTCACGGAGATTTCGAAGCCGTCTTCGCCGGTATATCCCGAGCGGCTGATGTGGCAGTCCATGCCGGCGAAGCGCGCGCTTTGCGCCGTCATGAACGGCATGTCCACGACGTCCGGCACATGGCGGGCGAGCACCTCCGCCGCCTTCGGCCCCTGCAGGGCGATCAGGCCGCGATGGTCGGCGCGCATCAGTTTCACGGCCGCGGGCAGATGCGCCGAAATATGGGCGAAGTCGGCCTCCTTGCGCGCGGCGTTGACGACGAGCATCAGCACGCCGTCCTCGTCCGGGTCGGCCGGCCGCGTCACCATGAGGTCGTCGAGGATACCGCCCTCCGCGTTGAGGATCTGCGTGTAGCGCTGGCGCCCGCGCGGAAGGTTGAGGATGTCGGCCGGCGTCAGCGCCTCGAGCGCGCGGGCGGTGGTCTCGTGGTCGGGGCCGATCAAAAAGGCCTGCCCCATGTGGGACACGTCGAACAGGCCCGCGGCGCTGCGGGTATGCGCATGCTCGGCGAGGATGCCCTCGCCGTAATGCACGGGCATCTCGTAGCCGGCGAACGGCACGAAGCGCGCGCCGCGGCGCGCATGCAGGTCGTAGAGCGGCGTTCTGGCGAGCGGCGGGGGAGCGTCGGGGCTCGTGGTGTCGTTCATTCCCAGGTCCTCGATCTCCAGAGGCCGGCATCCGGGCGGTATGCCCGGCTGCGCCCCCTCTGTCGCGGAACCTGAGAGATTTCGCCGCGCCCGTCGCGCCGGGGCTGCGGCTTACTCCTTCGGTGAGCCACGGCGCCCAGTCGCGCGCCTGGCTGCTTTCCAGAGTTTCATCCCCCTGCGGTCCTTTTGCCTGAGCGTTTCCGGGGCGGTTGCGCCTTCGGCGCCGGCCCGCCGCCATGGCGGAACCGGTCTCTCCCGCAGGGTTCGCTTGAATGAATGCCGTGAGTCACGGCCCGTGCGTCACGCGACGCACCCACGGCTCGATCCTATTGCGGCCGCCCTCCAAGTCAACGGGCGTTGCGCGGCGCGCGCTGGCGCGGGCCGTGCTCCTTCAGCCCCACCTGGTCGAACCCGACATAGACGATGTAGTTCTCCGCGTCGGCCGGGCTCGGCTTCGGCACCGTCAGATCCTGTTCGACATGCACGAACGAGACGTTCGTCTGATTCGGGGGAATCGTGACCGGCACCTTGTAAAGCTTGGTCCAGACCGTCTTGGGCTCCGGACCTTCCCTCACCAGCGCGATCCGCAGCGGCACGTCGACGCGCCCCGGTTGCCCCACCGGGCCGAGGATGATGCGGCCCTGCACGCCGACCTTCATGGTCATGTTCGCGCCGGGGAAGGCGCATTCGCGCGCGAGCTCGCCGATCGTCGCCTGGTAGCGGACATTGGTGGCGATCGGATCGCCCGGCCCGTGCACCGTGATGGTCGAGGCGCCCGAACGCACGTCCACCACGGGGCAGTTCGGCTCGTCGTCCGGCCCGGCGACCGCCTGGGTCTCGGCCGGCGGACCGAAAAGGGTTTTCGTCACGCCGTCGGCGAAGGAGGACGCGGCGCCCGCCTGTCCCGAATCCTGCGCGGACGCGCCGCCGCCGATCGAGGAACACCCGCCGGCCGCGAGCCCGAGCGCGGGCAGGACCAGCATCAGCAGAGTGGCCGCCGTTCCCGGCCGCGATCTTGCACGCACTTCTCAACGCCCCTCGTGTAGCGACAGAGATGGACGACTGTCGGGGGCTTATAGCAATGCAGGCCCGCCCTGCAAAAGGCGGCCCGCGGCGTCAGCCGCGCGGATCGCTCGAAAGCAGGGCGTAAAGGAAATGGTCCTGCCACAGACCGTTGATGCACAGATAGCGGCGTGCCAGGCCCTCGCGCACGAAGCCGCATTTTTCGAGGAGCCGGATCGAGGCCGTGTTGGTTGGAATGCAGGCGGCCTCGAGGCGGTGCAGCCGCAGCGGCCCGAAAGCGAAGGGAATGAGGGCGCGCACCGCCCGCGTCATGTATCCCTGGCGGGCGTAGGGGGCCCCCATCCAGTAGCCGAGGCTGCCGGTCTGCGCCACGCCGCGGCGGATATTGGCGAGCGTGAGCCCGCCGACGAGCGTATTGTCCGACTCGCGGAAGATGAAGAAAGCGTAGGCGAGGTCGCTGCGGGCGTCCTCCGCGTAACGGCGCAGGCGCCGGCGGAAGGCCGGGCGCGTCAAGTCGTCGGCCGGCCAGATCGGCTCCCAGGGCGTGAGGAAATCGCGGCTCTGTTCGCGCAGCTGCGCCCAGGCGGCGAAGTCGTTCATCTGCGGAGTCCGCAGGAGCACGCCATCGCCTTCGATTGCCGGAACGGACTCGGCAAAACTGACGGTGCGGAAGAGCGCCATGGGACGCCTGCGACGGCTCAAGGCGCGAGGGCTTCTCCCGCGCCCCGTTCACCATCGCATTAAGCGGCGCGCCGGCCAAGACCCTCTGCGATGGCGACGGTGCCCTCGAGCCCCTCCGCCGGCCCGAGCGCGGCGATGGCCGGGCGGCTGCGGGCAATCAGCGCGCGCCCCGCGGCGCGGGCGCTTTCCACCGTCACGGCGTCCACCTTGGCGATGATTTCCGAGGTGGGGATGGGGCGCCCATAGGCGAGCATCCGCCGCGCGAGCTGCTCGGCGCGGGCGCTCGAGCTTTCGAGCGCCATCAGGAGCCCGGCCTTCATCTGGGCCTTGGCGCGGGAGACCTCCCCCTCCGAGAGCGTCTCGGCCGCCGCGGCGATCTCGTCGATGACGACGCGCATGAGCTCGCGGGCATCCTGCGGGTCGGTGCCGGCGTAGAGGCCGAACAGGCCCGTGTCGCTCAAGGGGGTATGGAAGGTGTAGATGGAATAGCAGAGCCCACGCTTTTCCCGCACCTCCTGGAACAGCCGCGAGGACATGCCCCCGCCGAGCGCGTTGGTGAACACCTGCAGGCTGTAGAGGGCGGGATCGCGCTGCGCGAGGCCCTCCATCGCCAGCGTCACGTGGACCTGTTCGAGATCGCGCGGCTCGAGGCGCGCGCCGCCGGCGAAGCGCGCCGGTTCGGGCTCGGGCGCGGGCGGGCCCGAGAAGGCGGCGAAGAGGCGCTGCACCTCCTCGACGATCGCGGCGTGCTCCACCGCCCCGGCGGCGGCCACGATCATGTTCGGCGCGCGATAGTGGCGCGCGAGATAGGCCCGCAGCTTGGCGGCGTCGAAGGAGCGGACCGATTCGCGCGTGCCGAGGATCGAGCGGCCCACCGGCTGGTTGGGGAAGGCCGTCGCCTGCAGGAGCTCGAACACGAGGTCGTCCGGCGTATCTTCGCAGGCGCCGATCTCCTGCACGATCACGTTCTGCTCGCGCGCGAGCTCCTCGGGATCGAAGGTCGGGTTGGAGAGAATGTCGGCGAGCACGTCGAGCGCGAGCGGTACGTCGGAGCGCAGCATGCGCGCATAGTAGGCGGTGGATTCGCTGCTGGTGGAGGCGTTGATGTCGCCGCCCACCGCCTCGATCTCCTCGGCGATCTGCCGCGCGCTGCGCCGGGTCGTGCCCTTGAAGGCCATATGCTCGAGCAGGTGCGAGATGCCGTGCTCGTCGGCCCGCTCGTCGCGGCTGCCGGCGCCCACCCAGACGCCGAGCGAGGCCGTCTCGAGGTGGGGCATGGAATCGGTGATCACAACCAGTCCGGACGGGAGGCGGGTGATTTCCACGCTCATACGGCGGCTCCTTCTTGCGCGGCCCGACTGACCGCGAGCACGAAACGCTCCACGGCCCGCTGATCGGCGGGGAGAATGGTCGTGCGTTCCGGACGCTGCTGCAGATCGCGCAGCCATTCCGGCAGCTCCGGCCGCTCCCCGCAGGCGGCCTCCACCGCCTCGGGAAACTTCGCCGGGTGCGCCGTCGACAGCACGATCATGGGGACGGCGGGGTCGTGCCCCTCCTTCTCGGCGACGGCGAGCGCCACCGCCGTGTGCGGGTCGGCGAGATAGCCGGTCTCCTTGCGCACGGTGCGGATCGTCGCCGCCGTCTCCTCCTCGCTCGCCCGCCCGGCGGAGAAGTGCGTGCGGATCGCGGCGAGCGCCGCGGACGAAAGGTCGAATCGGCCGGACTGCGCGAGCGCGCCCATCCATCCGCGCACCGCCGCAGGGTCGCGCCCGCAGGCGTCGAACAGGAGCCGCTCGAAATTCGAGGAGACCTGGATGTCCATGGAGGGCGAGATCGTCGGAACGACCGCGCGCACCTCATAGGCCCCGGTCGCGAGCGTGCGGGCGAGGATGTCGTTGGTGTTGGTCGCGATCACCAGCCGGTCGACCGGCAGCCCCATGCGCATCGCCACATAGCCGGCGAAGACGTCGCCGAAATTGCCGGTCGGCACCGTGAAAGCGACCCGGCGGTGCGGCGCGCCGAGCGCCACCGCGGCGGTGAAGTAATAGACCACCTGGGCGACGATGCGCGCCCAGTTGATCGAGTTGACGGCCGACAGGCGCACCCGGTCGCGGAAGGCGTGGTGATTGAACAGGCCCTTCACGATCGCCTGGCAGTCGTCGAAGGTGCCCTCGATCGCCACGGCATGCACGTTCGGCTCGGTCGGCGTCGTCATCATGCGCCGCTGCACGTCGGAGATGCGGCCGTGCGGATAGAGCACCACGAGGTCGATGCGCCGCGCGCCGCGGAAGGCTTCGACGGCGGCGCCGCCCGTATCCCCGGAGGTGGCGACCACGATCGTCGCCCGCTCGCCCCGCTCCTCGAGCGCCCGGTCCATGAGGCGGGCGATGAACTGCATCGCCAGGTCCTTGAAGGCGAGCGTCGGCCCGTGAAACAGTTCGAGCACGAAGCAGTTCGGGCCGAGCTGAACCAGCGGGGCGACGGCCGGGTGCCGGAAGGTTTCGTAGGCCTCGCGCGCCGCGCGGGCGAGCCAGGGGGCGCTCGCGCCGTCGGCGAAGGGTTCGATCAGCTCGAGGGCGGCCTCGGCATAGGGCTTGCCCGCCAGCGCGGCGATCCGCCCGGCGGGAAGGCTCGGCCAGGATTCAGGCACGTAGAGGCCGCCGTCGCGGGCGAGGCCGGCTAGCATGGCATCGCTGAAGCCGAGCGACGCGGCTTCGCCGCGGGTCGAAACGTAGCGCACGCATCCTCCAGAGGGGCGCAAGGTAGTGGGAAGGGGGCTGCGGCACAAGGCCATGGGCCGAGCCCCGGCAAGCCGCCGGCGCCCTGCGAGGCGCGCTCAGGGCCGGGCGGTGCGGCGGCGGCGGAATGCCCATACGGACCAGACGCAGGCGAGCGCAAGGGCAAGCCCGAACCACGTCAGGGCGTATTGAAGGTGATTGTTCGGCAGGTTCGGCTGCAAGGGGCCGACGCGCGGAAGCCCTCCCGGCGGTGCCGGCGACTCCTGGGCCACGTAGAAGGGGGCCACGGGCCCGATCCCCTTCGCGGCCGCCACGGCGCCGGGGTCGCGCACGAACCACAAATTCTGGCCCGGATTGTCGGCGGGCGTGAAGAAGCCGCGCTGCTCGGGCCAGCGCAGCACCCCCGTGATGTCGATCATCCCCGTCGTCTGGCCCTCGGCGCGGGTGCGGGGATCCTTTCTCGCCTCCGGCACGAAGCCGCGGTCGACCATCACGAGGCTGCCGCCTGCCAGGCGGGCCGGCGTGAACACCCAGTAGCCGGGCCCGGAAACGTCCGGGCGCAGCGCCGATCCGGCGGTGTACACGAGCGCTTCGTGCTCGTGCAGGAACTCGGCGGAAAAGGTGACTCGGCGGAACTCGTCGGCGTCCTGGCTGAGGCGGCCCCAGGTCTCGCGGGCGGGCAGATGGGAGGCGGGCGCGGAAAGGCGCTCGGACAGGGTGGCGATGAGCCCTTGCTTCCACTGCCGGCGTTCGACCTGCCAGAGGCCGAGCCCGATCAGAACGGCGAGCCCGAAAAGCGTCAGCACGGACGGGACCAGGAGGCCGCCGCCCGCCCCGCGCGTCCTTGCCTGCGTCATGGTTCGATCCTGCGCTCGAGCCGCCCCTCGGCCGCCTGGAAGCGGTATTGCAGGGCGACGAGCAGGCCCTTGAGCGGCCGCAGCGGTCCGAGGCAGACGACCACGGCGAGCGGCCCCCAAAGCAGCGCATGCGCCCACAAGGGAGGCTCGTAGATGACCTCGGTCACCAGGGCCGCGCCGGCGACGATGAAGCCCGCGATCAGGATGACGAAGACCGCCGGCCCGTCGCCGGCATCGGCGAAGGAATAGTCGAGCCCGCAGCGTTCGCACCGCGGGCCGATCGTCAGGAAACCGGCGAACAAACGCCCCTCGCCGCAGCGGGGGCAGCGGCCTTTCAGGCCGCGGAGGACGGTGGCGCCAAGCGGCGGGGTGTCATGGGCCATCTCGTGCGCCATGGAGCGGTTCGCCTCTTGCCTCGCCCGCGCGGGGAGAGGGCCGTGGCGCGGCCCGCTCCTCTCCCGGGAGCAACCCTGTCAGTGCCCGCCGGCCCCCGCGCTTGCGCCGGCGCCCCACACATAGATGCAGAAAAACAGGAACAGCCACACCACGTCGACGAAGTGCCAGTACCAGGCGGCGAATTCGAAGCCGAGGTGCTGCTTCGGCGTGAAGTGCCCGGCATAGGCGCGGGCGAGGCAGACGATCAGGAAGATCGTGCCGATGATCACATGCGCGCCGTGGAAGCCCGTCGCCATGAAGAAGGTGGCGCCGTAGATGTGGCCCGAGAAGCTGAAGGCCGCATGGCTGTACTCGTAGGCCTGCACGCAGGTGAACAAAAGGCCGAGCAGGATGGTGCAGATCAGGCCCTTCTTCAGCCCGTCACGGTCGTCGTGCAGCAGGGCGTGGTGGGCCCATGTCACGGTGGTGCCGGAGGTCAGCAGAATGAGCGTGTTGAGCAGCGGCAGGTGCCAGGGATCGAAGGTCTCAATTCCCTTGGGCGGCCACTGTCCGCCGAGCAGCGCCTGCCGGGCGATCTGATGGGGATCGTCGGGAAACAGGGCCGTGTTGAAGTAAGCCCAGAACCAGGCGACGAAGAACATCACCTCCGAGGCGATGAAGAGGATCATCCCGTAGCGGTGATGCAGCTGCACGACGCGGGTATGGTCGCCCTTGTGCTGGGCCTCGTTGATGACGTCGCGCCACCATCCGATCATCGTGTAGGCGACGCCGAGCACGCCGACCGCGAACACCACGGGGGCGCCGGTGAACATCTTGTGCAGCGACGCGATCAGACCGACGGCAAGGATGAACGCCGAGGTGGCGCCGATCGCCGGCCAGGGGCTCGGGTCGACCAGGTGGTAATCGTGATGTTTGGTATGCGCCTCCGCCATCGTGCTCATGTCTCCACTGGGTCTTGACCGGATGGAAGGTCGTCGATCGGTCTAGCTCTTGGGTGAATCGCTCGGGGTGCGGCCGGATGCGCCATCGGCGACAGGGCGCGCCGGCTGACGCATCGGGTAGAAGGTGTACGAGAGGGTGATCGTGTTCAACCCGTCCTGCTCCGAATCCTTCGCGAGCGCCGGATCCACATAGAAGACCACCGGCATCTCCCGCTTCTCGCCTGGGCCGAGCCGCTGCTCGGTGAAGCAGAAGCAATTGATCTTCTGGAAATACGACCCGACCGACAGCGGCGTGACGTTGTAGGCCGCCTGGCCCGCCGTCTCGCGGGCGGACAGATTGGTGACCGTGTAGAAGACGGTGACGACCTCCCCGATCCTGAGATCCAGGGACGTCTGCTCGGGCTCGAACTTCCAGGGCAGGCCGGGCCCCACATTGGCGTCGAAGCGGACCGTGATCTTTCGCTCCAGCGCCTGCGCGGGGCGCGATTCGGCGATCTGCGGCGTCCCGCCATAGCCCGTGGTGCGGCAGAACCACTCGTAGAAGGGAACGGCGGCGTAGGACGCCCCCACCATCAGCGCGACGAACGCGCCGCAGGCGGCGGCGACGGCGACGTCCCGCCTGGTTGCGCCTTGCTGCGGATGGGGTCGAAGCGCCTTCACCATGGCGACCGCCTCCTCGTTCCTCTCCCATTCGCCAGCCGGGAACCGGCGATCCGGGCGCGCCTTCCTCTCGCAGAGGGGAGGGAAACCGCGACCTCGGTGCTCCCTCCCTCGCAGGGGAGGCGGGAACCGGCGGCCTCGACTCGCGCTCCCCGGCTCGCTCCCATCAAAGACATCAAAGAGAGGAGAAAATCGGCTCTTGTTCCCCTGCCCCCTGCCATGGGGACGGCCGGGGCGGAGGGCCGCCGCCATGCAAGCCGTTCGATGGATTGTTCCGCGCGCATCACAACGGCCGGTTCAGGACGCCCGGCCCCAGCTTGACGATGGTCACCACATAGAACAGCAGGGCGAGCGCCGCCAGCACGAGCGCGGTCGCGATGGAGCGGGCGCGCCGCCGCCGCTTCTGTTCCTCGGTGAGGACGATGCCGGGTTCCGGAAGTTGCTCGTTCATTGTGCATGGCCCGTCCGCGCCGCCTACCAGCCGATGCTGCGCAAGCCCTGGTCGGCGAGCAGGGCGGCGAACAGGACAAACAGGTAGAGAATGGAAAAGCCGAACAGCCGGCGGCCGGCGGCATGCAGCGCCGCCTTGGCCGCGCCCGGCCGCCAGACGCGCACGGCGAGCGCCAACATGAACAGGCCGGCGGCGATGGAGACGACGCCGTAGAGCACCCCGGCGTTCCCGAACAGCCACGGGGTGACGCCGAGCGGCGC
Organism: Variibacter sp.; assembly: GCA_019689555.1. Taxonomy (GTDB): domain Bacteria; phylum Pseudomonadota; class Alphaproteobacteria; order Rhizobiales; family Xanthobacteraceae; genus JADGHE01. The sequence continues at coordinate 31,537 of JADGHE010000013.1, read as the reverse complement.
GAGCAGCACGGTGTAGATGAGGATCTGCTTGCGGGTGACCGCCTCGCCGGCGGTCACCGGCAGCATGGGCACGCCGGCGCGGGCGTATTCCTGCGCGCGAAAGAGCGCGAGCGCCCAGAAGTGCGGCGGTGTCCAGAAAAAGATGATGAGAAAGAGCAGGACCGGATCGAGATCGAGCCCCCCGGTCTTGGCCGCCCAACCGATCATGGGCGGGAACGCGCCCGCGGCACCGCCGATCACGATGTTCTGCGAGGTCGAGCGCTTGAGCCACATCGTATAGACGACGGCGTAGAAGAAGATCGTGAAGGCGAGCAGCGCCGCGGACAGGATGTTCACCAGAAGCCCGAGCACCACGACGGAGCCGACCGCGAGCGTGAGCCCGAAGGCGAGCGCCTCGCCCGGCGCGATGCGGCCCGCAGGGATCGGCCGGTTCGCGGTGCGCGGCATCAGCGCGTCGATGTCCGCGTCGTACCACATGTTGAGCGCGCCGGCGGCGCCCGCACCTACCGCGATGCAGAGCAGGGCCGTGAAGGCGAGCACCGGATGCATCGGGCCGGGCGCGATGACGAGCCCGACGAACGCCGTGAAGACGACGAGCGACATCACGCGCGGCTTCAGCAGCGCGATGTAGTCGCCGACGCCGGCCATGCTCGGCTCCGCGCGCGGGGCGGGAGCCGCGGGCAGCGCGACGGCCAGGTCCTGTCGTTCATCCACAAGCGACATGAGCGCCCGCTCGACTCGTTTCGGTCCGGAGCGGCCGGCCCGCAGGCCGGCGCGGCGCTCCGGGGATCAGGGGTTCCGGGCGGCGCTTTTTCTCGCCGCCCGGAACGGTGGCAATCCGCGCAGGTTCCTCGCTCGGCCTCACTTGATGCGCGGCAGCGTCTCGAACTGGTGGAAGGGCGGCGGCGAGGACAGGGTCCATTCGAGCGTGGTCGCGCCCACGCCCCAGGGATTGTCCGCCGCGCGCTCCTTGCGCCAGAAGGCGTGGGCGACGCCGAACAGGAAGATCAGCAGGCCGACGCCCGAGATGTAGGAGCCGATCGAGGAGACGAAGTTCCATCCCGCAAAGGCGTCCGGATAGTCCGCATAGCGCCGCGGCATGCCTGCGAGGCCGAGGAAGTGCTGCGGGAAGAACACCATGTTGACGCCGATGAAGGTGACCCAGAAGTGGAGCTTCCCGATCAGGTCCGAGTAGGTGTAGCCGGACATCTTCGGGAACCAGTAGTACCAGCCCGCGAAGATCGCGAACACGGCGCCGAGCGACAGCACGTAATGGAAGTGCGCGACCACGTAGTAGGTGTCCTGCAGCGCGCGGTCGACGCCGGCATTCGCCAGCATCACGCCGGTGACGCCGCCGATCGTGAACAGGAAGATGAACCCGATCGCCCACAGCATCGGCGTCTTGAACTCGATCGAGCCGCCCCACATTGTTGCGACCCACGAGAAGATCTTCACGCCCGTGGGCACCGCGATCACCATCGTCGCGACGACGAAATAGGCCTGCGTCGCCGTCGACATGCCGACCGTGTACATGTGGTGCGCCCACACGACGAAGCCGATGCCTCCGATCGCCACCATCGCGTAGGCCATGCCGAGATAGCCGAACACGGGCTTGCGGCTGAAGGTCGCGACGATCTGGCTGATCATGCCGAAGCCGGGCAGGATGAGGATGTACACCTCGGGGTGCCCGAAGAACCAGAACAAGTGCTGGTAGAGGACCGGGTCGCCGCCGCCCTCGGCGCTGAAGAAGGTGGTGCCGAAATTGCGATCCGTCAGCAGCATGGTGATCGCGCCGGCGAGCACCGGCAGCGAGAGCAGGAGCAGGAACGCGGTCACCAGCACCGACCACACGAAGAGCGGCATCTTGTGCATGGTCATGCCGGGCGCGCGCATGTTGAAGATGGTCGTGATGAAGTTGATCGCGCCCAGGATCGACGACGCGCCGGCGAGATGCAGCGACAGGATGGCGAAGTCGACCGCCGGGCCGGGATGCCCCGAGGTCGCGAGCGGCGCGTAGAGGGTCCAGCCGGCGCCCACGCCGTTGGCGCCCGGCTCGCCCTCCACGAACATCGAGATGATGAGCAGCGCGAAGGAGGCCGGCAGCAGCCAGAACGAGATGTTGTTCATCCGCGGGAAGGCCATGTCCGGCGCGCCGATCATCAGCGGCACGAACCAGTTGCCGAAGCCGCCGATCATCGCCGGCATCACCATGAAGAACACCATGATGAGGCCGTGGCCCGTGGTGAACACGTTGAAGGTGTGCGGATCGCGGAAGATCTGCATGCCCGGCTCTTGCAGCTCCATGCGCATGCCGATCGACAGGGCGGCGCCGACGAGGCCCGCCAAAATCGCGAACACGAGGTACATCGTGCCGATGTCCTTGTGGTTCGTCGAGTAGAGGTAGCGCCGCCATCCGGTCGGGTGATGCTCATGTCCTGCGTGCGCAGGCTGCCCGCCATGGGCGCCGTGCATGCCGTGTTGAGCGATCGTTGTCGTTGCCATGATTCCGGTCCTTCGTTCGCAGCCGCGTTCAGCGCGCCGTCACTTCACGGAGGCGACGGCGGTCGGCACTGGCGCGCGCGGCGCTTCGCTTGCGTACTTCTTCTTCGCCTCCTCGACCCAGGCCGCGAAGGCTTGCTCGCTGACCACCCGCACTTCGATCGGCATGAAGGCGTGGTCCTTGCCGCAAAGCTCCGAGCACTGGCCGTAATAGACGCCTTCCTTCGTCGCGCGGAACCAGGTCTCGTTGAGCCGGCCGGGGATGGCGTCGATCTTGATGCCGAACGACGGCACGGCGAAGGAGTGGATCACGTCGGCCGCCGTCGTCTGCACGCGGATCACCTTGTTGACCGGGACGACCATAGCGTTGTCCACGGCGAGCAGGCGCGGCTGGTCAGGCTTGCGGTCCGCATCCCGCAGCATCAGCGAGTCGAACTCGAACTTCCCGTTGTCGGGATAGCTGTAGGTCCAGAACCACTGCTTGCCGGTGACCTTCACGGTCAGGTCCGCTGGCGGAATGTGCTGCTGCAGGAACAGAAGCTTGAACGACGGCACCGCGATGGTGATGAGAATGATCACGGGAATCAGCGTCCACGCGACCTCGATCGCGGTGTTGTGCGTCGTCCTGCTCGGAACCGGGTTGCTGCGGGCGTTGAACCGCACCATCACGATGACCAGCAGCGCCAGCACGAAAATCACGATCGCCGCGATGATGCCCATCACGAAATTGTGGAACGAGATGAGCCCGTCCATCACGGGCGTGGCGGAGTCCTGCAACCCGATCTGCCATGGGCTCGGATGCCCGAGTGCCGCCTGAGCGACGTTGGCGGCACACGTCATCACAAAACCGACGGCCAGCAACCGCAGCAACCAAGTTAGCATCGTTACATCAGCTCCCTTCGCGGAGTTCGGCCCTGCGGCCCGGCAAGCCTGTGCAGCGTCCGCTTACGACACCGTGCCGCAAGCCGGGCACAACCGTTGCCGCAGGGGCAATTCCGGCCTCATCATTCGGCAGCGGCATGGACGCTCGACGAAGCCTCTCAAACCACAATTCCCCGCGCTCCGCAACGGACGAAGTCGCCGACGGGCGCGATGTGAACGGCGCGGAAGGCGCGGCCGGAGCGCTGTTGCGCGCCGAAGCCGGAACACCGGCGGCGCTGCCGTCCGGCAGGATCACGCTCGCCTTGACAGCCGCCGCCGAGGCTGTACCTCACAGGCCCAGGCGAGCGCGGGGCCGGCGGCCGGCGATTCGCGCCGCGGCCGGATCGGGGCGCGAGGCCCGATCCCCAGGATCGACGAGATGATTTCTTCGCGCCCGACCGGGCATCTTGGCGTCCGCATCGGCATCTGGCTGGTGGCGCTCGTTTCGTTGTCGCTTTCCGCCGCGCCGGCCCTGGCCCAGGGCACGGTGCGCTCGGTGCATGGCGACTGGCAGGTGCGCTGCGACACGCCGCCGGGCGCGCAGAACGAGCAGTGCGCGCTCATCCAGAGCGTCACCGCCGAGGACCGGCCCAATGTCGGGCTCACGGTCATCGTGCTTAAGACCGCGGACCAGAAAAGCCGGCTCATGCGGGTGCTCGCGCCGCTCGGCGTGCTCATCCCCTCGGGGCTCGGCCTCAAGATCGACCAGACCGACATCGGGCGCGCGGGCTTCGTCCGCTGCCTGCCGAACGGCTGCGTGGCCGAGGTCGTGATGGACGACAATCTCATCAACCAGCTCCGCAGCGGCCAGATCGCGACCTTCATCATTTTCCAGACGCCGGAAGAGGGAATCGGCATTCCCGTGAGCCTCAAGGGCTTCGGCGAGGGCTTCGATAAGCTGCCCTAGCGGCGCCTGCGCGGGAGCGACGCTTTCCCAGCGCTTTCCATAAGTTTCCCGGGCCGCCGGCCGGAACGCGGGCGGGCGCCGCCCCCCGCGCCGGCAGGCCGGCACGGCGGGCCCGCGACAACGCTCGGCGCGCCCGGGCGGCGGCCGCCCCTCGCGGGGCCGGGGCCGACCCACTATGTTGGGTCAAGCCCACGGCGGAGCCGCGGTGGGCGCGACCGCAGACCAGCCAGCGGGATCAAGAAGATGGCCGAAACCGCCTCTCTCTCCCTCGTCGACCGCGCCGGCCTCGACCGCGGCCGGATCGAGCGCATCGTCGCCGACGGCCTTCTGGGCGCCGACGATGGCGAGCTCTTTCTCGAGTACCGCCAGTCGGAGATGCTGGTGTTCGACAATCACCGCCTCAAGCAGGCGACCTTCGACACCGCGCAAGGGTTCGGCCTGCGGGCCGTGAAGGGGGAGGCGGTCGGCTATGCCCACGCCTCGGACCTGAGCGAGCCCTCGCTCCGCCGGGCGGCGGAGGCCGTGCGGGCGGTGCATCGGGGCTATGCGGGCACCTTCGCGGCGCCCCCGCCGCGCACCAACATTCGCCTCTACGGCGACGACAATCCGCTCGCCGCGCCGGGCTTCGAGGCCAAGGCTAAGCTCCTGCAGGAGATCGACGCCTATGCCCGCGCCCGCGACCCCCGCGTGAAGCAGGTATCCGCGAGCCTGGGGGCGACCTGGCAGGTGGTCGAGATCATCCGGCCGGACGGGACGGCCTACCGCGACGTACGGCCGCTCGTGCGCGTGAACGTCTCGGTGGTCGCGGCCTCGGGCGACCGGCAGGAAGCGGGCAGCTACGGTTACGGCGGCCGCGAGGGCTTCGCTCGGTTCCTTGAAAGCGGGCAGTGGCGGCACGCGGTCGACGAAGCGGTGCGCCAGGCGCTCGTGAATCTCGAATCGGTGCCGGCGCCGGCCGGCGAGATGGACGTCGTGCTCGGCCCCGGCTGGCCGGGCGTGATGCTTCACGAAGCGGTGGGCCATGGGCTCGAGGGCGATTTCAACCGCAAGAAGACCTCGGCCTTTGCCGGCCTGATGGGGCAGCGCGTCGCCGCGCCCGGCGTCACCGTGGTGGACGACGGCACCCTCGCGAGCCGCCGCGGCTCGCTGTCCATCGACGACGAAGGCACCCCCACCAACTGCACGGTGCTGATCGAGGACGGCATCCTGGTCGGCTACATGCAGGATCGGCAGAACGCCCGGCTGATGGGCATGAAGCCGACCGGCAATGGCCGCCGCGAGAGCTATGCGCACGTGCCCATGCCGCGGATGACCAACACCTATATGCGCGCAGGCGACCGCGACCCGGCGGAGATCATCGCCTCGGTGAAGAACGGCATCTACGCGGTGAATTTCGGCGGCGGGCAGGTGGACATCACCTCCGGCAAATACGTCTTTCAGTGCACGGAGGCCTATCGGATCGAGAACGGCAGGATCGGCGCCCCGCTCAAGGGCGCGATGCTGATCGGCAACGGCCCGACGGACCTCCACCGCATCAGCATGATCGGCAACGACCTCGCCCTCGATACCGGCATCGGCACCTGCGGCAAGAACGGACAGGGGGTGCCGGTCGGCGTCGGCCAGCCGACTCTGCGCATGGACCGGATCACGGTCGGCGGCACCGCCTGAGGCGGAGGCCCCCCGCCGGACCTGAAATGCGGGAGGGGGCGCCTTTGCAGGGGCGCCCGCGCCTTTCACGAGGCGTTCGCCGGGACGCTCGCTTTCAAAAGCCGTCGGAAAGGGCTGCGCCGGGTGAGCCCGCGGTCGCTCCAGCGCAGGCCGCAGAAGCCGATCGCCGTGTCGAAGAGCCAGTAGAATTCGCCCGCAGCGGTCGTGCTTCGATCCTCCGGGCGCCCGCCGAAAAACATGTGATTCTGCGTCATCGCGGCCGGTGGCGAAAGCCGAAATCGGCCGACGGAAGCCGAAAAGCCGTCGGCGCACGCCGGCCGCGCAGGCCCGCGCTTGCCCCCTAGAAATAGGCAATGCCGCGGCCGCAGGCTGCGACCGCAAGCCATGTGGCCAACGAAACGAAGGCGGAGGCGCGCGCCGTCGCCGGCAGCGGCATCCGCGGCGGAAATTCGCGCAGGCGCGGCGCGAAGGCGAGCTCGAACACGAGAACGTTGAGGAGCGCGAGCCCGATCAGCAGCACCTTCGTCTGAAAGATCGGGTTGAGCGCGAGATGGCTGGCTTCGGCGCTGAAGAGGATCGCGCCCGAAAGCGCGATCGCGCCGAAGGCGGCGACCGCGACCCGCCGCCCGCCGTGCAGAACCTCGCTTACCGCGGTCCCTGCAAAGGCGCCCATAAGGCGCGCGTCGATCACCGCGACCGCACCGGCGAACACCACGACGGCGACAACGTGCGTCACATTGGCGATCGGATACATCCACACGGTCTGCCGGATGAAGGCGCCGAAGCCGGAGCCCTCGAGCGCCTGAAACGCGGCCGGCGCGGCGGTGTCCATCACCGCATCTCGTAGGTCTTGCCGTCGATGGTGATCCGCTCGGCGCGCATCTCGTCTCTCGTGACCGTCGATGGATATCCGTAGGCGGAGACGAGCATACCCACGGCGACGACGCTCGCCGCCGCGCCGCGCGCCGCCAGGCGCGAGGTCGGCGCGAGCGTCACGGTCCACACCTTGTCGTCGCCGCGCACGCGCAGCGTGGCGTGCGGATTTTCGTACTGCGAGGCCACGATCGGGCCGGTGACGGTGATCGGCCGGGCGGCGTCGTAACTTCCCCACCCGTGATGGGCGGCCGCCGGCGCGGCCAGTCCGAGCAAAGCGAGCAACAACGCGAAACGGCGCATCATGGCGGATCTCCCGGGTCGATCGCGTGAGCCGATGGCGCACCGCATGTCCAGTATCCCAATCCGGTCCGCCGCACCAGAGTTGCCGCCTCTCGCACAGTCGGGACGAAAAACGCGCAAGACCGTCGCGTCGCGCATGTTGCTGCTCGAATTTGTCTCTTTCGATCAACGACGAGCGGCTTAATTTCGATGTGTTCTAATCTTGACGGCTGAGCACATCTACTCTGGAAGTGTTCTAAGTTATTGATCTTACATCGGAATTTCCTTGACGCCGATCGGGGCGGGGACTACGAGCGCAGTCCAGGTTGCTTGCAGCCGGACGTCTGTTCGAAGGAGTTTCGCCCCGTGATGACGCCAAAGTTGTTGCGCTTCGCATTTGGCCTGACCTTGAGCGGCCTTGCAGTTGGTGTGTTCGCCGGCGCGGGCCCGGCACGCGCCGATGGCGAGGTCAATGTGTACACCTACCGTGAAAGCAAGCTGATCCAGCCGTTGTTGGCGGCCTTCACGCAGGCGACCGGCATCAAGGTCAACATCGTGTCCGCGAGCTCGGGGCTCGAGCAGCGCATCGCGAGCGAGGGCGCCAACAGCCCGGCCGACGTGCTGCTCACGGTCGACATCGGCCGGCTCGAGGACGCGGTGCGCCTCGGCATCACGCAGCCGATCAAGTCGGCCGAGATCGAGCAGATCGTGCCGCCGCAATATCGCGATCCGGAGGGGCACTGGGTCGGCGTGTCGATGCGCGCGCGCGTGATCTATGCGTCCAAGGATCGGGTGCAGCGGAGCGCCATCACCTACGAGGAGCTCGCCGATCCCAAGTGGAAGGGCAAAATCTGCATCCGCTCCGGCCAGCACAGCTATAACAACGCGCTGTTTGCCGCCTACATCGTGCATCACGGGCTCGCCGAAACCGAGGCCTGGCTCAAGGGGCTGCGCGCGAATCTCGCGCAGCGGCCGTCGGGCGGCGACCGCGAGGTCGCGCGCGACATCGCCGCGGGCAAGTGCGACATCGGTCTCGGCAACACTTATTACTGGGCGCTGATGCACGACAAGGAGCGCGACAAGAAGGCGTGGGCGGACGCGACGAAGGTCGTTCTGCCGACCTTCCGGGACGGCGGCACGCACGTGAATCTTTCGGGCGTTGTGCTCGCCAAACACGCCCCGAACAAGGCGAACGCCATGAAGCTGATCGAGTGGCTGGTCTCTCCCGAAGCCCAGCACATGTACGCGGACATCAACTACGAATATCCGGTTCGCGCCGGCATCGCCATCAATCCGACCATCGCGAGCTACGGTTCGCTCAAGCCGGATCCGATCGCCCTCTCCAAGATCGCGGAGAGCAAGAAGGCGGCCGCGGACCTCGTCGACAAGGTGGGCTTCGACAATTGATCGCGGCTCTTTGCGGCGGCTGCGGGAAAAGCGCGCGCTTCTCGCGCGAGACGGCGGACGCGGCCCGCGCCGTGATGCTTAAGCCCCTGGCGATACCCCGCGCCGGCCGCCGGCCGGCGCGCGGCTTGCGGCGGTTGCCCCATCAATGACTGCGTCTGCGCGTTCGTTTCCGTCGCACTGGGCCGCGCGGCGGCTGTCGCGCTGGCCGCAGCTCACCCGCGCCCAGTGGGGCGGCGTTGCGCTTTTGATGGCGATCGCCGCGATGGTGCTGTCGCCGCTCGCGAGCCTCGTGGTCATCGCCGTTGAGGGCGAGACCGACATCTGGGCGCATCTCGTCCGCTATGTCTTGCCGGTTGCGCTGGCGCACACCGCGCTTCTGCTCGCCGGCGTTGCGGCGCTCACCGCGAGCATCGGCGTCGGGGCCGCCTGGCTCGTCACCATCTATCGCTTCCCGGGGCGCGACGCGCTCGCCTGGATGCTGCCGCTGCCGCTCGCCGTCCCGACCTATCTCGTCGCTTACATCTATGCCGATTTGCTCGATGTGGCCGGGCCGGTGCAGAGGGGGCTGCGGGCGCTTTTCGGAAGCGCGGACCTTGCGTGTTTTCCCGAGATCCGTTCGCCCGGCGGTGCCATCTTCGTGATGGGGCTCGTGCTCTATCCCTATGTCTATCTCTCGGCGCGGGCGATGTTTCAGACGCAGAGCGCGTGCCTCATGGAGGTCGCGCGCACGCTCGGCGCCTCGCGCTGGGCGCTGATGCGCCACGTCGCGCTGCCGCTCGCGCGGCCGGCGCTCGCGGTCGGCCTGTCGCTCGTTCTTCTGGAGACGCTCAACGACATCGGGGCGAGCGAATATCTCGGCGTGCGCACGCTCACGATCGCGATCTTCACGACCTGGCTCAACCGCGGCAGCCTGCCCGCGGCGGCGCAGATCGCCTGCGTGATGCTGGTTTTGATCGCCGGGCTGATCGCGCTCGAGCGCTACGGGCGGCGCCGCCGCCGTTTCACCATTTCGGAGCGGCGGCCGCGGTTGATCTCGCCCATCCCGCTCGCCGGCGCGCGCGCATGGCTTGCGCTGGCCGCCTGCGCGCTGCCGGTCGTGCTCGGCTTCGCCGTTCCCGCCGGCGTTCTGCTGCACGAAGTGGTCAGGCGCGGCCTGCTCTTGGGCTTCGATCCGGAGCTTGCGCGCCACACGCTGACGACCGTCACGCTCGCCGGATTCGGCGCGGCTTTCGCCGTCGCGCTCGGCCTCGCCGCGGCGGTCGCGGTGCGGCTCGTGCCGCGGCCCTTCATGGCGACGGCGCTGCTCGTGGCCGGGCTCGGCTATGCGGTGCCGGGCACCGTGCTTGCGCTCGGGCTGCTCTCGCCGCTGGTCGCGATCGACGATGCGCTCAACTGGGGCGCGCGCGCGCTCGCCGGCGCGGGCGTCGGCCTCGTGGTCGCGGGCTCCGGCGCCGCCGTGGTCATCGCCTATGTGGTGCGCTTCCTTGCCATCGCGACGGGCTCGGCCCAGGCCGGGCTCGCGCGCATTTCCATCCATGTGGACGACGCCGCGCGCACGCTCGGGGCGCGCACCGGCGAGCTCGTGCGCGTTGTGCACCTGCCGCTGCTGCGCCCCGCGCTCGCCGGCGCTGCCCTCCTGGTCTTCGTCGACTGCCTCAAGGAACTGCCGGCGACGCTGCTCCTGCGGCCGCTCAATGTCGAGACGCTGCCCACCTACATCTATCAGTTCGCGACCCGCGGCAGCTTCGAGGAGGGGGCGCTGGCGGCGCTGATCATCGTCGCGGTCGGCGTCGTCCCGCTGATCTGGATGACGCGCTACTCCGAGGCGCTCGACCCGGCCCGCGCCGCATCGTACCGCGCGCGCAGCCGTTGATTCTCGCCGTGCGGGTCGGGCGCCCTTCTTGGGCGCTGCAGGCCTACACGGTGTTTGCCGCCGGCATCGGGGCGCGCGGGACGGGCAGGCCGCCTCCGCGCCGATTCGCGAACTGACGGACAGGGCGGCGCGAGGTCGCCGCGCGGGAAGAGCCTCGCGCCGGTCTGACGGCGGCCGCGCGGGGCGGGGCCGGCGTGGGCGCAGGGCGGGCGCCCGGGGCGCTGGGCGCCGGCGGCCTCGCCACACAGCCCGTGTTGCAGCGGGGCGCTTGGGCCTTGATCCGGCGCGAAGGGTTCGGCTAGCGTCCCGCTCGCTCTTTGGCGGCGCGTGCCGTCAGCAGAAGGCAGCCGCTTTCGAGGCGCGTTCGCGGCCGCGCATCACTCCACTCAGGGGGCGTTCGGTTTATGCGCAAGGTTTACCCCGATGCCCGCTCGGCGCTGGCGGGATTGCTGAGGGACGGAATGACGATCATGGCCGGAGGCTTCGGCCTCTGCGGCATTCCGGAAACCCTCATCTATGCGATCCGCGACTCGGGCGTGAAGAACCTCACGGTGATTTCCAACAACGCCGGGATCGACGGCGTCGGCCTCGGCGTCCTGCTCGAGACGCGGCAGATCAAGAAAATGATCTCGTCCTATGTGGGCGAGAACAAGACCTTCGCCCAGCAATATCTGGCGGGCGAACTGGAGATCGAGTTCAATCCGCAGGGCACGCTGGCCGAGCGCATCCGCGCCGGCGGCGCCGGAATACCGGCCTTCTTCACGCGCACCGGCGTCGGAACGGTCATCGCCGAAGGCAAGGAGGTGCGGGAGTTCGACGGCGAGCTCTACGTCATGGAGCGCGGCCTCGTCGCCGATCTCGCTATCGTGCATGCGTGGAAGGGCGATACCGAGGGCAACCTAGTCTATCGCAAGACCGCCCGCAACTTTAACCCGGTGATGGCGACCGCCGGCAAGGTGACGGTGGCGGAGGTGGAGCACCTGGTCGAGCCCGGCCAGATTGACCCCGACCATATCGTCACGCCCGGCATCTACGTGCAGCGCATCGTGCACGTGCCCAACGCCGTCAAGCACATCGAACAGCGCACCGTGCGCAAGCGCACCGATCCGGCGACGCCCGCCGCCACCGGATCGGGGAAGGAGGTCTGATGCCCTGGACTCGCGAACAGATGGCCGAACGCGCCGCCAAGGAGCTGCGCGACGGCTTTTACGTCAATCTCGGTATCGGCATCCCGACGCTGGTCTCGAACTACATTCCGCCGGGAATCAGCGTGCAGCTTCAGAGCGAGAACGGCATGCTGGGCACCGGGCCGTTCCCGTTCGAAGGGGAGGAGGACCCGGACCTCATCAACGCCGGCAAGCAGACGGTCACCGAGCTGCCGACCACCAGCTACTTCTCGTCCGCGGACTCCTTCGCCATGATCCGCGGCGGCCATATCGACCTGTCCATCCTGGGCGCCATGCAGGTGGCGGAGAACGGCGACCTCGCCAACTGGATGATCCCCGGCAAGATGGTGAAGGGGATGGGCGGTGCCATGGACCTCGTCGCCGGCGTCAAGAAGGTCGTCGTGGTCATGGAACACGAGGCGAGGGGCGAGCCCAAGCTGCTGCGGAAATGCACGCTGCCGCTCACGGGCGCCGGCGTCGTCGACATGGTGATCACCGATCTCGGCGTCTTCACGATCGACAAGAAGGGCGGCACCGGCATGACGCTGATCGAGCTCGCGCCGGGCGTCACCCTCGACGAGGTCGCCGCCAAGACCGAGGCGCGCTACAAGGTCGATCCCAGGCTCAGCTGAGGAGGTGGAGCGCGGCGGCGCGCGCGGGCCGGCCATGAAAGGGTCACAGACGCCACCCATGATTGTGGGGAGCAGGACGGCCCGCCCCGTCGAGCCATCCGCTGCATTCACCTTGGCCCGGATTCTCCGCACGTGAAGCCCCTGAGCGGCCTCAAGCGTCTGGCATTCGGCCTGGTCGCCGTCGTCGCCGCCGCCCTCGGCGCGTTCGCGGCGATGCCTTTCCTCGTTCAAGCCGATGCGGTGCGCGAGTCCGTTCAGGCGGAGATCCGTTACGCGACCGGCGTCGACCCGATCCTCCGGGGCGACATGTCGGTCTCCCTGTTCCCTGCGGGCTCGGCGAGCTTCGACGACGTCGTGCTCAGCGACGAGGCGGGCGGGCCGCCCGTGCTCGCGGCCGAGCGCCTGATCGCGCAGCTTCGCCTCCTGCCGCTGCTGCTCGGCCGGATCGAGGTAAGCGAGATCACGCTGATCCGGCCGCGGATCCTGATCGACTTCGACACCGAGGGGCGCTCCAACTGGGCAGACCTCGTTGCGCAGCTCGCCGAGACGGTGAAGCCGGCCAACCGCGCGCGGAACCGGGTGACGTTTTCCGAAATTCGGCTCGTCGGCGGCGCCGTGACGGTGCGGGACGCCTCCCGCAGCCTCGCCGAGACGTTCGAGCAGGTGGAAATGTCGCTTGCCTGGCCCTCGATCTCGAGGAGCTTCGCGGCCACCGGCCATTTCGTCTGGCGCGGCGAAAAGCTCGATGCAACGTTCACGCTGAGCGACTTCCTCGCCGCCCTGGTGGGCGAGCGCTCCGGCTTCAAGGCGCGGCTCACGGGCGCCTTGCTGAAGCTCGGCTTCGACGGGCACATCAGCTCTTGGCCGACCCTGAAGATCGAAGGCGCGATGGCGGCCGACGGCCCGTCGCTGCGCAAGGTGATGGATTGGGTCGGGCTCACGCCGCTGCCGGGCGGCGGGTTCGGCCGCTTCGCCCTCAATGCGCAGACCAGCGTGGTTGACAAGGCCGTAGCCTTCACGGGCCTCAACATCGAGGTCGACGGCAACGCCGCGGAGGGCGTGCTCTCGCTCACGGCCGGCGCCCGCCCCCACCTGCAGGGCACCCTGGCGGCGGAGGAGATCGACATCGCGCCCTATCTCGCGAACGTCCAGGTCCTCACCGGCAATGAGCGCGAATGGAACCGCGTGCCGATCAGGCTCGACGGCCTCGCCGCCATGGAGCTGGACGTGCGCCTGTCCGCGGCGCGGGTCACGGTCGGCAGCACGCGCATCGGCCGCACGGCGTTGGCCGCGAACCTGCGGGACGGCCGCTTCGTGCTCACCATCGGCGAATCGCAGGCGTTCGACGGCATTGCCAAGGGCGTCATCGGCCTCGCCCGCGCGAGCGACGGCGCCCGGCTGAACGCGCAATTGCAGTTCGCCAATGTCGATCTGGAAAAGTGCCTCAGCCTCGTCTTCGGTGTGCGCAAGATCGAAGGGCGCGGCGATCTCACGCTGGCGCTCGAAGGCACGGGCAACGACGTGCTCGAATTGACGCGCACGCTCAACGGCGCCGCGAGCCTCGTGGCGACGAAGGGCGCGCTCATCGGCCTCAATCTCGAGCAGCTGCTGCGCCGCCTGGAGCGGCGGCCGCTGTCGGGCGGCGGCGATTTCCGCAACGGGCGCACGCCGTTCGACAGGCTGGCGATCGCCGTCAAGATCGTCGACGGCATGGCGAGCGTCGAAGACGTGAGCCTCGAGGGTTCGGCGGTGCGGCTGGCCCTCGACGGCTCCGCCTCGATCCCCGCGCGGGACCTCGATCTCAAGGGCACGGCGAGCCTCATCGGTGCGAGCGTCAAGGAAAGCGGCGGCTTCGAGCTGCCGTTCGTCGTCCGCGGCCGCTGGGACGATCCGATCATGCTGCCCGACGCGCAGAGCCTCATTCGCCGCTCGGGCGCCGCGGCGCCGCTGCTGGAGGCGGTGCGCGGCGGGCGCGCGCGCGACGCGGTGCGCTCGGCGATCGAGCAGCTGACCACCCGCGGTTCCGAATCCCCGCTGGCGGTCGCGCCCGCTTCGCCGAACCCGAACGCCTCCCGCGAATAGGCCGACTCCTCGCCGCGGTCATCGCCGCCGCGCGTCCGCGCCCTTGGTGACGAGCGACGTAAGAATGAGCGCAGCCGCCACCGTCGCGATCATCAACGTGCAGACGGCGTTGATCTCCGGCTTCACGCCGAGCCGGACGTCGGAATAGATCCGGATCGGCAGCGTGGTTGCGCCGGGTCCGGTGGTGAAGCTTGCGATCACGAGATCGTCGAGCGAAAGCGTGAAGGCGAGCAGCCAGGCGGAGGCGACCGCCGGCCAGATCAGCGGCAGCGTGATGGTGAGGAAGGTGCGCAGGGGCGGGCAGCCGAGATCCATCGCGGCCTCCTCGAGGCTCATGTCGAAGCGCACGAGCCGCGATTGCACGATCAGCACGACGAAGCACATCGTGAGGGTCGTGTGGCTGATCGTCACCGTCCAGAAGCCGCGGTCGATGTTGACCGCGACGAACAGCAAAAGCAGCGACAGGCCGGTGATGACCTCCGGCATCACGATCGGCGCGTAGACGAGCGCGGAAAGGACGAGGCGCCCGCGGAAGCGGCCGAAGCGCACGAGCGCAACCGCCGCCAGCGTCCCGAGCACGGTCGCGACGGTGGCCGAGAGAGCGGCGACACGGAGGCTGATGGACGCCGCCTCGATGAGGGCCGCGTCTTCGAGGAGCGCGGCGTACCAGCGCGTCGACCAGCCGCCCCAGACCGTCACCAGGCGCGACGCATTGAACGAATAGACGACGAGAACGAGGATGGGCAGGTAGAGAAACGCCATGCCCAGCGCGAGCGCGGTCGCCGTCGTCGCGGAAAGGCCTTTGTGCATGGCGTCACCGCTCGCTTGCCATGAACCGCGCCTGCAGGTGCTCGTAGAGGACGAGCGGCGCGATCAGGAGCACCAGCATCACGATCGCGACCGCCGCGGCGAGCGGCCAGTCGCGATTGGCGAAGAATTCCGCCCACAGCGTCTGCCCGATCATCATCGTCGCCGAACTGCCGAGCAGGTCGGGGACGACGAATTCCCCGACAATGGGAATGAAGCAGATCGTCGCGCCCGCCATCACCCCCGGCAGCGAGAGCGGCACGGTGACGCGCCAGAACGCCTGCGTCGGCGTACAGCCGAGATCGGCGGCCGCCTCGAGCAAAGTGGGGTCGATGCGCTCCAGGCTCGCATAGATCGGCAGCACGATGAACGGCAGGTAGGAGTAGACGATGCCGATGTAGACCGCGGTATCGCTCGCAAGCCAGGTCACCGGCGTATCGATGATCCCGAGCGCGAGCAGAGCCTGGTTGAGCAGCCCGTCGCGCTGCAGGATCGTCATCCAGGCATAGATGCGGATGAGAAAGGCGGTCCAAAACGGAAGAATGACGAGGAGCAGCAGAAAACCCTGCAGCCGGCGCGGCGCCCGCGCCATCGCGTAGGCGAGCGGATAGCCGACGGCGAGGAGGGCAAGCGTCGAAAGCGCGGCGACCTTCAGGCTCTTGAGGTAGGAGCCGACATAGAGCGGATCGGTCGCGAGCAGGACGTAATTGTCGAACGACAGGCCGGCGAGGAACTCCTTGAGGCCCGCCCAGCCGGCCGCGAGGTCGAGCGTCGGCGCATAGGGCGGTTGCGCGACCGCCGGCTGCGACAGGCTGATCTTCAGAACGATCAGCGCCGGCAGAAGGAAGAAGCAGGCGAGCCACAGCAGCGGAACGAGAACGACGAGCCGCGCCCCGCTGGATCGAGGTTGAGCCGGAGGCCGCATCTCCGCCGCCTCAATGGTCGAGCAGGACGCCGGTGGCCGGCGCCCAGGTGAGCCACACCGTTTCGCCGACCGCGGGCGTCGAAGCGTCCGCCGCGCCGTGCACCGCGGCCGAGCGCAGCAGCAGCCCGTCGCCCGTGCGCACGGAAACGAGGGAGGTCGGCCCGTGATAGCTGATCGCCTCCACCGTGCCGCGGACGGCGTTGAGCGTCATGTCCTCGGGCCGCGCCCGCTCGAGCGACAGCTTCTCCGGCCGCACGGCGATCCAGACCCGGCCGCCGATCTCACAGGCCTTCGGCTGCGTCACGCGCACATAGCCGGCCGCGCCGCAGTCGACCTGCAGGCCGCCGGCATCGGCGCGCGCGACGGTGCCTTCGAGCAGGTTCACGTCGCCCATGAAGCTCGCCACGTAGACGGACGCCGGCCGCTCGTAGACCTCGCCGGGTCGGCCGATTTGCGCGACACGCCCCCGATCCATGACGGCGAGCCGGTCGGCGAGCGACAGGGCCTCCTGCTGGTCGTGGGTCACGATGACGAACGTGGCGCCGAGCCGGCGCTGGAGCGCGGCGAGCTCCGCCTGCATCTCGTCCCGCAGCTTCTTGTCGAGGGCCCCGAGCGGCTCGTCGAGCAGCAGCACCTTCGGCCGCTTCACGAGGGCGCGCGCGAGCGCGACGCGCTGGCGCTGTCCGCCGGAGAGCTGGTCGGGCCGGCGCTTCTCCAGGCCTTCGAGCCGCAGGAGCGCCACCGCCTCGGCGACGCGCTCGGCGATGACGGCGCGCGGAAGCCCGTCCTGCTTGAGGCCGAACGCGATGTTGCCCGCCACGGTCATGTGCGGGAACAGCGCGTAGCTCTGGAACATCATGTTGATGGGGCGCAGGTGTGGGGGCGTATCGGCCATGTCCTGCCCGTCGAGCAGAATGCGCCCTTCGTCCGGCCTCTCGAAGCCCGCGGCGAGGCGCAGCAGCGTGCTCTTGCCGCAGCCCGAGGGGCCGAGCAGCGCGAACATTTCGCCCTGGCGAATGTCGATCGAGAGGCGGTCGATGGCGGTGTAAGCGCCGAATCGCTTGGTGACGTTCTCGAAACGCAGCAGCGGCCGTCCGCCCGCGGTCGCTGCGGCGCCTGCGTCCGCGCCGAGCGGTTCCGTCATTCTTTGCTCACCTCGTCCCGCTTGCTCATGATCCTCCTCGGCCTGCATGCGCTGCGAGCGCGCACGCTACTGACTGGCCGGCGAAGGTCAATGGCCAAGAGAGGCGGAGGTGGGGGCGGCGACTCGGAGCACCGCAAGGGGGTCGGCCGGCGCCTTCCCGACGCGCAGAATTTCTTCCGCGGCCTCGGCGAGGGGCTTGCGCGGCGCGGGCCCGTAGTAGTCGCCGATCCGCACCATGGGGCGCGGATAGGCGAAGATCGCGAGCATGCGGTCCATCAGCGCCTTCGCCGACACCGGCTTCCTGAGGACCTCGTTCACGCCGAGGCGGGCCGCCTCCAGCACGCGCCAGCGCTCCGCATGCACCGTCAGGAGGATGATGGGCACGTCGGGCAGCGGGAAAACGCCCGGCGAACGAACGGTGCGCACGAGTTCCGGTCCCGAGAGCCGCGGCATCTCCCAGTCGAGGATGACCAGATCGGGCTCGTGCTGGCGGATCGCTTCCAGTCCCGCCACACCGTCGCCCGCCTCGTAGACCGCCTTCACCCCGAGGGTGACCAGAAGATTGCGGACCAGCTTCCGCATGTGCGGATTGTCGTCGACGATGAGGACCTGGGCTCGTCCGAGCAGGGTGCTCATCTTGTTTGCGAGCTTGGACTGCATTCCTCGGTTCGCTCTTCGCCAAATCGGCTCGCGCTCCCGCGGCCTCCCTATCTGCTCCACTATAATGGCGGACCTTACAATCGCTTAAAGCCCGCGCCTTCGCCACACGATCCTTCTTAAGTTAAACCGAAACCTAACCCGAAACGAGCCCGGGGCGAATGCCGGAGGTGCGCCGCGGCCCCGAAGACCCGATTCCGCTTCATCGGACGTGGTCCTGGGCGGGCCGCGTGAGCGTGCGCCGCACGGCGTCCTGCCAGCCCGCCCACTTCTGCCGCCGCGTGGTGACGTCCATGAGCGGCTGAAACCGCCGCTCCAGGCGCCAAGTGGCCGCAAAGCCGTCGAGGTCGGGGCACAGGCCGGCTTTCCGGCCCGCGAGATAGGCGGCGCCGAGCGCCGTCGTCTCCATGATCACCGGACGGTCCACGGGCGCCGCCAGGATGTCGGCCAAAAACTGCATGGTCCAGTCGCTGGCGGTGAGGCCGCCGTCGACCCGCAGCACCGTGTCGGCGTCGGCCGCGCCGGGCCAGTCGGCCTGCATGGCTTCCAGGAGGTCGCGCGTCTGATAGCCGACCGACTCCAGTGCGGCGCGCGCAAGCTCCGCGGGGCCGGTGTTGCGCGTGAGCCCGAACAGGGCGCCGCGGGCTTCGGCGTCCCACCACGGCGCGCCGAGGCCGACGAAGCCGGGGACGAGGTAAACGGATTGAGCGGGGTCGGCGCTCGCGGCCTGTCGGGAGGCGTCGCTCGCCGCGTCGATGGTCCTGAGCCCGTCGCGCAGCCACTGAACGGCGGCGCCGGCGACGAAAATGGCTCCCTCGAGCGCATAGGTGCGCTTGCCGTCGAGCTGGTAGGCGATCGTGGTGAGCAGGCGGTTCCTGGAGGCAACCGGGGTGTCGCCTGTGTTGAGCAGCGCGAAGCAGCCGGTCCCGTAGGTGGATTTCAGCATGCCCGGGCGGAAGCAGCACTGGCCGACCGTCGCCGCCTGCTGGTCGCCGGCGACGCCGAGGATGCGGATGCGCCCGCCGAAAAGGTCCGGCGCCGTCGCGCCGAAATCCGCCGCCGAGTCCTTCACCTCCGGCAACAGGCCCTCGGGGATGTTGAACAGCCGCAGCAGATCCCGATCCCAGGCGCCGGCGCGAATGTCGAACAGCAGGGTGCGGGCGGCGTTGGTCGCGTCGGTTGCGTGCACCTTGCCGCCCGTGAGACGCCAGAGCAGGAAGCTGTCGATGGTCCCGAAGGCGAGGCGGCCGGCCTCCGCGGCGCTGCGCACTCCGGGCACCTTGTCGAGCAGCCAGGCGATCTTGGTCGCCGAGAAGTACGGGTCGAGGAGGAGGCCCGTCTTCGCGCTGATGGCAGGCTCGTAGCCTTCGTTGCGCAAGGCGGTGCACAGATCGGTGGTGCGCCGGTCCTGCCAGACGATGGCGTTGTGGACCGGCTTGCCGCTGGCGCGGTCCCAGAGGACCGCGGTTTCGCGTTGGTTGGTGATGCCGATCGCGGCGACTTGCCGGGGGCCGATGCCGGCCTTCTCGATCGCGCCCGCGACCGTGTCGAGGACCGTCTGCCAGATCTCCTCCGGGTCGTGCTCGACCCATCCGGGCGCCGGATAGATTTGGCGGAACTCGCGCTGGTCGATGGTGACCGGCGTCAGCGCCTTGTCGAACACCATTGCGCGCGTGGACGTCGTGCCCTGGTCGATCGCAACGAGATAGCTCGCCATGGCTGTCTATCCTGCGGCCCGGCGGCCGCTCTCCTGGTCGATGAGCGCGGCGAGCGCCGCCCGCTCCTCCGCGTTGAAATGAAGTCCGAGCTTGGAGCGGCGCCAGAGCACGTCCTCGGCGGTGACGGCCCATTCGTGCCGCATCAGGTAGCGCACTTCGGCCGCCGTCAATGCGCCGCCGAGCATCGCCGGTTCCGCCGCGACGCCGGCCTCGCCCAGCACCCGCGCGACGCGCGTGCCGTAGGCGCGCGCAAGGCGCAGCGCATTGGCCTCGGTGAGAAACGGCCATCGGCTTCGGCAGCGCGCCGCAAAGGCCGGCACGCCGTCCCACGGCAGATCGCCGCCCGGCAGCGGGGTTTCGTGCGTCCAGGGCTTGCCCGACGGCAGGACGCGGGAGAGCCGCGCGAGCGCCGCCTCCGCGAGCCGCCGGTACGTCGTGATCTTTCCGCCATAGACCGTGAGGGCCGGCGCCGCGCCTTCCGGCGCATCCAGGACCAGCACGTAGTCACGGGTCGCATCCTTGGCCATCGAGGCGCCGTCGTCGTAGAGCGGGCGCACGCCCGCGAAGCTCCACACCACCTGCTTGGCGGTCACCGGCTCGCGGAAATAGTCGCTCGCGACCCGGCAGAGATATTCGATCTCGTCCGCGGTCGGCGCGGCCGCGGCCGGATCGCCCGTGTAGTCGACGTCGGTGGTGCCGATCAGCGTGAAGGCGCCTTCGTAGGGAATGGCGAACACCACGCGCCCGTCGGCGTGCTGGAAGATGTAGGCGCGGTCGTGGTCGAAGAGCTTCGGGACGACGATGTGGCTCCCCTTGACCAGCCGAACCGGGGCGGAGGCGGGAAGCTTCAGCAAGCTTTCGTTGACCTGCGCCACCCACGGGCCGGCGGCGTTGACGACGATGCGCGCCGTGGCGGTCTCGCGCCGGCCGCCGGCGTCGAGCGTGAGGCGCCAATGGTCCGCGCGGCGCTGGGCGGCGACGCAGCGGGTGCGCGGGCGGATCGCGGCGCCGCGCTCGGCCGCGTCCACCGCATTGAGGACGACGAGACGGGCATCGTCGACCCAGCAGTCGGAATATTCGAAGGCGCGGGTGAAGTGCGGGCGCAAAGGGGCGCCCGCCGGATCGCGCGTCAGATCGAGGCTGCGGGTTCCAGGCAGAAGCTTCCGGCCGCCGAGATGATCGTAGACGAAGAGCCCGAGACGCAGCACCCAGGCCGGCCGCAGCGCCGCATGGTGCGGGAGCACGAAGCGCATGGGGCGGATGAGGTGCGGCGCCATGCGCAGCAGCACCTCGCGCTCGATCAGGGCCTCGCGCACCAGCCGGAACGCGCCGTGTTCGAGATAGCGCAGGCCGCCGTGAATGAGCTTGGTGCTGGCCGAGGACGTGGCGGATGCAAGATCGTTCTGTTCGACGAGCAGCACGCGCAAGCCCCGGCCGGCGGCGTCGCGGGCGATGCCCACGCCGTTGATGCCGCCGCCGATGATGGCCAAATCGAACGCGATCATCGTCTCCGGACCCCCCGCAGGCGCGAGCATGGCCTGCGACGATCCGTGAGGACAAGAGCGGGCTGCAGCCGGCGGCTCAAAGCGCGAACGAACGTCAGACCGGGACCGGAGCGAGTTCGCGCGCGCCCCCGCGCACGAGCCGGGTGACGGCGCTCGACGCCACCACCATGCGCTGGCCCGCATAGGCCTCGTGGTTCTTCTCGATGTCCTCGAGGTCGTAGAGGTAATTCACCATCAGCCCGTGCGACTGACGCATGGCCTTGTCGGACGTGTCGCCGAGCCAGTTCAGCCGCTCGAGCCGGGCGCCGTTGCCGAGGTGGAAGCGGGCCACGGAGTCAACCGGCGTGCCGCGCGGCGTGCGGGCATGCAGGAAATACCACGCCGCGGCCCGCAGGAGCGGTTCGCGGATCTGCTCGGCGATCTCCGGCGCAAGCCACCATTTTTCGACGTCGAGCTTGGCGAGCGCCGCCTTGTCCTGCTCGGTGAGGGCGACGGAACGCTCCGCCGCGCGCTCGCGCCGCAGCCATTCGGCGAAATTGGGCGCCGGCGAAAGCGTGACGAAGGTGGCGAGCCGGGGCATTTCGCGGCGGATCTCCTCGACCACCTGCTTGATGAGGAAGCTGCCGAAGGAAACGCCCGCAAGCCCGCGCTGGCAGTTGGAGATCGAGTAGAAGACGGCCGTCGTCGCCCGCTCCGGGTCGAGCGGGTCGCGCTTCGTCGCGAGAATCGGCGCGATGGCGGCGGGAATGTCGCGCGTCAGCGCGACCTCGACGAAGATCAGCGGCTCATCCACCAGCGCCGGATGGAAAAAGGCGTAGCAGCGCCGGTCGGGCAGGTCGATGCGGCGGCGCAGGTCGTTCCAGTCGTGAATCGCGTGCACCGCCTCGTAGCGGATGATCTTTTCGAGGATATTGGCGGGTGTGGACCAGTCGATGCGCCGCAGCACGAGAAATCCCCGATTGAACCAGGACGAGAAGAGATGAACGAACGCAGCGTCCACGGCGGCGAGTTCCTTGCGGCCGTTCATCGCGTCCAGGAGCTGCTCGCGCATGCGCACGAGCGCCGCCGTGCCGCCGGGCGCGAGGTTGAGGCGGCGGAAGAGCTCGATCCGCCGCGGCTCGGACGCGACGTGCAGTTCGTCTGCCGCCTCCTCGGACGGCTGCGCGCGCCAGGATTCGATCGCCCGCTGGAGCCGCGCCGGATCGGGGCCGAATCGATGCGCCAGGGCTTCGAAGAAGGCGACCCGCGGCCCCGGCTTCAATCCATCGTAGCGCGAGAGGATTTCGCGCGCGAGCGCCACCCCCGAGGCCTCCCCGCGGCCGGAGAGCAGCTGCTCGCAGAGTTCGATGACGTTCCCGCTGCGCTCTGCGGCGTCCCCGCGCCGCTCGCGGGCGCGGTCGAGCAGGGCCCGGCCCCGCTCCGATATCGCCTGCAGAAGCTCGCCGAAAAACGAAGTATTCATGGACGCGGCGCTTTCACGGTTGGCCGGGACACCGTCGGTCCAAGGCCCGTCGCCCGGCCGGGCGCGGAGTCCTGGGATCGCGTGTCTGCCGGCGTGGTCCAGAAGTCTGATCATATAAGAGGATATGGACAAGTTCGAATGAACGGGCCACAGAAGCCGCCGTGTTGCTAAAACACCGTTCTTCGGCCTCCGTTCCCTGAAAGGAGTGTTGGTATGCCGGGTCCGTTAGCCGGATTGCGTGTCCTGGAGCTTGCCCGCGTCCTTGCCGGGCCCTGGGCCGGCCAGATTCTTGCCGACCTTGGCGCCGATGTCATCAAGGTCGAGCGCGCGGGCTCTGGCGACGATACCCGCGGGTGGGGACCGCCTTTCGTGGAGGCCGCGGACGGCGGGCACCTGGGCGCCGCCTACTTCCACGCCACCAACCGGGGAAAGCGGTCGATCGAGCTCGACTTCGAAACCGAGGAGGGGCGGCGGATCGTGCGCAAGCTCGCCGCGCGCTCGGACGTGCTGATCGAGAACTTCAAGGTCGGGGGGCTCGCCAAGTTCGGCCTCGATTATGCGAGCCTCTCGAAGGAGAACCCACGCCTCATCTATTGCTCGGTCACCGGCTTCGGCCAGGACGGCCCCTACGCCTCGCGCGCGGGCTACGACCTGATGGCCCAGGGCATGGGGGGCATCATGGGCATCACGGGCACGCCCGAGGGCGAACCGACCCGCATCGGAATACCTGTCGCGGACATCTTCACCGGCGTCTACAGCGCCGTCGGCATTCTGGCGGCGCTCGCGCAGCGCGAACGCACCGGGCGCGGCTGCCTCGTCGACACCGCGCTGCTCGACACCCAGGTCGGCGTGCTCGCCAACCAGGCGCTCAACTACCTGGTCTCAGGCCAGGTGCCGCAGCGCATCGGCAACGTTCACCCGAACGTCGTGCCCTATCAGGTCTTTCCCGTCGCCGACGGCCATGTGATCATCGCGGTCGGCAACGACCGGCAGTTCGCCAAGCTGTGCGCGGTGCTGGGCGAGCCGGAGCTCGCCGAGGATGCGAAGTTCAAGACCAATTCCGACCGGCTCGTAAACCGCGCCGAGCTCATCGGCCGTCTCTCTGCGCTCACGGCGCGCTTCCCGCGCGAGAAGCTGCTGGAGCAGCTCGAGGAGGTGCAGGTCCCCTCGGGCCCCATCAACATGCTCGACCAGGTCTTCGCCAATCCGCAGGTGATCCATCGTCGCATGAGGCTCGACCTCAAGAGCGACGCCGCCAAATCCGGCAGCATTCCCGGCGTGCGCACCCCGATCGTGCTGGACGGCAAGCCGATGGCCTCCGACCGTCCGTCGCCCCGGCTCGGCGAGCACACGCAGGAAATCCTGCGCGAGCTCGGCGAGGCTTAAGCCGCGCCCGCCGGTCCCGACCCCGAGTCAGCGCTGCACCGGTCCCATCAGGTGGTCCGGCAGCCAGGTCGCGATCTCGGGGAAAATACAGAGAATGACGATCGCCAGCATCATGCACAGCACGTAAGGAATGGTGCCCCACATGACGCGGGCGACCGGCACGTCCGGCGCGATCGAGTTGACGATGTAAATGTTGAGCCCGACCGGCGGGTGGATCAGTCCAATCTCCATGTTGATCGTGATGATCACGCCGAACCAGACGGGATCGAAGCCCGCGACGGTGATGATGGGCAGGAGGATCGGCGCCGTCATCAGGATGATGGCGGCCGGCGGAATGAAGAAGCCGCAGACCAGCAGGAACAGATTGATCAGCAGCATCAACACCCATTTGCTGACGTGCAGGTCGGCAATCGCTTGCGCCAGGGTCTGCGTCAGGTAGAGCGAGGTCAGCATATAGCCGAACAGCACCGCAGCGGCGATAATCATCAGGATCATCACCGACTCGCGGGTGGTGTCGCGCAAGATCTGCCACCATTTTTCGGTGGACCACATGCGGTAGATGACGATCGCAAGGATCACGCACAGCGCAGCACCCACGCCCGCGGCTTCCGACGGCGTCGCGATGCCCCCGTAGAGCACATACATCAGCGCCACGATGATCAGCAGGAACGGCGCGATCTTTGGGATCGACTCGAATTTCTGCTTCCAGGAATAGCGGAAGTCAGCGGCATGCGCGCGGAAGCCGCGCTTGGAGATGATGAACAGCGTCCACAGCATGAACATCAGCGTCAGCATCACGCCGGGCAGCACGCCGGCGAGAAACAGACGCCCGATCGAGGTCTCTGTCGCGATGCCGTAGAGGATGAAGGTAATGGAGGGCGGAATCAGGATGCCGAGGGTGCCGCCGGCACAGATGGAACCGGTTGCAACGTCGTCCGGATAACCGCGCCGCCGCATCTCCGGTATACCCATCTTGCCGATCGCCGCGCAGCAAGCCGGGGAGGAGCCGGTGAGCGCCGCAAAGATCGCGCAGGCTCCGAGATTGGAGATTACGAGCCCGCCGGGAACGCGATAGAGCCAGCGATCGAGCGCCTCGTACAAGTCCTTGCCGGCCGGTGAAGAGCCGATCGCCGCGCCCATCATCACGAACATCGGGATCGACACGAGCGTGAAGTCGTGCAAGCCGGAGTAAAAAGTTTCGGCGGCGACGCGCAACGCATCGACGCCCTGGAAAATGACCAGGAAGACAATCGCGACCGCACCGAGGCCGAACGCGACCGGAGCGCCGGAAAGGAGCACCAGCAGCGTCACCACGAATACGATCGAGCCCTGGACGGCGGGGCTCACAGCTGCGCCTCCTTGACGGGCATGCCGAACGGCGCCTCCCGGCCCGTTACGAGATTGTAGATGTCGGCGACATATTGCAGGGTCAAAAGCCCGAGCCCGATCGGCATCGCCGCATAGGGAATCCACAGGCGCGCGCGCCACATCGTGTCAGACACCCAGTTGTTCTCCCAAGCCTCATACCAAAACTGAAAGGTGAGGATCGTCATCACCGCACAGAACGAGATGGACATCAGCGCTGCCGCGAGCGCCAGCCAGTAACGCGCCCGCGGGCTGAGATAGTGCGGCAGAATGTCCACATTCACATGACCTCGCGACAGCAGGAGATAGGGGCTGCCAATGAAGGTCGCGGCGATGAGGCTGTAGGTGACGAAATCCGTCTGCCAAATGGTGTTCTGATTGAGCACATGGCGCACGAACACCATTTGACAGACGACGATGACGCCGGCGGCGATCAGGCCGGCCGCAACGATCCCGCAAAGGCGCGAGATCAAAGTGATGGCGCTGACAAGGCGCTCCATGGAACTCCCTCGTTGATTGCGATCTCGGCGGAGGGCGGATGGCCGGTCGGCAGGCCGGCCGCCCGGATTTATCTCACCGCCAGCGCATCCGTGATGAGTTTATTGCCGTCGGGCACTTCGCTTGCGAACTGCTTGTACGAACTTTCCTGCGCCACTTTGAGCCAGGCGTCATATTCGGCATCCGTCATGGTGATAACCTCGACATTATGCTTCTTGAACACGTCCACCATTTCGTCGTCGAGCTTGCGGGTCGCGCCGTTAAAGAACTCCTCCGACTTCTTGCCCGCATTGAGCAGCGCTTCCTGCTGCTGCTTGTTGAGGCGGTCGAAGCTCCTCTTCGACATGAGGACCGGCTCGTACATGAACCACAGGGCGTTGTCGCCCGGAGCGGTGATGCACTTCAACTGCTCGTAGAGCCGGAACGACACGAAGCTGCCGGCGCTGGTGTCGGTGGCGTCGGCGACGCCGGTCTGCAGCGCGTTGTAGACCTCGTTCGACGGGATCGAAACGATCGAAGCGCCCGCCGCCTGCCACATCGCCGCGAAGGTGGGGCCGGCGGAGCGGATCTTCAGACCTTTCATGTCCTCGGGTTTGCGGACGCAGCCCTTCTTCGAGCCCACGGCGCCGGCGAGCCAGGCGTCGGCGAGCACGATCACGCCGGCCTTGTTGATCTTGTCCTTGATGCTCTTCATGAACGGGGATTCGTTCAGCCTCTGCGCGCGCTCGTGGTTGCGTACGAGGCCCGGCATCAGGGTCGCCCCGAAGGCGCGCACCTTGCCGCTCGCATAGTCGAGCGGGAAGGAGGTGACGTCGAGCTGTCCGTTCACGATCGCGTTCCACTGATCGTTGGGCTTGAACAGGGACGCGCCGGGATAGACCTGCATTTCGAGGCCGACATTGGCCGCCTTCACTTCGCGCGCGATGATCTGCACCATTTCGTCGCGCGGGTCGCCCTTGCCCCCGGGAAACTGGTGCGAAGCCTTCAGCACCGTCTGGGCCTGCGCGCCGGCCGCAAGGGCGAGGAGTCCCGCCGCCGCCATGCCCATTGAAATCGCCCTCATCGTCTCTCTCCTCTAGCCGATTGCTCTTTCCGTAAGCCGTCGCCGGCTCGCTGAGCGAAGAATGACAATATCCGGACCCTGTCTCAATGTCCCGGCATGCGGCGTTTCACACCGCTTGGGTCCGTCGCCGAGGCGCCTCACCGATTTGTGACCGCGACGGGGCGCCGGCGCTCGCCTCAGTCGAACACCTCCGGATTGACCGCGTTCTCGCGCAGCGGCCGCCCGTCGAGCACGCTCAGGATGTTCCTCACCGCGGCGACGGCCATGCGCTCCATCGCCTCCCGGGTCACGCCCGCCATGTGCGGCGCGAGCACGACGTTCGGCAGCTTCAGCAGCGGGTGATCGGGCGGCGGGGGTTCCTGCTCGAACACGTCGACGCCGGCGCCCGCGATTTGCCCCGCCGCCAGGGCGGCGGCGAGCGCCTGCTCGTTGACGATGCCGCCGCGCGCCGTGTTCACGATGAAGGCCGTGGGCTTCATGCGCGCGAGCCGTGGGCCGTCGAACAGGTCGACGGTCTCCGCATTCTTGGGGCAATGGATCGTGATGAAGTCGGCCTCCGCCACCGCGGCGTCGAGGTCGGCGACCGGCTCGCAACCGGCCGCCCGGATGTCCGCCGCCGGCACATAGGGGTCGTAGGCGAGCACGCGCATCTCGAAGGCGAGCGCGCGTTTCGCGACGCGGGTACCGATGCGCCCGAAGCCGACGGTCAGCAGGGTCTTGCCGAGAAAATCCACAGGAAAGGCGGTCATCTGCTCGCGCCAGGTGCCCGCGCGCACAGAGGCGTCGTGCTGAGCGTTGCGCTTCGCCAGATGGAACATCATCGAGAAGGCCTGTTCGGCGACGGACGGCGCATTGGCGGTGCCGACCGTCATCAGCGGAATGCGCTTCGCCGTCAGCGCAGGCACGTCCACCGTGTCGAAGCCGACGCCGATGCGTGCGACGACCCGCAGACGCGGGGAGGCGGCGAGCTCCGGCGCGCCGAAGGGCGTGAGCGCGAGCGCGACGCCGTCGACATCGGCAAGGAGCGGATGAAAGTCACCGGGTTCGATGCGCGGGGAATAGGGGATGGCCTCGACGTCGTCGCGGCTCTTTAGGATCTCCCATCCCGGCCGCGCCATCGTGCCGGGCAGCAAGAGCCTTTTCTTGTTGGCGGACATCCCCGAAAGCCCCCCTTCCGTTCGCCGGCCGTATTGGGCCTTCGCGCGCGGCAACTTGCAACAGCTATTTCCACGAGGCGCCGCGCCACGGTCCTACTTGGAAAGGCTGAGCCCAGGGGGAGGCCATGCGCGAACACAGGGGCGAAGACGATCCGGCGCAGGGCGGCGCGGCGATCAACGGCCGGCTCGGCATTCCGCGTTCGGTCTCCGCCGAGAACATGGCGCGAGCCGGAGGGGACGCGCTCGTCATCGACATGCCGCACGGTCGCGTCGACCATGCGAGCGCGGTTTCCGTGCCCGACCTGTTGATGAAGATGCGCGACGCCGGCGCCCGCGGCCTTGTCTGGCCGATGACCAACACGCGCGCGCAGCGCGAGGAGTTCGTCTCCAACTGCCGCTATGCGACGCACGGCCGCCGCCGCTGTGGGCGCCGCGGGCGCCTCGGTATGCGGGCGCTGTTTACGCCGGCGCCGACGGCGCGCGCATGCCGGCCCGTCCGCTCATCGCGCGAGCCAGCCGCCGTCGACCACGAGGATCGTGCCGTGGCAGTAGTCAGAGGCGCTGGAGGCGAGGAAGACCGCCGCGCCGCCGATGTCCTCCGGCGTGCCCCAGCGGCCGGCCGGGATGCGCGCCAGAATGGCGGCGTTGCGCGCCGGGTCCTCGCGGATCGCCTTGGTGTTGTTGGTCACGCAGTAGCCCGGCGCGATGGCGTTCACGTTGATGCCCTTGGGCGCCCATTCGTTGGCGAGAAGCTGCGTGAGGCCGGCGATGCCGTGCTTGCTCGCGGTGTAGGAGGGGATGCGAATGCCGCCCTGGAACGAGAGCACCGAGGCGACGTTGATGATCTTGCCGCCCCCGCCCTGCGCGAGAAGGCGCCGCGCGAAGGCTTGCGAGAGGAAGAAGGCGGTCTTCAGGTTGACGTTCATCACGTCGTCCCAGTCCTTCTCGCTGAATTCCAGCGGGTCGGCGCGGCGGATCAGGCCGGCATTGTTGACGAGGATGTCGACCCGCCCGCCCCATCGCGCCGCCTCTTCGACGATGCGCTCGAGGGGCGCGATGGTCGACAGATCGGCGGTGACGGCGTGAAATGCACCGCCGCGCGCCGCGATTTGCCGCTCGGTTTCATCCATGGGCGAGCGACCGACCCCGACGACGCGCGCGCCCGCCTGCGCGAGCGCGACCGCGATGCCCTGGCCGAGCCCGGTGTTTGCGCCGGTCACGATCGCGACCTTGCCCGTAAGATCGAAAGGATTGATCAACTTCGACTCCCCCCTTGTTGCGTCGACGGCGCATCATGGGCCATGCGCGCCTGCAGCCCAAGTGCGGAAGCGAGGGAGGGGCCGGCGGGCGGGCCGGCCTGAAGTCGGTCTCAGCGGGGCAGAGGATGCAGCTCGTTGTTGGACTCGTCGGGCGCGCCCCCGTGCGGGTGCGCCTCGCCTTGCCGGGGGCCGAGCGCGCCGAAGATGCTGCCCACCAGCGCGCCGTAGGCGAGATGGACGAGGAGCATGATCGCGGGCGTCGCGAGGCCGAGATCGAGCCCGAACCAGCCGGCGCGCGTGAAAGGCAGCACCGCGATCATCACGATGAGCCATGCGGCTGCACCGAACACCAGTCCGCGCAGCCAGAAAGGCCCGCGCATGCAGGGCTGCAGCAGGGCGAAGGCTGCGCCCCAGATGAAGCTTCCAACGAAGAAATGCAGAATCCACGCGAAGATCGGTGGCAGCAGGTCACCGATGCGGGCCACGGTGGTCATTGGGTCGATGACGGCCGAGAGAGCGAGTGTTGCGAGAAAGCCCGCAATCACGCCTCTGCCGATGACGTCCATGGCGCACCTAAATCGACGTCATTGAACTCCGCCCCCCAATCTGTCCTTGCGGGCCGAACATGAATCGGTGCCCGCGGCGCCCCCTGCCGGACGCCGCACCTCACCGGGGCGAGGCGCAGCGCGCGCAAGCGTGCCGCAGTATGGCATTCCGCCGCGCAAAATCCTACCGGCCGTTCATTCCGAGGATGCAGGGCAGCCATCGCGTGAGAGCGCAATCGCGCCCGCGCCCGAGGCTCTGGATCAGCCGGAAAACAGCGGGCACGACCGCCCTTCGGGCGAGAGCCGCGCACACAGGTCGGCGGCTGCGCTCCGCGGCGGTTTCGCGGGCTGCACGCACATCTTGGGGCCGGGCGTGGCCTGCGCCGCGTGCACCAGGCGCGCCGTGTCGTCGGACGTCGGAGCGGAAAGGCCGAGACCTCGGATGCCGGGCCGCGCTTCGCTCCCCGCCTCAGGCTTCGCCGAAGCAACGCTCAGAGGAGCCGCTGCGCCCGAAGCCGGAGGCGCCGCACGGCGAGGTCCGGCCGCGAAATCGGGGTGCGCCTTCGAAATCGCCAAGAGCTCGGACGCAGCGCTCCGCAGCCCGTCGGCCGGCGAATCGCCCGGCCGCGGCGGCGATGGCCAAGCATCGGCGGTGCGTGTGGACGGGGGATCGGGAATGCGGCAGGGCGCCTCCGGCGGCACTTCGAGCGCGACATCGTTCGGCGCGGCCTTGACCCAATGTTCGGGCGCAAGACCGGTGATCTTCCTCACATAGTCGCGCGTCTGCTGCGGCAGCTTTTTGCGCCGTTCAAGCCAGTCCTGGATCCGCCGCGCGCCCGCATTGTAGGCCGCTGCCGCAAGTCCGAGGTTTCCGAAGCGCGTATGCAACATGCGCAGAAATCGCGCGGAGGCCGCCAGGGCCTCGGCGGGATCGAAGGGGTCGGCGAGGCCCAGCGCCTTTGCGACACGCGGCATGAATTGCGCGATGCCGAGCGCGCCCGCCCGGCTGACGGCGAAGGGGTCGAAGCGGCTCTCGTGCCAGATCAGGCGCAGAAAGAAGACCACGGGAAGCTCGTTGGCGACCGCGGCCGAGACGAGCGATGCACAGATTTCGGAGGCCGGTGTCGCCGCCCGTCTGCCGTTGTCCTTGGCATCCGCCTTGGCGGGATCGCCGGGTGCCGAAGCCGACGTGCGCAAGAGCGGCGCCGCCGGCGCTTGCGCCATCACGCGCGAGCCCGCCCGGCTCGTCTTGGCGGCGCCGGGAGGGATTTCCAGTGCGTGGAGTTTGAGGGGAACAAGAAAGGCGAAAGTGGCAAGAGTGGACGCAGTCGCAAACCGCATTCGATGGAACGCTCATACTCGCTGACAGGAACAGGCAGGTGCGCGGCCCCCGTCGCGCGGCGCTGGAATCGCCGCGACGGCGCGCAGAACTGCCTGCCCTCGCCTCAGGAGGCGAGAAAGGCGACGCTTTTGAGGAAATGTTGCGACGTAGTCGCGAATATTATGTGTCGGATGTCTGGGCAGAATGTGGTTTGCCCACGTATTGCGCGAGATCAAACGCCCGTTCGCATGCGCGCAGACGCTGCGGGGGCGCGCAACACCGCGCCCGCCGCCGGCACAATGCAGCGACTTGTAAGGGGTGGGTTCGGACGACTTGGACAAGACTTTGAGAACGGCGGACCGCAAGTTCTGGTCGGCGTCCTTCGCCGGCTGCTCGCTGCCCTTCGCGCTCGTGG
>JADGHE010000093.1 GCA_019689555.1 Variibacter sp. | reverse complement strand
CGGCCGCGTGCGGGCGATCTCGAAGGCCTCGCGGGCGACGCGGTTCGACCCCTTGCGGGTGATGACCCGCATGCCGACGGTGATCTCGTCGTTCGGGCGGAACTCCGGCGCGCCGGCGACCACCGTCTCGGAATAGAGCATCCCCTCGGTGATCTCACGCAGGAAGACGATGTCCACGTTCTTGTGGATCGCGGCGATGTTGGGACGCGATTTCGCCGGGCGGACGGCGGCGAAGAGCTCGTACTTCTTGCGCACCGGAGGCATCACCCAGGTGGGGTCGTTGCGCGGATAGGCGGCGTGGCCGATCGGGCCCATGATCCAGCCGTCGAGCGCGTGCAGCGCCCGCTCGGTGACGGCCGGCAGGGTGTGCCCGTGCTCCTCGTGCCCCGCCTTGCCGATGGGCAGCGGGTGCCATTCGATGGAAAGGCCCGTGCGCGTCGCCGCCGCCTTCATCACCTTCACGCATTCGGGCACGACCTCGGGCCCGATGTCGTCGCCGAGCAGAATCCCGATCTTCACCGTGAAGCCCCCCTCCGGCGCCGCGGACGCGGCCCCATGTGTTTCCCCCCGGGCGCGCCCTTCAGCCCGCCGCCTTGATCTCGGCGATCGCCCGCTCCATGAGCTCGTCCATGGTGCGCCGGATCTGATGGTCGGACTGGGCGACGCCCTTGGCGTCGAAGTCCTTGCGAATCTTACGGAAAACGTCGTCGTCGCCGAGCTCTTCGAAATCGGCCATCACGACCTCCTTGGCGTAGGTGGCGGCGGCCTCGCCGGTGAGGCCGAGCTTCTCGGCCGCCCATTCGCCGAGCAGACGATTGCGCCGCGCGGTGGCCTTGAAGCGCAACTCCTCATCGTGCGCGAACTTCTTCTCGAAGGCTTCTTCGCGCTTGTCGAAAGTCGTCATGGCAGCCTCGCGGATCTGTGCTAGTGATTCGAAAACGGTACGCTCGGGGCGCGTGGCCGGGCTTGCATACGGGAACGGAATCGCCAAATCAACAAGGGTTTAGCGCCGTGCGCGGACCCCGGTTTGCGGCATTTGTACTCCTTCCCCCGATCGGCTAGTTTGCCCCCTGGCGGGCGGGTGGTGGTCATTGCGAGTCCCGTTGTGAGACACGCCCGCCGCCGCAAGCCGCAGACCCTGAAAATCCTTAGGAGTCACGGCATTCGATGGATTTCCTCAAGCCACGGTACATCCCAATGAGTCGCCGCCGGCGCATCTATGAAGGCAAGGCCAAGGTTCTCTACGAGGGACCCGAGCCCGGAACGCTGATCCAGCATTTCAAGGACGACGCCACCGCCTTCAACGCGAAGAAGCACCAGGTGATCGAAGGCAAGGGCGTGCTCAACAACCGCATCTCGGAGTACGTCTTCCAGCACCTCAACGAGATCGGCGTCCCCACGCACTTCATTCGCCGCCTCAATATGCGCGAGCAGCTGATCCGCGAGGTCGAGATCATTCCGCTGGAGATCGTGGTGCGCAACGTGGCCGCCGGCTCGCTCGCGCAGCGGCTCGGCATCGAGGAGGGCACCCAGCTTCCCCGCTCGATCATCGAGTTCTATTACAAGAACGACGCGCTCAACGACCCCATGGTGTCGGAGGAGCACATCACAGCCTTCGGCTGGGCGACGCCCCAGGAGCTCGACGACATCATGGCGCTCGCCATCCGCGTCAACGATTTCCTCTCGGGCCTGTTCCTCGGCGTCGGCATCCGGCTCGTCGACTTCAAGATGGAGTGCGGCCGGCTCTGGGAGAACGACCTGATGCGGATCGTGGTGGCCGACGAGATCTCGCCCGACTCCTGCCGGCTGTGGGACATCAAGTCGAACGAGAAGCTCGACAAGGACCGCTTCCGGCGCGACCTCGGCGGCCTGCTCGAAGCCTATACCGAGGTGGCCAAGCGCCTCGGCATCATGGGCGAGAACGAGCCGCCCCGCGGCACCGGCCCCGTGCTGGTGAAGAGCTGAGGCGTGGGGCGCAGGCGAATCGCATGAAAGCGCGCGTCACCGTCACGCTCAAGGCAGGCATCCTCGACCCCCAGGGCAAGGCGATCGAGGGCGCGCTGCGCTCGCTCGGCATTACGGGGATCGCCAGCGTGCGCCAGGGCAAGGTGTTCGACATCGAGGTGGAGGAGAGCGATCGCGCCGCCGCCGAGGCGCGCCTCAAGGAGGCGGCCGACAAGCTCCTCGCCAATACGGTGATCGAGAACTACCGCGTGGAGGTTTTGGGATGACGCCCGGTCCGCTCCCGCGGGGGCGCGGGGCAGAACGCCGTCACTGAAACATGCGCGCCTCCATCATCGTCTTTCCCGGGTCCAATCGCGAGCGCGATGCGGCACGGGCGCTGCGGCTCGTGTGCGGCTGCGAGCCGCACATGGTCTGGCACGCGGACACGAGCCTGCCGCCGGGGACCGATCTCGTGGTCCTGCCGGGCGGGTTCTCCTACGGCGACTATCTGCGCTGCGGCGCCATCGCCGCGCGCGCCCCGATCATGGACGCGGTACGCGCCCACGCGGCCGCCGGCGGTCTCGTGCTCGGCATCTGCAACGGCTTTCAGATCCTCTGCGAGGCGGGGCTCCTGCCCGGCGCGCTGATGCGCAACGCGCAGCTCCGCTTCACCTGCAAGGACGTGTATCTGCGGGTCGAGCGCTCCGACACCCCCTTCACCCGCGGCTACAATGCCGGGCAGGTGATCCGCATCCCGGTCGCGCACGGGGAAGGAAACTACGTCGCCGACGGCGAGACGCTGGCCCGGCTCGAGGGCGACGGCCGCATCGTCTTCCGCTATTGCGCGCCCGACGGCTCGCTCGACCCGAAGGCGAACGTCAACGGCTCCCTGGCGGCGATCGCCGGCATCGTCAACGAACGCCGCAACGTGCTCGGCCTGATGCCGCACCCCGAGAATCATGTCGAGGCAGCGCTCGGATGCACCGACGGACGGGGCCTGTTCGCCGGGATAGCCGAGCATCTGGCGGCCGCGGCGTGAGGGCTCTGGCGGCCATCCCCGCGACCGGCTCTTCCGCCGCGGGCGCGCGCGTCGCCCGTGCAAGCCCCGGCCGTCCGCCGCCCGTCGCCCTGCCACGCGACCCCGACCGTTCGCGCAAGATTCCGAACCCGTTCCGTGATCGCTCGTGTCCCGCCTGCCGCGCCGCGCCGGGGGCACGCGGTCCCTACCGAGTTGGACTGGCATGATCTCCAAGGAACCGCCCATCACGCCGGAGCTCGTGGCCGAGCACGGCCTCAAGCCGGACGAGTACCAGCGCATCCGCGACCTCATCGGCCGCGAGCCGACCTTCACCGAGCTCGGCATCTTCTCGGCGATGTGGAACGAGCACTGCTCGTACAAGTCCTCCAAGGTCCATCTGCGCACCCTGCACACGCAGGCGCCGTGGGTCATCCAGGGCCCCGGCGAGAACGCCGGCATCGTCTCGATCGGCGACGGCCTTGCGGTCGTGTTCAAGATGGAGAGCCACAACCACCCGAGCTACATCGAGCCCTATCAGGGCGCGGCCACGGGCATCGGCGGCATCCTGCGCGACGTGTTCACGATGGGCGCGCGGCCGATCGCCTGCCTCAACGCCCTGAGCTTCGGCGACCCGTCGCACCCCAAGACGCGCCATCTGGTGGCCGGGGTGGTGGCGGGCATCGGCGGCTACGGCAACTCCTTCGGCGTGCCCACGGTCGGCGGACAGGTGCGCTTCCATACCCGCTACGACGGCAACTGCCTGGTCAACGCCATGGCCGTCGGGCTGATCGAGGTCAGCAAGATCTTCTACGCGAAGGCCGTGGGCGTCGGAAACCCGGTGGTCTATCTCGGCTCCAAGACGGGGCGCGACGGCATCCACGGGGCCACCATGGCCTCGGCGGAGTTCGGCGACGACGCCGAGGAGAAGCGGCCGACCGTGCAGGTGGGCGACCCCTTCGCCGAGAAGCTGCTGCTCGAAGCCTGCCTCGAAATCATGGCCAAGGACTGCGTCATCGCCATCCAGGACATGGGCGCGGCGGGGCTCACCTGCTCGGCGGTCGAGATGGGGGCGAAGGGCGATCTCGGCATCACGCTCGATCTCGACAAGGTCCCCTGCCGCGAGCCGGGCATGACCGCCTACGAGATGATGCTCTCCGAGAGCCAGGAGCGCATGCTCATGGTGCTGAGGCCGGAGAAGGAGGCGGAGGCGGAGGCGATCTTCCGCAAATGGGGGCTCGACTTCGCGGTGGTGGGGGAGACGACGCCGACCAAGCGTTTCGTCGTCCGCCACCGCGGCGAGGTGGTGGCCGACCTGCCGATCAAGGAGCTGGGGGACGAGGCCCCCGTCTATCACCGCCCCTACGTGGAGACGCCGCGCCCGGTGCCGCTGCTCGCGAGCGAGGTGCAGGCGCCGGTGACGCTCGCCGACGCGCTGGAAAAGCTCCTCGCTTCGCCGGACCTGTGCTCCAAGCGGTGGGTCTACGAGCAGTACGACCACCTCATCCTCGGCAACACCGTGCAACGGCCGGGCGGCGACGCCGCGGTGGTGCGGATCAACGAGGGCCCGAAGGCGCTCGCGCTGACGACGGACGTGACCCCGCGCTACTGCGAGGCCGATCCCTTCGAGGGCGGCAAGCAGGCCGTGGCCGAGGCCTGGCGCAACCTCGTCGCGGTCGGCGCGCGCCCGCTCGCCGTCACCGACAACCTCAACTTCGGCAGCCCCGAGCGGCCCGAGACGATGGGGCAGCTCGTCGGCTGCATCCGCGGCATCGGCGAAGCCTGCCGGAAGCTCGATTTCCCCGTCGTCTCCGGCAATGTCAGCCTCTACAACGAGACGAACGGCCGGCCGATCCTGCCCACGCCGACGATCGGCGGCGTCG
The DNA here is from genome assembly GCA_019689555.1 of Variibacter sp. Classification (GTDB taxonomy): domain Bacteria; phylum Pseudomonadota; class Alphaproteobacteria; order Rhizobiales; family Xanthobacteraceae; genus JADGHE01. The sequence continues at coordinate 966 of JADGHE010000093.1, read as the reverse complement.
GCCTCATCGACGACGTGGCGCTCGTCGCCACCCTCGCCTTCAAGGCGGAGGGGGAGGCGATCCTGCTCGTCGGCGAGACGCAGGGCTGGCTCGGCCAGTCGCTGTATCTGCGCGAAATCTGCGGCCGGGAGGAGGGGGCGCCTCCGCCGGTCGATCTCGCGCTGGAGCGGCGCGCCGGCGAGTTCGTGCGCGAGCTGATCCACGATCGGGTGGCCACGGCGGTCCACGACGTCTCGGACGGCGGCCTCCTGGTCGCGATCGCGGAAATGGCGATGGCCTCGGGATTGGGCGCGCGACTCTACGGCGCCCCGGTGATGATCCCGCCCCACGCCTTCTGGTTCGGCGAGGACCAGGCCCGCTATGTCGTCACGGTGCCGCAGGGCGAGGCCGAAGCGGTGATCGCGCGGGCGCGCGGCGCGGGCGTCACCGTGCGCCGGCTCGGCGTGACTGGCGGCGACGCTTTGCAGCTCCCGGGCGAGCGGCCGATGCTGGTGCAGGTCCTCACCGAGCGCTTCGAGAGCTGGCTGCCCGCCTATATGGCGGGCCACGCCCCCTGAGCCGCCATGGTTGACCGGACGCGCGGCGCGCCGCATGTTGCGCCGAGACTCGGAGGGCATTGGCGATGCCGATGAACGCGGGAGAAATCGAGCGGCTGATCCGCGAACATATCCCGGACGCCCAGGTCACCATCCGCGATCTCGCCGGCGACAACGACCACTATGCGGCCATGGTGATCGCCGAATCCTTTCGCGGGAAGTCGCGGGTGCAGCAGCACCAGATGGTCTATGCGGCCCTGAGGGGGCGCTTGGGCGACGCCCTGCACGCGCTCGCCCTGCAGACCGGCGTGCCGGATCAGGAGAACGGCAAGGCGCCGTCTCAGTGATCGCGGGAGGGGGCGTCGTCCCGGTGATCGAGGGAGGGGGGGCATGGTTCAATCGAAGCACGGCGTGAAGATCCTGTCGCCGG
>JADGHE010000049.1 GCA_019689555.1 Variibacter sp. | reverse complement strand
CCTTCGCCTTCGTCGGCTGCGTCATATTTGTATACGTCGCCTCGATCAGGTCGCCCAGGGTCGCGTCGCCGTCCTCGCCGATCGGCAGATCGAGCGAGGTCGGCTCCTGCACCATTAGGCGGACCTGCTCGACGACGGCGGCGGGGATGCCCGTCCGCGCTGCGATCTCGGCGGTTTCGGGCCGGCGGCCATGCTTCTGGTAGAGCCTGCGATCCTCGCGCAGGACCTTGCTCGCCGTCTCGGTCATGTGCACCGGAATGCGAATGGTGCGGCCCTGGTCGGCGATCGCGCGGGCGATCGACTGGCGAATCCACCACGCCGCGTAGGTCGAGACCTTGACGCCGCGACGGTAGTTGAACTTCTCCACCGCGTGCATCAGGCCCATATTGCCCTCCTGGATCAGGTCGAGCAGATCCAGCGAGCTCTTGCGGCGGTACTTCTTGGCAATCGCGATGACGAGGCGCAGATGGGCGCGCACCATCTTTTCGCGCGCCTCCTTGAGCTCGCGCCGCGCCTTGCTGATCCCGGCCGCCGCGCGCCGGAACTCGGCGACCGGCAGCCCCATGCGGCCGGCGAACGCGGACACTTCGCTGCGCAGCGCCGCCACACGGTCGCCGTGCTGGCGCGCAAGGGCGCTCCAGCCGGGGGCGGGGAGGGCGGCGACGTCGTGGAGCCAGTTCGGGTCGAGCTCGCGCCCGTGGTAGCGCTCGAGCAGGTCCTTCCGGGCGATGCCGCAGCCTTCGCCGAGCCGCAGCAGCTCCTGCTCGGCCTGGCTCAGCGCCTGCTTCTCGCGCTCCAGCTCCTCCACCAGCGCCGAGACGCGGTCCGCACGCAGATGAAGCGCCACGGTCTCGTGGGCGAAGCTGGACATGAGCGCATCGAGCCGCGCGGCGGCGCTCCTCGCCGGCGCGCGGTTGCGGCCGATGGCCCGCAGCCGCTCCCGGCTCAGCGCCTCGATCTCGCGCGCGAGCGCGTCGATCCGTTCCAGGCGCGCGGCGATCGCGGGCGTCGGCCCGTGCTCGGCCACGCTTTCGAGATCCCCTTCGTGAATCCCGGCTTCGAGCGCGTCCGCCTCGGGCTGGAGCGCCGGGCTTTCGGTGTGATCCGGCAGCGGGTGCCCTCGCTCGGCCGGGAACGGTGCGCCATCGGGGCCCTCGGTCTCTCCGAGGAGAATGGAAAGGTCGACGAGATCGCCCAGGCGGAGCCGCCCCGCCGTCACGTCCTGCCCCCACTGGGCAATGCGCGCGACGAGCAGGGGGACATGGCACAGCTCGGTCAGCAGAGCGTGCTGGGCGGCCTCGATGCGCTTGGCGAGGTCGATTTCCTCCTCCCGGGAGAGCATCTCCGCGTCTCCCATCTGGCGGAAGTAGGTATCGACGAGGTCGCGCGAAAACTGCGCGCCGGGTTCCCGCTTCGGCGCCGCCGCGGCGGCCGTCGCAAGACCGCTGTCGGGCTCTTCGAGGGAATCGTCCTCCGTCGCCTCCTGCGCGAGGGCAGGGACGCTCGGCTCCTGCGAGCCCAGGGCTGCGATCTTGTCGGCTTCGAGGCCCCAGTCGAGGTCTTCTGCCCCGGCATGGGCGAGTTCGGCCGCGTCCTCCTGGTGCTCCAAAACCAGGTCCTCGCCCGCCGGGTGGGACCGGTCATTCAGCGGAAAGGCCATCTCCTCTCAGTCCTCTCAGGGATGCGCCGCGACCGCCCCGTCCCAAGCCGGTGACGGGAGGATCGAAAACCCGAACCCCTTCACTCTTGGCCCAGGGACCACTGGGTCGGGCAGCCTCGGTCGGCAAGCTGTGGGAGATTCGGCGGCGGCATCCAGGCCAGGGCCTTGCAGGCGCTGGCCGCACCGTCATCGCGGGGCAAATGGGGCCGCTATGATTAAAAATCAAGCCTTTCAAGAAGGTGCTCCGCGGACAGAGCCGCCCCCGCCGCCGGCCCCGGGGTGGGACCGCAGTCGCGGCCAGGCGGCACGGGCGGGCGGAGGCCGTTCCAACCGGCGCCGCGATTACCGCCGGTCCTCGAGCGCGGCGGCGATCAGGCCCCGCGCGGTCGCGAGGCTCGCGGCGAGGCCTTGCGTTGCGTCGATGCGATGCCAGGCGATCGGGCCGGGATCGACGGCGAGCTGCCGTCGCAGAACTTCTACGTCGGCATCGGAGGCATCCCGGCGGCGGGCGCCGATCCGCGCCGCCAGCACGTCGCTCGGCGCCTCGAGCCACAGGCCGACGAAGGGCACGCCGGCGCGCGCGGCGCAGGCGGCGATGTGCCTGCGCTCGTCCTCCCGGAGAAAGGCGGCGTCGACGATGACGGTATAGCCGGCTGCGAGCGAGGTCAGCGCCTGTTCGTGCAGGCCGCGGTAGACGCGCTCGGTGACCGCGGTCTCATAGGCGGAGGGCGGGAGCCTGACCTCCGGCGCAACGTCGAAAAGCCGCTTGCGGAGCACGTCGCTGCGGACGACCCGCGCCCCGGGCGGCGGCGGCAGGTCGGGCGCGAGGGCCTGCGCCAGCGTGGACTTGCCGACGCCGCTGCGCCCGCCGATCGCGATGAGGCAGGGCGGATGCGGGCGCAGCAGCGCGCCGGCGAGAGCGAGATAGGCCTGCGCCTCGCGCGCGGCGCGGTCCGCCCCGTTCTGCCGCGCCAGCGTCGCCGCCACGAGCGCCCGCACCGCCGCGCGCATGGACATGAACAGAGGCAGCGCCGGAAGGCCGTCGAGATCGGCGGTCAGGTCCAGATAGCGGTTGAAGACGATGCTGGCGAGGCCGTTCAGGCCGCGCCGCACCAGGTCCATCAAGAGGAAGGCGAGGTCGTAAAGGACGTCGATGCAGGCGAGCCGGTCGCTGAACTCGATGCAGTCGAACGGCGTCGGCCGCCCGTCGAGCAGGCAGATGTTGCGGAGATGGAGGTCGCCGTGGCAGCGGCGGACCTTGCCCTCGTCGCGGCGGACGTCGAGAAGCCCTCCGACCGCGGACAAGGCCGCCGTCCAGGCCGCATGAAGTTTTTCCACCTCCTGCGGGTCGAGCGGAGGGCATGAGCGGAGCAGGTTGTGGCGATTCGCCGCGATCGTTTCCGCGATGCCGGCGCGGCCGCCGCCTGGGGCGATTTCCGCGGCGCCATGAAAGCCGGCGACGGCATCCGCCAAATCGCGCATCAGGTCGGGCGTCAGCTTGTGCGCCTCGGCAAGGCGGTCGAACAGGTCGCGCTCGGAAAACCGGCGCATCTCCACGACCCAGTCGAGGACGGCCCCGTCGCCGTCGAAGGCGAGATTGCCGCCCGGCCCGCGCGTGATCGCGCGCACGCAGAGATAGAGCGCGGGCGCCGTGCGGCGGTTGAGCGCGAGCTCGGCCCGGCAGTGCTTTTCGCGCAAAGCGGGCGTGGAATAGTCGACATAGGAGAAGCGGACGGCGCGCTTCAGCTTGTAGGCGCGGTCGGCGACGAGAAAGACGATGGAAATGTGCGTCTCGATCCGCTCCACGGCGGCCGCGGGCCGGCCATAGCTCGCCCCTTCGGACAAAAAGGCGATGACCTCGCGCTGGTCGTCCATGGGCCGGTCTCCGGAGCAGGGCCTCGCGCCGAACATTCTCTGGCATTCCCCATCTCTGGCATTCCCTAAGAAGCGGGCCTGCAGGCGGGCCGGCTTTCGCCCGCCGTTTCGCGGCTGCGTTTCCGTGCCGAACGCCGGGGGCAAGCCGGGCTCCGGCGCCTGCGACGGCCTCCCGATAAAGCAGCGGGCGCCGTCATCCCTTGATGCAGATCAGGGGGCGCAGGCGGGCGACCCGGCGGGCGAGGCCTGCCTGTTCCGCGGCAACCACCACGGCGCTCACGTCCTTGTAGGCGCCGGGCGCCTCCTCGGCGATGCCGCGGGTCGACGGGCTGCGGATCAGGATGCCTTGCGCGGCGAGATCGTCCCTGATCTTGCGTCCGCTCCACTGCTTGAGCGCCGCATGCCGGGAGAGCGCGCGGCCGGCACCGTGGCAGGCGGACGCGAACGCCTTCTGCTCGGCTTGCGCTTCGCCCACCAGGATGTACGAGCCCGTCCCCATGCTGCCGCCGATGAGCACGGGCTGGCCGACGGCGCGCAACGGCTCGGGCAGGCTTTCGTGGCCGGGGCCGAAGGCCCGCGTCGCCCCCTTGCGGTGAACGAACAGCTCGCACCGCCTGCCGTCGACGAGGTGGGGCTCGACCTTGCAGGTGTTGTGGGACACGTCGAACAGCAGCGGCAGATCGCAGCCGGGGAAGAAGCGGGCGAAGACGCCGCGCGCATAGTGGCCGAGAATTTCGCGGTTCGCGAGCGCGCAGTTCATGGCGGCGCGCATCGCGCCGAGATAGCGCTCGCCGACCTCGGAACGGATCGGCGCGCAGGCAAGCTCGCGGTCCGGAAGCTTGATGCCCGCCGTCTCCGCGGCGAGCACCATCTCCTTCAGAAAATCGGTTCCGATTTGGTGACCCAGGCCGCGCGAACCGCAATGGATGGTGACGACCACGTCGTCCTCCGCCAGGCCGAAGACCCGGGCGACGCCGTCGTCGAAGATCTCCGTGACGACCTGCACCTCGAGATAGTGATTGCCCGAACCGAGCGTGCCCATTTCCCGCCGCTGCCGCTCCTTGGCGCGTGCGGACACATAATCGGGCCGTGCGCCGGCCATGCGGCCGCCTTCCTCGATGCGGTCGAGGTCCCGGGGCTCCCCCCACCCGCGCGCGACGGCCCAGTGCGCGCCGCCTGCGAGCATGGCGTCCATCTCGGCGAAATCGAGCGTGATCGCGCCCGTGCTGCCGACCCCGGCCGGAATCTCCTCGAACAGCGAGTCGGCGAGCGCCTTCTGTACGGGCAAGACGTCGGCCGCCTTGAGCCCCGTCAGCATGGTGCGCACGCCGCAGGAAATATCGAAACCGACGCCCCCGGCCGACACCACGCCGCCCTGGTCGGGATCAAAGGCCGCAACCCCGCCGATCGGAAAGCCGTATCCCCAGTGGGCGTCCGGCATGACGTAGGAGGCCTGAACGATTCCGGGCAGCGCCGCGACATTGACCGCCTGTTCGTACACCTTGTCGTCCATGTCGCGGATCAAGGCTTCGTCGGCGAAGATGATCGCCGGCACGCGCATCGGCCCGTGGGGCTCGACGCGCCAGGTCGTGGCATCCACACGCGTGAAGCGACCGGGGTCCATGGCCACCCTCCTACACGTCGACGACGCAGGCCGCTGACCAGAGTCCGCTCGCGTCCGCGGCGACCTTCAGGGCCGTGTAGGTTGCGCCCTTGGGCTCGCATGCCGGGGCATGCCGTTCGATGTCGACCAGCTCGCCCCACAGCGTTCCATCGAGCCGGGCCCCGTCGATCCGCACCGCAAAGCGGCCGAACAGCATCTGGCGGACTGCCATCTCGTAGATAATCGCGTTGAGCCACTCGACGAACAGAAGCTCGAGATCGGGGGCCTCGCAGCGCACCGCGACCGCGACGCGCGGCTCGATCGGCGCGTGCGTCACGATCGCGGTGAGCGCCTCGCCGGCGTGTTCGAACGCTTCGGCCGCGGTTGCGCCGAATCCGCGCACGCCGACATCGGCGTCATGCGGAAAGTGCTCCCACCGCGCTTTCACCGCGGCCGGCGAGGCGGATTGGTTCATGGCCGCAACCCATGCCAAACAGCTTCACGGCGCTCGCCTGCGCCCCTTCTTGCGCTCTTCTAGCTGCGCCTCCTTTTGCGCTTTTCCAGAAGCCGTCTCTTCGGCCGCGACGCCGCAGGAGCGCCGTCGGTCGGATCGCCCGCGCGAATGCAGCCGCCTAATGGGACATGAGGCAGCACAGGGGGCTGGACGCGAGAAGGTCCAGCGTCATGCCGCCGAAGATCCATTCGCCGAGGCGACTGTGGCCGTAGGCGCCGGTGACGAGCAGATCGGCGTCCTCGTGCTGGGCGAGACGGATCAGCTGCGCTGCGCCCGAGCCTTCCTGGTGAAGAATGACTTCGGGGCCGGCTCGGATCCGGTGCCGATCGAGATAGCGCAAGACGTCGTCCATGCTCTGCCGCGCCATCGGCTCCTCGCCGGGCCGGCAGATTTCGGCGATCGTGATGCGCGTGGCCTCGTGCAGAAACGGCAACGCGTCGCGCACCGCCCGGCGCGCTTCGCGCGTGTCCTTCCAGCCGATCACCACGTGCTCCGCGCCCAGCGAATCGACGCCCTCGGGCACGAGCAGCGTCGGCCGGCCGGTCTTCAGAATCGCTTCGCCCGGATCGAGCGCGCTGTAGACGTCGCCCGGCCCCTTGCTCCGCCCGATGATGACGAGATCGGCGCAGCGCGCCTCGCGCGCCAGCGCTTCGGCGGGAATATCCAACACCGCCCGCCATTCCCGCGTTCCGTGCCAGGCGGCGGCGATGCCCCGAAACCAGCTGCCCTTCTTTTCGAGCTTCGCCCGCATCGCCTGGGCGTCGGTCCCGGTCACGTCGTCGATGACGACGCCCTCGGCCACGAACAGCGGCCGGGGCGCAAAGGCCGACAGTCCGATCAGCGTCGCCTTGAACGCGTCGGCAAGGCTCGCGGCCAGGCGAACGCGCTGTTCCGGCGCGCCTTCGGCGTCGACATAGACCATCATCGTCGCATAAGACATGGGGCGCCCGGCTCCGTTTCCCGTTCTGTGGTCCCTTGCGATGGCCCTTGTCGCTGCCGATCCGGCCTGCTCGGGCCGCTTGGGAAAGAGACCTGCCAAGGCCTTGCGCTCTTCGCCGCCGGCGTTCACGGGCCGTCCTTGTCTTTCGTGCAGCCGGAACGCGCGCCTCTGCGACGGCCCCAAGGAGAATATGGAAGTGCCGGCCGGCGTCCGCGAGGTCGCCGCGCGCGAGCGGTCGTGCCGTCGATCGATACCACGGCGCGAAGCCGTGCCTGTGCGTCACGCAGGCGCACCAATGCCGCTCGATCCCGGCCTGTGTTGCCGAGCTCTCGGCACGCAGCGCCAGTCAAGCGCGGCGCCAAAAGCGAATCGGAACCGCCCGTCGAATCAAACGCACGCCAGCCGCGCGCGGAGCGGCGTCAGATCGTGTTTCCGGGATCACCGGCCCGGCGCCCGCCGGGCTTTCGCGTCGGCTGCGGCTTCGCGCCGGAGGATGGTGGGCGGTACTGGGATTGAACCAGTGACCTCTTGCATGTCAAGCAAGCGCTCTCCCACTGAGCTAACCGCCCTCCCAACGGGTTCAGTTTACTAACCCCGGGCTCTCTCCGAAAAGGGCCGCGGCGCGGCCGGGCCACCCGCCCTGCACTTCGCAAGCCGTGCCGGCCACCCTATATCGGCTCGGCGCGGGGCAGGCAAGCAAGGCGCGTGCGTCGTCCTCAGGCCGCCGCCAGCACCTTCTGCACCTCCTGGACGAGGTCCCTGAGATGGAACGGTTTGGAGAGGACCTTGGCGTCCTTCGGGGCCTGCGAATCGGGGTTGAGCGCCACCGCCGCAAATCCCGTAATGAACATGATCTTGATGTCGGGATCGATTTCGGTCGCCCGCCGCGCGAGTTCGATGCCATCCATCTCCGGCATCACGATGTCGGTGAGCAGCAACTGAAACGGCTCCTCGCGCAGCCGGTGATAGGCGGCAAGGCCGTTGTCGTAGGACGTCACCGCAAAGCCCGCCCCCTCCAACGCCTTCACCAGAAAGCGGCGCATGTCGTTGTCGTCTTCGGCGAGGAGAATCTTGTGCATCGCGGATCGGATCAAACCGGGAGCGAATCGAGCCCGTGAAGATAAGCCCCATGCCCGGTAAACACGGCGTGAACCGGGACGGGCCGGTGGCGTTCCCATGGCACGCGTTTCCATGCACATGGACAAGCGCGCGGGAAAAAGGCTACACGAATCGGAGGCGCGCGTCCCGCCCCCGGTCGGTTCAGCGGTTCCTTCGATACAGACCTTCGGCCATGATCGACCACCGCGAAGCCGAGCTTGATCCGCCGTTCGAGATCCTCGAACCGGCGACGTGTCGCAGCCCGGTCGTCTTCAACTCGCCGCACAGCGGCCGCGTCTACCCCGCGGCCTTCCTCAAGGTGGCGCGTCTCGATCTCTCGACGCTGCGGCGCTCGGAGGACTGTTTCGTCGACGAGCTCCTGGCGGGCGTGGTCCGCCGCGGACATCCGCTGATGCGGGCGCATTTCCCGCGCTGCTATGTCGACGTGAACCGCGAGCCCTACGAACTCGATCCGCGGATGTTCGAGGGCCGCCTGCCGTCCTTCGCCAACACCCGCTCGATGCGGGTCGCCGGCGGCCTCGGCACGCTTGCGCGCGTGGTCGGCGAGGCGCAGGAAATCTACGACGAGCGGCTGCCGGTGGGGGAGGCGATCCGGCGCATCGAGGGCCTCTACAAGCCCTATCACCGGGCGCTGCGCCGCCTGATGACGCGGATGCACAGGACCTTCGGCGCCGCCGTCCTGGTCGACTGCCACTCCATGCCGTCCTCGGCGAGCGCGCGGGGGGAGAGGCCGCGGGCCGACGTGGTGGTGGGCGACCGCTACGGCACGAGCTGCGCCGGCGTCGTCACCGACACGATCGAGCAAACGTTCCGCGACCTCGGCTATCTGGTTGGCCGCAACAAGCCCTATGCGGGCGGCTTCATCACCGAGCACTACGGCAATCCGGTCGCCTGCCTGCACGCCGTCCAGCTCGAACTCAACCGGGCGCTCTATATGGACGAGCGCCGCTACGAGCGGACCGCCGGCTTCGATAGGGTCGCGCGCGATCTCGAGATTCTGGCGGACCGCCTCGCCGAAATCCCTCTGGAAGAGCTGCGCCCCTGCCGCGCGGCGGCCGAATAGCCTTTTTCGCGACGGTTTTCCCGGACGGCCCCGCCTTCTGCGCAAAAGCGTGCCTTCGGGCAAAAAAAGGGGCCGCTCTCGCGAGCGGCCCAAGTCTAGGGAGGAAACGCCCAAGGAGGGCTGTGCGATAGCGGAGAAACTCAACGCTACCGCACCGCAACAATATGCCCCCGCGCTGCACAAAATGCAAGGGGTGCTGACCTATTTTTTTACGATTTCCCCTGTCCGTCTAAGTCGCTGAAACGACGTCGTTTTTTTGATGGGCGGGGTCGCGCGCACGCAAGTAGGGCACAATCGCGGCCAGCAGAAAAGCGGCCTGAAGGGCGAAGACGAGTCGGTAGGCCGCGAGCGGATAGGCCCCCGTCGGGGAGGAGGGAAACAGGTCGATCGCGACCCCGCTCGCGAACTGGGTCAGAAAGACGCCCGCCATCGAGCCCATGTTGAGCCAGGTGAGGCCGCGTCCGGTCAGCGCCGCCGGAAACAGCGATTTGCCGTGCGCAATCAGGGCGGGCATGTAGGCGCTCACGAGCCCGAACGCGAACAGCCAGAGCGTCAGCAAAAGGGGCGGCAGGGAGCCCGCCACGGCGAGAACCAGGAACAGCGCCGCGGTGAGCGCCGCCCCCAGCGTCACGGGCGCCTTGTGGCTCCTGAGCCATCGCTCGATCGGTCCGTTCAGCACGAGCCCGACCACCTGGCCGGCGGCGGCCAGAAACAACAGGTCGCCGCGCTCGACGAGCCCGTAGCCGTAGACGTGCGTGAGATAGGGGCCTCCCCACAGGCCGACGACGAGCGCGAAGCTCGAATAGGTCGCAAGCTGCATCAGGAACAGCCGCGTCACGGAGGGCGTCCGAATCGCCGCCAGGGTGCCGGCGAGGCTCTCCCGCAGCGATTCGCCGCGCGCGAGCGCGAAGCCGCGATCCGCCGGAACCACGAGCGCGACCAAGACGCCGCCGATCACCATGGCGCCGGCGATCAGCCAGAAGGTCATGCGCCAGCCGAGCGCCGCCGTGGACATGGCCAGCGGCGCGGTGGCGAACAGCGTTCCCAGCGTGCCGAGCCCGAGCTGGAGGCCGGCGAGCGTCGAGAAGCGGTCGGGCGAGAACCGGCGCGCATAGAAGGCGAGCGGCGCCATCAGATAGCAGGAGCAGCCGAGGCCGATCAGCACCCGGGCGAAGATCAGCGCGCCCGGAGTTTCGGCGCTCGCGAACAGGCCCGTGCCGACGATGACGATGGCCGTGCAGACCAGGATGCACAGCTTGGGGCCGAACCGGTCGAGCGCGAGCCCGAGCGGCACCTGCGCGGCCGCAAAGCTGATGAAGAACGCGCTCGACAGCAGCCCGAGCTGCGAGGCCGAGAGGCCGAGCTCGGCCGCAAGGTTCGGCGCGATGACGCCGATCGAATTGCGCAGCGTCTGGCTCACCATGTAGGTGGCGACCAGCGTCGCGATCAGGGTCAGGCCGACGACGGACGTCAGGCGTATGGGGGCGTCATTCCGCCCTTTCGGGTTCATGGGTCGCGGACTCCCGGCTCGCCGCCGCGTTCTCGTGGCATGCCGCCGCCCGCGCGGCAAGAAGCCGGTTCCAAGCGGGTTCTTGCCGCCGCCGCGCAACTCCTATAGGAGGCGCCACCGCCCGGGCGCTCCGGGGCTCCTGCTCACGTCTCGCCATGACGGCCGTCGATTTCGCCGCCTTCGTCGATGAACTCGCCACGCGCGCGGGCGAGGCGCTGCTTCCGTTCTTCCGCACCTCGCTCGGTATCGACAACAAGAGTGCCGCCGGCGGATTCGATCCCGTCACCGCGGCCGATCGCGCGGCCGAATCGGCCATGCGCGCGCTCATCCGCTCGACCTTTCCCGACCACGGCATCCTCGGCGAGGAGTTCGGCAGCGAAAGGCCTGACGCCGAATACGTCTGGGTGCTCGATCCGATCGACGGGACGAAGTCCTTCATCGCCGGCATGCCGGCCTGGGGCACGCTGATCGGGCTCACCCAGCGCGGCAAGCCCGTGTTCGGCATGATGCACCAGCCCTTCATCGGCGAGCGCTTCAGCGGCGACGGCCGGGCGGCCCACTATCGCGGCCCCGCCGGCAACCGCGACCTGCAGGCGCGGGCCTGCGCGGGGTTGTCCGAGGCGATCCTGTTCACGACGAGCCCGCTGCTGATGGACGAGGCGGACCGCCAGGCCTTCGCCCGCGTGGAGCGGAAGGTGCGCCTCTCCCGCTACGGCGGGGACTGCTATGCCTACTGCATGCTGGCGGCCGGCCATGTCGACCTGGTCATCGAAACCGGGCTCAATCCGCATGACATCGTCGCCCTGGTCCCCATCATCGAGGGCGCCGGCGGCATCGTGACCACCTGGGAGGGCGAGCCGCCCGAGCGCGGCGGCCGCATCGTGGCTGCGGGCGACCGCCGGCTTCACGCCGCGGCGCTGGCGCTGCTGCAAGGCTGAGTGGGCCGTCAGGACGGAGCGCTGCCCGGCACGAAGGCGTCGAACGCCGCCCAGAACTGCTGGCGATAGAAATCCTGCTCCATCAGAAGCTCGTGCCGCGCGCCGGGGACCACGAGGTGCGCGCCGGCGCGCATGCGAATCGCGAACTGCTCGATGGCCGGCGTCGACACCACCGTGTCCTGTCCGGCCGCCACGATGAGGATCGGCTGGCGAATCCGCCGCGGATAGGACGGGTCGGCAAAGGCCGCCATCGTGGCGAAGGCGGCGTCGAGCCAGGCCACGGTCGGCGATCCCAGGCCGAGCTCGGGCGCGGCCTCGACGATCGCGCCGGTCCGCGCATAGCGCGCGGGATCGGACGTCAGCGGGTTGTCCTTGAAGGGGAACGAGGTGATCGACGTGGCCCCGCCGCCCGGCACATAAGTCTTGCCGCGGCCGAGGAGGCGCAAGGCCTTCGTGCTCGCGCGCACCGCGGGCGACATCGCGCGCCCGTAGAGCGCGATCATCGGCGCCGAAAAGACCATGCGCTCGAACCAGCGGCGGCCCTGGCGCGCCGCGCGCAGGAGAATCGCTCCCCCCATCGAGTGGGCGAGCGCGAAATAGGGGGGCGGACAGTCCGGCAGGACGACCTCGCGCATGAAGGTGTCGAGGTCGGTGTCGTACTCCGAGAACTTCCGCACATGGCCCTTGCGCGGGTCGGCGAGCGGACGCTGCGAGAGGCCCTGGCCGCGCCAGTCGAGCGTCGCGACCGCGAAACCGCGCGCGCGCAGCTCGGCCACGACCTCGAAATACTTCTCGATGAACTCCGCCCGGCCTTGGAATAGGCACACGGTTCCCTTGCGGCCGGGCGGCGGCGGCCAGCGCACAAACCGCAGCGACACGCCGTCCGGCGTGCGCAGCTCTCCAACCACCGCACCCTCGGGCGCGGGATTGGCGGGAATGGAAACGAGTTTCATGAGGTTCCGCAGGCAGGCGGCCGAGGGCTTATCGCACCGGCGGGCGCGGCTCAATCCTCTCTGCGCGTCTGCCAGCGCCGCTTGTGAAGCCACCCTTGAATCGGCCCTGCGCATGCCTAGATCGAGCGTGCTGCACAGGCCGTTCGGCTGTGCAGACGGACGCCCGGCCCAAGATGGGCGGGCGATGCCGCATGTCGCTCAATCGAAAGAGGATATGCCATGCGTTCATTGGACTTTGCCCCCCTCTATCGCTCGACCGTCGGCTTTGACCGGCTTTTCTCCATGCTGGACCAGCTCGGTGGCAGCGATGGGTCGAGCTATCCGCCTTACAACATCGAGCGGACGGGCGATAACACCTACCGTGTTACCGTAGCGGTCGCCGGCTTCAGCGAGAACGATCTTTCGGTCGAGGTCAAAGAGAACACGCTGACGATCCGCGGCGAGAAGGCGAAGTCCGGCGAGCCCGCCGGCGAGATGCTGTATCAGGGCATCGCCGCGCGCGCTTTCGAGCGTCGGTTCCAGCTCGCCGACTATGTCCAGGTGAAGGGCGCGGTCCTCGAGAACGGGCTGCTGCATGTGGATCTCGAGCGCGAGATCCCGGAGGCCATGAAGCCGCGGCAGATCCCGATCACGACCGGAACGCCGCAGATCATCGACGCCAAGAAGGCCGCCTGACGCCGCGAATCCTGACGCCGCGAATCGCGGAAGACAGCGGACCTGCACAACCTTTCCAGCGCCCCGCCCCTGCGGGGCGCTTTGCGTTGGAGCGGACCGTTCGAGCTATTCGAGCGGCTGCACGGGCGGCAGCGCCGGGACTCCGCCGCCCTCCGGCGGCTTGGCGGGGCTGCCCGCCTGCGGATCGCCGTCCTTGCGGCCGGCCTCCGGCGCGGCTTCGGCCTTCGGCGTCGGCCCCGGCAGAATGACGCGCGGCGAGGCGGCCTGCGGCGCGGGCGCCTGCTTCGGCGGGCTGCTCGGCGCGCTCGGCCTGGCGGGCGCGCCGGAAGCGGCCGGGGCGCCGGCTTCGGCAGCGCCCGCCTGCGGGGCGCTCGGCTGCTGGGGGCTCGGCTGCGCGGGCGGATTCGGCTGGCTCGGCGCGCTCGCCTCCGCCGGCGCTTTCGCGTTCTGCTGCGCGGGCGGCCGCGACCGGGGCAGCGGGGGCTGCTGGCGCTGCGCCGGATTCGCGGCGGCGGTCGAGCCCTCGCGCTTCTGCGTCGTGCCATGGGGTTTGGCGCGCGCCGGCCTTTCGTCCGGGGACACGGGCCGCGCATTGTAGTCGTGGTACTCGCGCGCCTCGTCGGCGTCGGGAATGCGCGCGCCCGGCCATTCGAAAGGATCGTAGGGATCGGACCCGCGCCCGCCGCGCGGCGGCGGCCCCGCGAGGTCGTCGTCGTACCATCGGCGCGGCGGTCCCCAGCGGTAGCCGTAGGGCGGGCCGCCTGGCCGAGCGGCCGATGTGATGCGCACGATGTCGCCGAACTCCGCGTCGATGACCACGCGCTTCGTGTCGCCGTAGCTGTCCACGGCGTGGACGACGTAAGTGCGGCCGAGCCGCACCGGGCGCGACACCGGCCGCAGCCCGGCGGCGCGCACCACCGACATGAGATAGTGGGGCGACAACGCCCCATAGGATTCCACGCCATACCAGCGCGGCTGGGCGAGCGCAGAGCCAGACGCCAGCGCGAGCGACAGAGCCGCCGCCGCGATGCTGATCCTCACGTTTGCTCCTCCTCCAGCGAGACAGCGTCGCCCACTTTTTTGTCGCCGGTCTCCGGTGAACGGTTTCTCCGGTGAACGGTTCAACACTAACGCGGGGAATGGGGCGGCGCTGGGGCAGTCTTCAGCCCGCGCACGCCAGGGCGACGAAACGCTCCACATCCTCCGCCGTGGTGGCGAACGAGGTCACGAGACGCACCGGCCGATGGTCGGGCGGCACGGCCGCAGAGGCCGGCAGCGCCTCGCGCGGCCACGGATAATACTGCGCGCCTGCAGCCTTGAGCCGATCGTCGACCGCCGGCGGCAGTGCGACGAAGACTTCGTTCGCTTCCACGGGCCAGAACGGCCGCAGACCGAGCGCCGTGAGACGGCGCGCAAGATCGGCCGCCGCGGCGTTGGCGCGGCGCGCGAGATCGAGCCACAGATCGTCCTTGAGATAGGCGTCGAACTGCGCCGCGAGGAAACGGTGCTTGGAGACGAGATGGCCGCCGCGCTTGCGCCGCGACGCCATGCCGTTCGCGCGCGCGGCGTCGAAGAAGATCACGGCCTCGGCGGCGAGCGCGCCGGCCTTCGTCGCCCCGAACGAGAGCACGTCGACGCCCGCCTTCCACGTCGCCTCGGCCGGCGTGCACCTCAGAGAGACCAGCGCATTGGCGAAGCGCGCCCCGTCCATGTGCACCGCGAGCCCGTGCGCATGGGCGAGCGCGGCGAGCGCACGCACTTCCTCGATGCGGTAGACGGTGCCGGCCTCCGTCGCCTGCGTCAGCGAGAGCACGGCGGGAAGCGCCGCGTGCGGCGCCCCGCGCCCGCGCCCGAGCGCGGCCTCGACCGTGGAAGGCGCCAGCTTGCCGCCTTCCCCCGGCAGGCCGACCAGCTTGAGCCCGCCGCCGAAGAACTCCGGCGCGCCGGCCTCGTCGGTCGCGATGTGCGCGTCCGCATGGCACAGCACCGCGCCCCAGGGCGGCGAAAGATGGGCGATGGCGAGCGCATTGGCCGCGGTGCCCGTGGGCACCAGAAAGACCGCCACCTCCCGCTCGAAGATTTCGCACAACCGCCGCTCGACCGCCCGCGTCCATTCGTCGTTGCCATAGGCGATCGCGAAGCCGCTGTTCGCGCGGACCACGGCGTCGAGAATGGCCGGGGCGACCCCGGCGGCGTTGTCGCTCGTGAAGTTCATCGGCGAGGCGCGAAAAAAAGGGGGCTGGCGGGCCGACGCGATGTCGAATAACTCTACTCTTGTGCCGCGCAAGGAAATTTGGCAACTTTGCGCCAGATAGGACAGCATTGCTGTCCCAGTCGGGAGGCTGCGGCGTGAGCCGTACACGAAAACGCTAGGCGGGTCTCCGCAAACGGGCGAGTGCCGTGCCCGTTGACAGCGCGCTGCGAGCGGCGGCCCGGCGCGCGATGTATGATTGAGCGGCGCTTCAAGAAAGCCGCGCCCCAGCAAACCGTCTCGAACGATCCGCGTGCGCTTCGGCGCCGCCGGAGACGCCGGGGGCGCAGCGAAGATGGACCGGTTCTGACCCTGAGCGAAGGGGAATGGCAATGAGGGCGACATCGCGCGACGGACAAATTCGGGAGTTCGCAGCTCCTGTGAACGGCGGCTGGGCCGGCCGCGACGCGGCGATGCGCGACCCTGCGCTTCCGGAGCCCCAGGGGCTGTTCGATCCGGCGCTCGAGAAGGATTCCTGCGGCGTCGGTTTCATCGCCGACATCAAGGGGCGCAAGTCGCACGGCCTGATCGAGGACGCCCTCGCGATTCTGTGCAATCTCGAGCATCGCGGCGCGGTCGGCGCCGACCCGCGCGCCGGCGACGGCGCCGGCATCCTGGTGCAGACGCCGCACCGCTTCTTCCAGCGCATCGCCGCCGAGCTCGGCTTCGCCCTGCCGGCGCCGGGCCACTACGCGGTCGGTCACGTGTTCATGCCGCACGACCCGCAGGCGCGGAAGATCATCACCGACATCTGGGCCGACGTGGTGGCCAAGGAAGGGCAGGTGCTGCTCGGCTGGCGCGAAGTGCCGACCGACAACTCCTCGCTCGGCGAATCGGTGAAGCCCACCGAGCCCAAGCACATGCAGGTGTTCATCGCCCGCGGCGCGGGCGTCGGCTCGGAGGACGATTTCGAGCGGCGGCTCTACATCATCCGCAAGTCCATCTCGAACATCGTGTACAACAAGCGCGACCGCAGCCTCGCGCACTACTACGTGGTGTCGCTGTCGTGCCGCACCATCGTCTACAAGGGGATGTTCCTGGCCGACCAGCTCGCCAAGTACTACCCCGATCTGCACGCGCCGGACTTCGAATCCGCGCTCGCGCTCGTTCACCAGCGCTTTTCGACCAACACGTTCCCGAGCTGGCGGCTCGCGCATCCTTACCGGATGATCGCCCACAACGGCGAGATCAACACGCTGCGCGGCAACGTCAACTGGATGGCGGCGCGGCAGGCGAGCGTCAGCTCCCCGCTATTCGGCGACGACATCTCCAAGCTGTGGCCGATCTCTTACGAAGGCCAGTCCGACACGGCCTGCCTCGACAACGCGCTCGAGTTTCTCGTGCAGGGCGGCTACTCGCTCGCCCATGCGATGATGATGCTGATCCCCGAGGCCTGGGCGGGCAACCCGCTCATGGATGAGGATCGCAAGGCGTTCTACGAATACCACGCGGCGCTGATGGAGCCGTGGGACGGGCCGGCCGCCGTCGCGTTCACCGACGGCCGCCAGATCGGCGCCACGCTCGACCGCAACGGCCTGCGCCCGGCGCGCTGGCTCGTCACCGACGACGACCGCGTCATCATGGCGTCCGAGGCCGGCGTGCTGCCGATCCCCGAAGAAAAGATCGTGCGCAAGTGGCGCTTGCAGCCCGGCAAGCTTCTGCTCGTCGATCTGGAGCAGGGCCGCATCGTCTCCGACGACGAGATCAAGGCGACGCTCGCGAAGGCGCATCCCTATCGCGAATGGCTCGACCGCACGCAGATGGTGCTCGAGGATCTGAAGCCCGTCGAGGCGCGGGAGGTGCGCACCGACGTGAGCCTGCTCGATCGCCAGCAGGCGTTCGGCTACACGCAGGAGGACCTGCAGCTCCTGCTCGAGCCCATGGCGACCACCGGGCAGGAGGCGGTCGGCTCCATGGGCACCGACACGCCCATCTCCGCGCTCTCCGACAAGCCGAAGCTGCTCTACACCTATTTCAAGCAGAACTTCGCCCAGGTGACGAACCCGCCGATCGACCCGATCCGCGAGGAGCTCGTGATGAGCCTCGTGTCCTTCATCGGGCCGCGGCCGAACATCTTCGACCTCGAGGGCAATTCGCGCCGCAAGCGGCTCGAAGTGCGCCAGCCGATCCTCACCAACGAGGATCTGGAGAAGATCCGCTGCATCGGCCACATGGACGAGGGCTTCGACACCCGGACCCTCGACATCACCTATCCGGCCGAGAAGGGCGCGGCCGGCATGCGCGAGGCGCTCACGCGCCTGTGCGAGCGCGCCGAAGCGGCGGTCAACGGCGGGTACAACATCATCATCCTGTCCGACCGCATGGTCGGGCCCGACCGCATTCCGATCCCGGCCCTGCTCGCGACCGCGGCCGTGCACCATCACCTCATCCGCAAGGGGCTGCGCACCTCCGTCGGGCTCGTGGTGGAGACCGGCGAGGCGCGCGAGGTGCATCATTTCTGCTGCCTCGCCGGCTATGGCGCCGAGGCGATCAACCCGTATCTCGCCTTCGAGACGCTCACCGCGATGAGGCACGACCTTCCGGAAAAGATGTCCGAGAAGGAGATCATCAAGCGCTACATCAAGGCGGTCGACAAGGGCATCCTCAAGGTGATGTCCAAGATGGGCATCTCCACCTACCAGTCCTACTGCGGCGCCCAGATCTTCGACGCGGTGGGGCTGAAGTCGGAGTTCGTCGACCAGTACTTCACCGGCACCGCGACGCGCATCGAGGGCGTCGGCCTCGACGAGATCGCGGAGGAGACGGCGCGCCGCCACGCCGACGCCTTCGGCGACTCGCCGGTGCTGCGCCACTTCCTCGACATCGGCGGCGAGTACGCCTTCCGCATACGCGGCGAGGCGCATGTGTGGACGTCGGAGACGGTCTCGACGCTGCAGCACGCCGTGCGCGGCAACTCCTATGAGAAGTATCGCGCCTTCGCGCGGCTCATCAACGAGCAGTCGGAGCGCTTCCTCACGATCCGCGGCCTCTTCCGCATCAAGTCGGCGGAGGAGGACGGGCGCAAGCCCGTGCCGATCGAGGAGGTCGAGCCCGCCAAGGAGATCGTCAAGCGGTTCTCCACCGGCGCGATGTCCTTCGGCTCGATCTCGCGCGAGGCGCACACCACGCTCGCCATCGCCATGAACCGCATCGGCGGCAAGTCGAACACCGGCGAAGGCGGCGAGGAGTCCGATCGTTTCAAGCCGCTGCCCAACGGCGATTCCATGCGCTCGGCCATCAAGCAGGTGGCCTCGGGGCGGTTCGGCGTGACCACCGAGTATCTCGTCAATTCCGACGTGATGCAGATCAAGATGGCGCAGGGCGCCAAGCCCGGCGAGGGCGGCCAGCTGCCCGGCCACAAGGTCGATGCGGTGATCGCCAAGGTGCGGCACTCGACGCCCGGCGTCGGCCTCATCTCGCCGCCGCCGCACCACGACATCTACTCGATCGAGGATCTCGCGCAGCTCATCTTCGATCTCAAGAACGTCAACCCTTACGCCGACGTGTCGGTGAAGCTCGTCTCCGAGGTCGGCGTCGGCACGGTGGCGGCCGGCGTGTCGAAGGCGCGCGCCGACCACGTCACCATCGCGGGCTTCGAGGGCGGCACCGGCGCCTCGCCGCTCACCTCGATCAAGCACGCCGGCAGCCCGTGGGAGATCGGGCTCGCCGAGACGCACCAGACGCTGGTGAGGAACCGCCTGCGCGGGCGCATCGCCGTGCAGGTCGACGGCGGCATCCGCACCGGGCGCGACGTCGTGATCGGCGCGCTGCTCGGCGCCGACGAGTTCGGCTTCGCGACCGCGCCGCTGATCGCCGCCGGCTGCATCATGATGCGCAAGTGCCATCTCAACACCTGCCCGGTCGGCATCGCCACGCAGGACCCGGTGCTGCGCAAGCGCTTCAAGGGCCAGCCCGAGCACGTCATCAACTACTTCTTCTTCGTCGCCGAGGAAGTGCGCGAGCTGATGGCGCAGATGGGCTACCGCCGCTTCGACGAGATGATCGGGCAGATGCAGATGCTCGACCGGCGCGAGCTGATCGAGCACGGCAAGGCGCGCGGGCTCGACTTCTCGAAGCTGTTCACCAAGCCGGAGGCTCCCGAGGGCGTCGCGATCTATCACTGCGAGCCGCAGGAACATAAGATTCACGACGTTCTCGACCGCAAGCTGATTGCCGAGGCGCAGGAGGCGCTCGACTTCCGCCGGCCGGTGCGCATCGAGCTCGCGATCAAGAACACGGACCGCGCGCTCGGCGCCATGCTCTCGGGCGAGGTGGCGCGGCGCTACGGCCACGCCGGCCTGCCCGACGACACGATCCACGTGAAGGTCAAGGGCACGGCCGGGCAGAGCTTCGGGGCGTGGCTTGCGCGCGGCATCACGCTGGAGCTCGAAGGCGAGGCCAACGACTATGTCGGCAAGGGCCTCTCGGGCGGACGGCTGATCGTCTATCCGCCGCGCGAGGCGGCGAAGATCGTGCCCGAGGAGTCGATCATCGTCGGCAACACGGTGCTCTACGGTGCGATCGAGGGCGAATGCTATTTCCGCGGCGTCGCCGGCGAGCGCTTCGCGGTGCGCAACTCCGGCGCCATCGCCGTGGTCGAGGGCGCGGGCGACCACTGCTGCGAATACATGACCGGCGGGGTGGTCGTGGTGCTCGGCCGCACCGGCCGCAACTTCGCCGCCGGCATGTCGGGCGGCATCGCCTATGTGCTCGACGAGGACGACACTTTCGAGAGCCGCTGCAACCTCGCCATGGTGGAGCTCGAGGCCGTGGCGGCCGAGGAGGACGCCATCGCGCGCCACTACCACCAGTCGGGCGATCTCGATACGCACGGCCTCGTCGACGTGCTCGAAGATTTGAGCCGCTTCGACGCCGAGCGCCTGCATCAGCTCATCGCCAACCACGCGCGCTATACCGGCTCGAAGCGGGCCGAGACGATCCTTGCGAACTGGAGCGAGTACCTGCCCAAGTTCCGCAAGGTGATGCCGGTCGAATACCGCCGCGCGCTGCAGGAGATGGAGCGCGCGCGCACGATGCAGGCGGCCGAGTGAGCCTTCGCGGCCGCCGGCCGGGCGCGGGCCCGCCGCGCGCCGTCATTTGCCGGACACGGGCCCCGCGGCTTGAACGGCGGGGCCGGGCCGGCGGCGACGATACGGGACGAGACCGAAACCGATACGGAAACCGAGTACGCAGGGTGGCGAACTAGCAGATGGGCAAGGTTACAGGCTTTCTCGAGATCGACCGGCGCGACCGGCGCTATGCGCCGGCGAGCGATCGCGTGCGGCACTATCGCGAGTTCGTCATTCCGCTGTCGGAGGAGGCGACGCGCGACCAGGCCGCGCGCTGCATGAACTGCGGCATTCCATACTGTCACAACGGCTGCCCGGTGAACAACCAGATCCCGGACTGGAACGATCTCGTCTATCGCGGGGACTGGGAAGAGGCCGCGCGCAATCTCCACTCCACCAATAATTTTCCGGAGTTCACCGGCCGCGTCTGCCCGGCCCCGTGCGAAGCCTCGTGCACGCTCAATCTCGAAGACGTGCCGGTGACCATCAAGACGATCGAATGCGCGATCGCCGACCGCGCGATCGAGGAGGGCTGGGTCCGGCCCGAGCCCCCGCCGCGCGTGACCGGCAAGAAGGTCGCGATCGTCGGCTCCGGGCCGGCGGGGCTCGCCTGCGCGCAGCAGCTCGCTCGCGCGGGCCACGAGGTCCATGTCTTCGAAAAGAACGGCAAGGCCGGCGGGCTCTTGCGCTACGGCATCCCCGATTTCAAGCTTGAGAAGCAGCACGTCGATCGCCGCATCGCGCAGATGGAGGCCGAGGGCGTCACGTTCCATTACGGCGCCCATGTGGGCGAGACGCTGCCGGTCGAGGTGCTCATCGAGGAGCATGACGCGGTGGTGCTCTGCGGCGGCGCCGAGAAGCCGCGCGACCTGCCCATCCCCGGCCGTGACCTCGACGGCATCCACTTCGCCATGGACTTCCTGCCGCAGCAGAACCGGCGGGTGAGCGGAGAGCCGCTCGGAAACGTCAAGCCGATCCTCGCCGACGGGAAGCACGTCGTGGTCATCGGCGGCGGCGACACCGGCGCCGACTGCATCGGCACCTCCGCCCGCCAGGGCGCGGTGTCGATCGTGCAGCTCGAAATCATGCCGCGGCCCCCGGAGAAGGAGAACAAGCTCCTGACGTGGCCCAACTGGCCGCTCAAGCTGCGGACCTCCTCCAGCCACGAGGAAGGCGCCGAGCGCGACTTTTCCGTGATGACGCAGGAGTTCATCGGCGAGAACGGCCGGGTGAAGAAGATTCGCTGCGTGCGCGTCGACGACAAGTTCAAGCCGATCCCCGGCACGGAGTTCGAGCTCAAGGCCGATCTCGTCCTGCTCGCGATGGGCTTCGTGCATCCGGTGCACGAGGGCATGATCAAGAGCCTCGGCCTCGCGCTCGATTCGCGCGGCAACATCGCCGCCGACACGCTGACTTACAGGACCTCGCACCCGAAGGTGTTCGCCGCCGGCGACATGCGGCGAGGGCAGTCGCTCGTCGTGTGGGCCATCCGCGAGGGCCGGCAGGCGGCGCACGCGGTCGACAAGTTCCTGATGGGAGCGACGACGCTGCCGCGCTGAGCCCGGCAGCCCGGGCGGCGCTCAAGGCGTCAGCGGACCGGGCGCGCCGCGCTTGCCTGGGCGTCGTCCTGGCGATTCGGTCCGGAGGGGCCGATGCGGGGCGGCTGCTTGCCCGCTTGCGAGGCCGGCTGCCGCTCGGCGCGGCGCGCCGCCGCATCGTCCGCCGGGCGCGCGGGCGCCGCGGCGGCGGCCTCGGGCGGCGGCTCGGCGGTCTCGTTTTCGGCCACGGGCTGCGGGGGCGGCCACAGGAAATTGTCGGCGCGCCCCGGAGCGGGCGGCGGCGGCTCGCCTTTCACGAGCACCTTCACGGCGGCAGGGTCCGGCTCGCGCCGGGAGGGCGCGGAGCTGCCCAGGAGCTCTTCGCTCGTCGGCCGTCCGCCGGTCAGCGGAACGACGGGCCCCGCGACCGGCCGCGGCGCCGGCCCGCTCGGGCCCTCGGGCGCCTTTTCGGGCATTTCGGGCACGGGCAGCACGACCGGCGTCTCGCGATTGAGCAGGCGGCGGATCTCGCGATCGACGAAATGCGCGAGTTTGCGCGCGCCCGCCTTCGTGAAATAGACGCCGTCGGCCGAGCGCAGCCGGCGCACCTGGCCGATCACGTCGGGGCCGTAGCTCGAATAGTCGCCCGACTCGTCGACGAAGCCTTCCCACACGTCCACATAGACGATGCCGGCCTTCTCGGCCTCGGCGCGGAAGATGTCGTTGAGAAACGAGAGGTCGGCGCGCGACTTCGGCCCGCGGATCGGCGGCAGCCCGACCCAGATCACCGGCACGCGCTTGCCCTTGAGCGCAGCGATCATCTCCTCGACGCGCTTGGAGTAGAGCTCGACCCATTTCTCGGACCGGAACTCGTGGGTCACGGCGGCGCCTGCCGGCTCGGATTCGGAGGCGGCGATGTCCGGCTGCGCCGCAGCGTCGGGCTTGATCGCCTGTGGCTGGCTTTGGGCCGGGGGGCGAGCGGCGGGGCGCTCCTTGATCGCGTGCCGGTCGGCAAGGCCGATCATCATCACCACGAAATCCGCCTTCTCGCTCGCCAGGATCTCGCGCGCGCCCTGCACCCAGTCGAAATCCCGCGGCTCGTTGCGGATGAGGCTCGAGCCGGCGCGCGCCTTGCGGATCGTTCCGAATTCCGCGCCGTCGGCGAAGGCCTCTTCGAGGCCGTAGGCGAGCCAGTCGGCCATCGAGTCGCCGAGCACCAGCACGGTCTTGGCCGGCTGGGTCTCGGGCTTCTTGGGCGGCGGCGGCCGGGCGGGATCGGTATGGACCGGGCGGCGCACCGGCCGCTCCGGCTCGTCCGGGAGCACGCGGTAGGTCGGTCGCCCCCAATTGAAGAAGAAGGGGAAGCTAAAGCCGAAGCCCTGCTCCTGCTGCGGCGGAGCGGGGCGGCGGGCGCGGTTGCGCCGTTCGGCGAGGGGGAAGCGGTCGTCGCCCTGCGCAAAAGCCTGGCGCGGGCCGGGATCGAGCCGCGGCCAATGGCCCACGGCGTCGAGCGCGCAGAAGGCGAGGGCAAGCAGCGCCACGAGAGCGAAGGCGCGCGGGCGCGCGCGGCCGGGCCGCCTGGCTGCGGCGGTGCGAGACCGCGTATCGTGGGCCGATCCGAATGCCATGGGTGCCACGCGCATGCCCCCCGACGGGCCGGTCGGCGGGCGAGCGCACATCCGCCAGTATCCGGCGAAAATGTCAATCGCGCGGCACCCCTTCCGGTTTCGCCGTTGCGTCGATTCGCGCGGGCCCGGCGCGGGCTGCGCGCAGCCCTATCGGGACGCCTGCCCCCGCAGATAGGACAGGACGGTGGCGGAGGCGAATCCGTCCGGCACAAGCCCGACCGAGGCCTGGTAGCGCCGCAGCGCCGCGCGCGTGCGGGGGCCGAGCCGGCCGTCCGGCTCGCCGACATCGTAGCCGCGGGCGGCGAGAAGCTGCTGCAGCTCGTAGCGTTCCGTGCGCGAGAGCACCGGTTCGTCCCGCGGCCACGGCTGGACGAACGGGCCGCCGCCGCGCAGGCGGTCGGCAAAGTGGCCGATCGCGAGCGCATAGGCCTCCGCAGGATTGTACTTCATGATCACGCGGAAATTATTCAGCATCAGGAAGCCCGGCCCGCGCGCGCCCGCGGGGACCATGAGGTAGGCGCGCTCGTGCGGCCGCGGGAAGGCGAGGCCGCCCGGGCGCCTTAAGCCGAGCGTCTCCCATTGCGCGAGCGTGAACTGCTTCGACGGGTCGGCGAGCATGTAGTCGAAGCCCTGCGGCACCACGACCTCGTAGCCCCAGGTGTGGCCGGGCTGCCAGCCGTCCTTCTTCAGATTGTTGGCGGTCGAGGCGATGATGTCCGGAACCGACGTGACCACGTCGCGGCGGCCGTCGCCGTCGAAGTCCACGGCGTAGCGCTTGAACGCCGTCGGCATGAACTGCGTCGGCCCGAAGGCGCCCGCCCACGAGCCCTTCAGATCTTCCGGGCGCACGTCGCCGCGATGGAGAATCTCGAGCGCCGAGAGAAATTCCTCGCGGAAATAGGCCTGCCGGCGGCCGATGCAGGCGAGCGTCGCCGTGGACCGCAGCACCGGGCGCTCGCCGATCGCCGTGCCGTAGTTCGATTCGATGCCCCAAATGGCGGCGATGATGTAGCGGTCGACGCCATAGGCGCGTTCCACCGCCTCGAAGATCGGCCTGTGCGCGGCGAGGATTTCCCGGCCCTTCTGCAGCCGCGCGTCGGTCACCAAAATGTCGAGGTAATCCCAGAACGCCTTGGTAAATTCCGGCTGCGCGTCCATGAGGTCCATGATCCGCAGGTCGGGGGCGAGGCCGGCGGTGAAGCGCACGAAGGAGTCGCGGCTGATGCCCCGGCGCGCGGCTTCCGGCCACAGGCTCTCGATGCAGGCGGGGAAATTGGCCGCCGCCTCGCGAATGGCCTCTGCGGTCATGAGCGGGTGGCCCGACGCCCCGTCCAGGCCCGACCAGGCGGGGCCGCCCGGCGACGGGGCGACGGCGCCGACGCTGCCGGTCGCCACCGGCAGGATCGACATCGGAGGCCGTACCTCGCCCTCGGCGAGGCCCACACCGGGCGAAAGGGCAAGCGCCGCCGCGGCCGCGGCGAGGCGAAGCGTCGAGCAGGGTCGGAGGGGCATGTCGGATCGAGGCTTTCGTTGGCCGGGCGCAGGCGCACCTTGTCTCCTAGCATAGGAATGGAAGGTGGTTACCGGCCTCTTAAGGGCCTCGCGCCGCTCCGGGAGGGCGGCGGCAGGCTCGGCCGGCGGGCTGGAACCTTTCCGGCGGCTATGATTAATGCTGCATTTGTCCTCAATACGGCCTTGAACTTCCGCCATTCGGTGCAGCCGACATGAAACGCATCCGCAAAGCCGTCTTTCCCGTGGCCGGTCTCGGCACGCGGTTCCTGCCCGCCACAAAGGCGATCCCGAAGGAGATGCTGCCGGTCGTCGACCGGCCCGTCATCCAGCACGTCGTGGACGAGGCGCGGGAGGCCGGGATCGAGCACTTCATCTTCGTCACGGGGCGCAACAAGGGCGTCATCGAGGATCATTTCGACAAGCAGTTCGAGCTGGAGGCGACGCTCGAGAGGCGCGGGAAGACGGCGGAGCTCGAGCTCTTGTCCTCGGACCTTCCGGGCGCGGGGCAGACGAGCTTCACGCGCCAGCAGGAGCCGCTCGGGCTCGGCCATGCCGTCTGGTGCGCGCGCGAGCTGGTGGGCGACGAGCCGTTCGCGTTGCTGCTCCCGGACATGCTGCATCACGGGCCGCGCGGCTGCCTCGCGGGCATGATGGAGGTGCATCGCGAGACCGGCGGCAACGTCATCAGCGTCTACGAGGTGCCGCGCGACCAGGTGTCGCAGTACGGCATCGTGGGCGTCGGCGAGAGCCGCGGCAAGAGCTTCCGCATCACCTCGATGGTGGAGAAGCCCAAGCCCGCCGATGCGCCGTCCAACTACATGATCTCGGGCCGTTACATCCTGCAGCCGGACATCTTCGCGCTCCTGGAGAAGCAGACGGTCGGGGCGGGGGGCGAAATCCAGCTCACCGACTCCATGCTGGCGCTGCTGCAGACGCAGCCGTTCTTCGGCTACCGCTTCGAGGGCCGGATCTTCGACTGCGGGTCGAAGATCGGCTTTCTGGCGGCGAACGTCGCCTATGCGCTCGCCCGCGACGACATCGCGCCGGCCTTCCGCAACGAGCTCAAGGCGCTGTTGGGGTAGCGCGCGTCCGCGGGCCGCGCCGGCCGGGCCGCTCTCGTCCGGTTCCGCGCCGCTTCCCCGGCCGTCGCGTCAGC
>JADGHE010000092.1 GCA_019689555.1 Variibacter sp. | reverse complement strand
GCCCATCGCGATCGCGACGAAGCCGATGCCGTCCGACAGCTCGATGATGTCGAACGTCATGCGCGTCTGCCCGGTCTCGATGTCGGTGCCGACCATCGACAGGAGCAGGCCCGTCAGGATCATTCCCACCGCCTTGACGACCGAGCCGCGCGCCAGCACGACCGTGAAGACGAGGCCGAGCACCATCAGCGCGAAGTACTCGGCGGGGCCGAACAGCAGCGCGAGCCGCGTCAGCGGCGCGGCGGCGACGGCCAGCACGACCGTTGCGACGCAACCGGCGATGAACGAGCCGATGGCGGCGATGGCGAGCGCCGGCCCCGCACGGCCCTGCTTCGCCATCTGGAATCCGTCGAGCGTCGTGACCACCGAGGCGGACTCTCCCGGCAGATTGACGAGGATCGACGTGGTCGAGCCGCCGTACATGGCGCCGTAGTAGATGCCGGCCAGCATGATGAGCGCGCCGACCGGCGGCAGGCCGAAGGTGATCGGCAGCAGCATGGCGATGGTCGCCAGCGGACCGATGCCCGGCAGCACGCCGATCAGGGTGCCGACGAGCGCGCCGAGCAGGCAGAGGCCCAAATTGGTGAGCGAGGCGGCGACGTAGAATCCGTGCGCCAGGTTCCCAAACAAATCCATGGTCTTCGCCCCTGTCCGGTCAGAACCGCGGCCAAAGCTGCATCGGCAAATTCAGCACGTAAGGGAAAAGGATCGCGCAGAATACCGACAAGAACGCGCCCCAGATGATGGTCTCGATCCACCGCACCTCCCGCGTGCCGGCCGAAGAGACGAGCACCAGCAGAAAAGTCGAGATGATCAGCCCGAGTGTCCGTATCGTGGCCGCGAAAAGCAACACGCCTCCGAGCACGAACAGCGGCCCCCGGAACGCCCACTTCTCGAGCGGCGGCCCTTCGGTCAGCAGCCCCATCAACACGATGGCCGCGCCGTTGATGCCGAGAAGAAACATGAAGAGGCGCGGCGCGGTGCCCGGTCCGAACGCGAAGCCTTGCTGCCCAGGCAGATCGCGAGACGCCCACCAGGCAATGAGGGCGAGAGTGATCAGACCGACCCCTCCCCAGAAATCGCGCGGATTGCGAATGAACGCCAGCGGGCCGGATCGCGGCGCCAAATCGGACCTCTCACTCACTTTTCTCCCCTTTCATTCTGTTTGCCGCCCCAAACAACGATACCACACGCCGCCATGCAGCGGGAACCGCATTGGCGGACGCTAGACGAGATTGGCGTAGCCCAACACGGCGGCGAGCGCAAACATCCAGAGCGGGTGGATGCGGGTGAAGTAACAAATTGCTGCCGTCGCGACGGTGACGGCGACGGCGACCCAACTTTGCCCCGCCGCCCGCGCGAGCAGCAGCGCGCTCGCCGCAATGAGCCCGACGGAGATGGGCACCAGCCCCGCCTGCACCACCCTGCGCCAGCGCGCCTCCTCGAAACGCCGCCAGGTCTGGGCGGCGAAATAGGTCAGCATGCAGCTCGGCCCGCACATCGCGACGGTGGCGACGAGGGCGCCCGCAAGGCCGGCCACGTGATAGCCGATCAACGTCACGATCATCACGTTGGGCCCGGGCGCGAGCTGGGCGATCGCGAACATGTCCGCGAACTGGCGGTCCGTCGTCCAGCCGGCGATCTGGACGGCCTGCCTGTGCATCTCGGGCACGACGGCGTTGGCGCCTCCGACGGCGAGCAGAGACAGCAACGCGAAGTGGAGCGCGATGTCGGAGAGGCCGTCAGCGTTGCCTTTCATCGACGCCACCACCAGGCCAGAGCGATGCTGAGCGGCGTCGCCGCGACGAGGACCCACAGAAGGGGCCAGCGCGCGAGGCCGACGGCCGCGAAAACCGCGAGCGCGACAAATGGAGCCGGGCCGGCGCGCAGGCGGAAGACCGGCTCGGCGATCTTCGCCGTCGCGGCGATGATGAGGCCCGCCGCGGCGGCCGCCTCGCCGGCCAGAATGCGGCGCACGGCCGGAATATCGCCGAAGAAGCCATAGAGCGCCCCGAGCGCAATCACGATCGTCACCGGCGGCCCCAAAAGGCCCACGACCGCGGCGAGCGCCCCCCGCGCGCCGCTGCAGCGCGCGCCGAACACGACCGCGAAGTTGAGCATATTGGGGCCGGGCAGGAACTGGCAGAACGCGAAGATCTCGTTGAACTCCTCGGCCGTGAGCCAGCGCCGCTGCTCGACCACCATGCGCCGCGCCCACGGCAAGACCCCGCCGAACCCCATGACCGAGACGGAAAGAAAGCCGCGCAGAATCTCCAAGGGCCCGGGCAGGCGGCGGACGGAGGATTGCTCGGACGGAATCGACGTCATGGCGCAGGATTAGCGGGGCGCCTTGCGCCCGCCAACGGATTTGTCGGAACGTCGCATGACGCCTCCGGCATCCGCCGCGCGGTGGCCCCGGAGGCCCGAAGCGCCACCACGAGAACGATCGGGCGAGACGCGGGGGCGGCGCACCGCCGCCGCCCGGAGGCGCGCGCCGGCGGCGCCGCGTTCGCGCCGGGGGAGGGAAAGGCGGGAGGCTTCCCCCGCCGGGCCGGCGGCCGAGGCACCCTTTCTTCGCCGGGCCATCGCCTCTATATTCAGGGTGCCGGTCGCAAGGCCGGCTATGGCAATAAACGGCCGCCGTAATAAGCCCATCGGACCCGGGGGCAGTACCCGGCGCCTCCACCCGAGCTCAGGCCGCACTGCGAAGCGCGGCGCGACAGCCAGCTGGGCTCCGGTGGGGGCGAACTAGGATCGACGAGGGTGTAAAGGGCGTGCCTTTGCCCGGCATGGTTCCGCCGTTATCGGGCCACAGCAATAGTTGCCAACGACAACTATGCTCCGGTTGCTCAGGCCGCGTAAGCGGTCTGAAAGACCGAATTGAAGTCCTGGCGTCTTAGCAGCGCCAGGCGGGGTCCGGAGGCACCTGGCAACAGAAGCCTCCACTCACACACCGCTTGAGGGTTGGGGGACCGGTGTTTATTGCTTGCGCAGGTGACGCAAGCCCGGCCGTGTCCGACGCCGGCTGACGAACCGTCATCATCCGATCATTGCCAGCCTGATCTCATGCCCGTCGATCACATCCGCTACGATCTGCTGGTGCGCGAGGCGCTGCGCGGCGTAGTGCGCCGCGTCGTCGCCGACGTCGCCAAGAACGGCCTGCCGGGCGATCACCATTTCTACATCGCCTTCGATACGCGCGCGCCCGGCGTACGCCTGTCGCAGCGGCTGCGGGATCAGTATCCGCACGAAATGACCATCGTGCTCCAGCACCAGTTCTGGGATCTCACGGTGGACGAGCACGGGTTCGAGGTGGGCCTGTCCTTCGGCGGGATTCCGGAGCGGCTCGCCGTGCCGTTCGAGGCCATCAAGGGCTTCTTCGATCCTTCGGTGCAGTTCGGGCTCGAATTCGAGGTCGCCTCCGGCGCGGGCGAAGCGGACGACAAGCAGGCCGCGCCGCCGGCGGCGCCCGCCCCTGCCGCCCTGCCCGCGACCGCGCCGGTCGCGGCCCAGCCGCTCCGGGCGGCGCGCGAAAACCCCAGGCGCGACGGGTCGAGCCCCGCGAAGGGGGACGAGTCGAAGGCACCGCCGGGCGATGATTCCACCCCGAAGCCGACCGGCGGCGGGGAGGTCGTGCGGATTGACCGCTTTCGCAAGAAATAGGCGTTCGCCGCCGACCGAGTCCCGAGTTTCACAGGGCGCCCCGCGGGTCTCCCCGCCCGCGTTCGGTCGCCATGCCGCGTAGAGCCGCCTGCGAGCCCGCCATGACACAGACCCGCACGGAAACCGATACCTTCGGCCCGATCCAAGTTCCCGCCGACCGCTACTGGGGCGCGCAGACGCAGCGATCCATCGAGAATTTTCCCATCGGCGGCGAGCGGATGCCGACACCCGTCGTGCGCGCTCTCGGCGTCGTCAAGCGGGCGGCCGCCGAGACCAATCACGCGCTCGGCCTGCTCGATGCGCGGCGCGCCGAGGCGATCGCGCAGGCCGCGCAGGAGGTGATCGACGGCAAGCTCGACGATCATTTCCCGCTCGTCGTGTGGCAGACGGGATCGGGCACGCAGACCAACATGAACGTCAACGAGGTCATCGCCAACCGGGCCAACGAGCGGCTCGGCGGTGCGCTCGGCGCAAAGTCGCCCGTGCATCCCAACGACCACGTGAACATGAGCCAGTCGTCGAACGACTGCTTCCCGACCGCGATGCATATCGCGGCCGCGCGCGAGATCGAGCGCGCGCTCCTGCCGGCGCTGGAACACCTGCACGGCGCTTTGGCGGCCAAGAGCGGAGAGTTCGCGCGGATCATCAAGATCGGCCGCACGCACACGCAGGATGCGACGCCTCTCTCGCTCGGGCAGGAATTTTCCGGCTATGCCGCGCAGGTGGCGT
This sequence comes from Variibacter sp., assembly GCA_019689555.1. Classification (GTDB taxonomy): domain Bacteria; phylum Pseudomonadota; class Alphaproteobacteria; order Rhizobiales; family Xanthobacteraceae; genus JADGHE01. The sequence goes on along the minus strand of JADGHE010000092.1, from coordinate 1,474 downwards.
CAGGCCTGGCGCGGATCAAGGAGGCGATGAAGTCGCTTTATCCGCTGGCGCAGGGCGGCACCGCGGTCGGCACCGGGCTCAACGCCCATCCGCGCTTCGCCGAAATGTTCGCCCGGCGGGTCGCGGAGATCACCGGCCTGCCGTTCGTCACCGCCGCCAACAAGTTCGAGGCGCTGGCCGCTCACGACGCCTTCGCCTTCGCGCACGGCGCGCTCAACGCCTTGGCCGCCGGTCTCTTCAAGATCGCCAATGACATCCGCTTCCTGGGCTCCGGCCCGCGCTCGGGACTCGGAGAACTGATCCTGCCTGCGAACGAGCCGGGTTCGTCCATCATGCCGGGCAAAGTGAACCCGACCCAGTGCGAGGCCCTGACCATGGTCTGCTGCCAGGTGTTCGGCAATCACACGACGATCACCGTGGCCGCGAGCCAGGGGCACTTCGAGCTCAATGTCTTCAAGCCCGTGATCGCCTTCGCCATGCTGCAGTCGATCCGCCTGCTGGCGGACGCGGCGCGCTCCTTCGCGGATCGCTGCATCGTCGGCATTCGCGCCGACGAGGCGCGCATCGGCGAGTTGATGCGCCGCTCGCTCATGCTCGTCACCGCCCTGACGCCGAAGATCGGCTACGACAAGGCCGCGGAGATCGCCAAGGCGGCGCACGCGAACGGCACGACCCTCAAGGAGGAAGCCGTGCGCCTCGGCTACGTGACAAGCGAGGAGTTCGACGAGCTGGTGCGGCCCGAGCGCATGATCGGGCCCGGCTGACCTTCAGGCGGACGACCGCGAGGCCCCGCGCGAGCCCGGTCGGCCGAAGCTCACGAGCTTTTGCGTGCGTCATCACCAAACCGTGTGTTGCCTCCCCGGGCATCTTGGCCGAAGAGGCGTCGCCGTGCGCGGCGATCGGCCCCAGGTCGATTCGCGACAATGGCTCTTGGAATGACACTTGGTCGATGACTCTCTCCGTTGCTCGATGATTCTCGCCCTGGTTCGATGAACGAGATCGTGAATTTGAACAGCGCGCGCAAGCGCGCGCTGAAGAAGCAGCACGAGCAGCGCGCCCGGCAGAACCGTCTGCGCTACGGTCGCACCAAGGCCGAAAAGGCGCTGGCCAAGGCGCAGGCCGCGGCAGCCGATCGACGCCTCGACGGACATCGCCTCGACTCCGGGGACGACGCATGAAGTCGCCCGTCGTCAAGCGCTCGATCGTGATCGCCGGTCACAAGACCAGCGTGAGCCTGGAAGACGCTTTCTGGACGGGGCTGAAGGACATCGCCAACAGCCGCGGCGTGACCTTGTCGGAGCTCGTCGCCTCGATCGACAACGCCCGTCAGCACGGCAATTTGTCGTCCGCGATCCGCCTGTTCGTGCTGAACTACTATCGCGGCGGCGGAGAGGGTGAGCTGCCCCCGGCGCGGGTGGGGGCCGAAAGGCCCCCCGCCGAACGGCACTGACGCTCGCCGCCCTTGAGCCTCGTT
>JADGHE010000012.1 GCA_019689555.1 Variibacter sp. | reverse complement strand
CCCCCGGCCCTTCGCCCCGGTGCGCAGCCGCTCGACCGCTTCCGCCCGTCCGCCCCGCCGCATCAGGACTTGCGCTCCCAGCGCCCCTGCTCGTTCTGCTGCCAATAGGTGACCTCGAATCCCGCGGCGCTCGCCTCGCGCCAGCGCTGCCGGGCGACGGACACCGCCTCCTCGTCGCCGCCGTCGAAGAGGAGGACGAGGCGCTCGTAGCGCGCGGCATCGGCCGGAATGGGGGCGCCCTCGATCAGGAAGCGCACGCTAGCGCCGTTGAGGTTGTCCTCGCCGGCGGTGAGCACGATCGGGTGCTCGCCGGCGTCGCGATCCCGCGACGTCCCGTGCGGCAGGAAGCTTTCGTCGCGGTACGTCCACAGATGCGCGTCCAGGGCCTCGACCCGCTCCTCGGAGGCGGCCTGCACGACGACGCGCCAGCCGCGCTCGAGCGAGCGCTCGAGCAGCCGCGGCAGCACCGCTTCGAGCGGGTGGCGTTCGAGATGGTAGAAGAGAACCTCCGTCACGCCGGCCTTCCCTGCGGGTCAGCGCTCGTAGTACTCCGCGACCAGCGCGTCGAGCAGGCGCACGCCCCATCCGCTCGCCCAGCTCCTGTTCACGTCGGACTGCGGCGAGGCGAAGCCGGTGCCGGCGATGTCGAGATGGGCCCAGGGCGTGTCGCCGACGAAGCGTTGCAGGAACTGCGCAGCGGTGATGGCGCCGCCCATGCGCCCGCCGGTGTTCTTCATGTCGGCGACCTTGGAGTCGATCAGCTTGTCGTATTCTGGGCCGAGCGGCATGCGCCAGACCTTCTCGTTGGTGGCCTCGCCGATCAGCGACAGCCTGTCCGCGAGCGTGTCGTTGTTGCTGAACATGCCGGCATATTCATGGCCCAGCGAGACGATGATGGCCCCCGTCAGCGTGGCGAGGTCGATCATGAACTGCGGCTTGAAGCGCTCCTTCGTGTACCAGAGCGCGTCGGCGAGCACGAGGCGGCCTTCCGCGTCGGTATTGATGATCTCGATCGTCTGCCCCGACATCGAGGTGACGATGTCGCCCGGGCGCTGGGCGTTGCCGTCCGGCATGTTCTCGACGAGGCCGATGACGCCGACCGCGTTCACGCGCGCCTGGCGCGCGGCCAGTGTCTGCATCAGGCCGGTGACGCAGGCGGCGCCTGCCATGTCGCCCTTCATGTCCTCCATGCTGGTGGCGGGCTTGATCGAGATGCCCCCGGTGTCGAACGTGACCCCCTTGCCGACGAAGGCCACGGGCGGGGCGCCGCGCCGCCCGCCGTTCCAGCGCATGACCACGAGCCGCGCCTCGTGCTGCGAGCCCTGGGCGACGCCGAGCAGGGCGTTCATGCCGAGCTTGCGCATTGCCTTGGCGTCGAGCACCTCGACCGTCAGCCCGACCTTCCTCAAGCCCAGCGCGCGGCGCGCGAACTCCTCGGGAAACAGCACGTTGGGCGGCTCGTTGACGAGGTCGCGGGCGAGCGAGACGCCGGCGGCGACCGCCTCGCGGACACGCGCGGCCTTGCGGGCGGCGGCGACGTCGCGCGTCGCGAGCGTCACCTTGCCGTTCGGATTGTGCTCCTCGTCGTCCTTGCGCTTGGTCTTGTAGCGGTCGAACCGGTAGCTGCGCAGGCGCACGCCGAGACCGATATCGGCCGCCTGGTCGGGCTTCAGCGGACCGCGCGGGAATTCGCAGAAGATCGTCGCCTCGCGGGTCGCGCCGCCGAGCTTGCCGGCGGCGATGCCGCCGATACGCACGTAATCCCGCGGCTTGAGCTCCTCCGGCTTGCCGACCCCGAGCACCACGAGCCGGGCAAGGGGGAGCGCGGCGGGGTGCACGATCTCGAGCGCCGTGCCGAGCTTGCCCTTGAAGCCCTCCGATTCTGCCGCGCGCGCGATCAGATCGCCCGTCGCCTTGAGCACCGCGCGGGTCTGTGGGCCGAATTGAAGCGCGTCGTCCGCGAACACGACGAGAACGCCCTTTTCGGGGGTCGAAAACGGAGCAAATCCGAGCTTGATGGCCTCGGACATCGGCCAGTCCTTTCCAATTCGCAACGCCTGCGGCAAAACGGTGGCGGGTACGTTGTGCGCGCCCCTTATAGCATCGGTGCCGGCCTTTAATAGCCGGCCGGCTGCGGGGGGCTGCCGCGCTGCTGCCACGGTGGGCGACTAGAGGCGCCCCCGAGGGTCCGGTTCGCGACCCGAGCTTGAGACGGAGATTCGTGCCCACCGGCACGGAGGCGGGAAGAGTCGATCGCCATGGGGTCCATCGGACAGTACATCGTGCGCACGACCCTGGGGGCGTTCCTGCTCGTCCTCGTCAGCCTGACGATCGTCATCTGGGTGACGCATGCGCTGCGCGACATCGACCTCGTCACCAGCCAGGGGCAGACGGTTCTCGTCTTCGTCGGCCTCACCGCCTTGCTGATCCCGGCGCTCGTCCTTGTCATCGCCCCGCTCGCCTTCGTGATCGCCGTCATCTACGTGCTCAACAAGCTCAACGCGGATTCGGAGATCATCGTGATGAATGCGGCCGGCATGTCGCCGTGGCGCATCTTCCGCCCCTTTCTCACGGTGTCGCTGATCGTCGCGACCCTGGTGGCCGCGATCAGCGCCTACATCGCGCCCAAATGCCTGCGCGAGCTGCGCACGCTGATCTCCCGCGTTCGCGCCGACCTCGTCGCCAACGTCATCCAGCCCGGGCGCTTCACCTCGCTGCAGGGCGGCCAGCTCACCTTCCACATCCGCGAACGGCGCACGAACGGCGAGCTCGGCGGCATTTTCATCGACGACCGGCGCGATCCGAATCTGCGTGCGACCTTTCTCGCCGAGCGCGGCATCGTGCTCGAAAACGAGAACGGCAGCTTCCTCGTGCTGGAGAACGGGAGCGCGCAGCGGGTGGACGCCAAGGAGCCCGATCCGACGATCGTGCTCTTCGAGCGCTACGCCTTCGACATGACGCAGTTCAGCGGCGCCAATTACGTGCCGACCTTCAACGTCACCGAGCGCTACCTGTGGGATCTGATCTGGCCCGACCCCGAAGATCCCTACTACAAGGCGAATACGGGGCGCTTCCGGGCCGAGATCAACGACCGCCTGCTCGCCCCCGTGTTTCCCGTGATTTTCGCGCTGCTCGCCTTCGCGATTCTCGGCGCGCCGCGGACGAGCCGCCAGAGCCGGGGCCTGTCCATGCTCATGGCGATCGTGACGGTCGCGACCGTGCGGCTGATCGGCTTCGCCTGCGTCGTGTTCGCCGCCAAGACGCCGGGCGCGCTCGTCGTGCTCTATGTCACGCTGGCGGCCGCCGTCTGCGGCGGCGTCATTCTGCTCGCGCGGGGCGCCGCGGTCGAGCCGCCGGCCTTCCTCGTCGAGGCCTTCGCCCGGCTGCAGGCGCGGTTCAGCAACCAGGCGGCTCCGGCCTAGAGGCGCGCGCGATGATCCCCCGCGTCTTCGGCCTTTACGTCGTCCGCCGTTTCGTCGGCGCGGCCGCCGCGGTCTTCGTCGGCATTTTCCTGCTCGTCGTCCTCATCGACTACATCGAGCTGACGCGCCGCAGCTCGAACGCCGGCAGCAACGTTCCGGCGTGGGTCGTCGCGCTGACCTCCTTCTACCGGGTGCCGCAGATCATCGAACGGCTGATGCCGTTCACGATCCTGGTCGCCACCATGATCGCGTTCCTCAACCTGTCGCGGCGCAACGAGCTGGTCGTGGCGCGCGCGGCGGGCATGTCGGCGTGGCAGTTCGTCATGCCGGCGGTGGCCGCGGCGTTCGCGCTCGGCGTTTTCGCCGCCACCGTCTACAACCCGCTGGCGGCCGCCCTGGGCGAGCAGGCCAAGCGCTTCGAGGAGCGCATCTTCGGTTCGCGCGCGGACGAAAACGCGGGGCGATTCTGGCTGCGCCAGCGCAGCGGCGACGGCCAGTCGATCCTCTATGCCGCCTCGAGCCGCGACCAGGGCGAATCGCTGACCGGGGTCAGCGTCTTTCTTTTCGACCGGGACGGCCGCTTTGTCGAACGCATCGAGGCCGAATCCGCGAGGCTCGAGCCGGGGCAATGGGTGCTGCGAAGCGCCCGCATCTACGCCCCCGGGGCGCCGCCGCGCGAGGAATCCGCCTATGCCTTGAAGACGAATCTGAGCGGCGCGCAAATCCGTGAGAGCCTCGCCACCCCGGAGACCGTCTCATTTTGGGAATTGCCGAAATACATCGATCTCGCCGAGCGGGCCGGCCTGGTTGCCGCCGGCTACCGATTTCAGTACCAAAGCTTGCTGGCGCGTCCCTTCGTGCTGGCGGCGATGGTCCTGTTGGCCGCGTCCGTCAGCCTGCGGTTCTTCCGCTTCGGCGGCGTGCAGAGGATGATCCTGAGTGGCATAGGGGCTGGCTTTTTGCTTTATGTCCTTTCCAAGGTGACGGAAGATTTGAGCAAAGCTGCGCTTATGCCCCCGGTCACGGCCGCCTGGGCCCCGGCCGCCATCGGCGCCTTGACGGGCGTCCTTGTCCTGCTTTTCCAGGAGGACGGGTGATGGCCGGCGCGACCGCCGCTCGTTTTTCCTGTGGAAGACGCCTGGGCTTGGTCTCGGCCGGCGTGCTCGTCTGCGCCGCCCTGGGCGTTGCGCTCGGGGCGCGTCCCGCGGCGGCGCAGGCCTGGGTCGGCGTTCCGCCGCGGTCCAGCGCGCCGACGGCGTCCTCCATGCTGGCGGGGGGCAAGACCGACCCCAACGCGCAGATGTTCGTCCAGGCGGACGAGATCCACTACGACTACACCTCGGAGCGGGTCTCGGCCGTCGGCCACGTGCAGATCCACTATGCCGGCTCCGTTCTCGAAGCCGAGCGCGTGACCTACGACCAGCGCACCAAGCGGATGCATGCCGAGGGCAACGTCCGGCTGACCGAGGCCGACGGCAAGGTCATCCACGCCGACCGGCTGGAGCTGGACGAGCACTTCCGCGACGGCTTCGTCGATTCCCTGCACATCGAAACGAGCGACAAGCTGCGCATGGCCGCCGTGCGCGCGGACGTGCGCCCCGGCGAGGGCGAGGGCCGGCTGACGGTCTTCCAGAGCGGGGTCTACACAGCCTGCGAGCCCTGCAAGGACGCCCCCCAGCGCCCGCCGAAATGGCAGGTGAAGGCCGCCCGCATCATCCACGACGAGAACGAGAAGACCATCTACTTCGAGGATGCGCGCTTCGAGCTCTTCGGGATGCCGATCGCCTACTTCCCCTATTTCTGGACGCCCGATCCGACGGTGAAGCGCAAGACGGGCCTGCTGCAGCCGCACGTCCTCACCAGCACCTATTACGGCGTCGGCGTTCAGGTGCCGTTCTTCTGGAACCTCGCGCCCAACTACGACATCACGCTCGCGCCGATGATCACCACGAGGCAGGGCCCGCTGATGATGGGCGAGTGGCGCCACCGGCTCATCAACGGCGCCTACGCGATCCGCGCGTCCGGCATCTTTCAGTCGGATCGGAAGCCGTTCGTCGGCACGACCGGAGACCGCGACTTCCGCGGCGCGATCGAGACCAAGGGCGACTTCCGCCTGTCGCAGAACTGGTACTGGGGCTGGGACGCGAGCCTGTTCACGGACAATTCCTATGCGCCGCAGTACAAGGTGACCAAGCAGGGCACCGAAGCCATCTCGCAGGTCTATCTGTTCGGCCGCGGGGCCAACAGCTACTTCGACGCCCGGGCGGTGCACTTCTACGGCCTCTCGCCGCTCGACGTTCAGAAGCAGCTGCCGTTCCTGCACCCGATCATCGACTACAAGTACAAGTTCGGCTATCCGGTCTTCGGCGGCGAGCTCACCTACAACGTCAACCTCACGAGCCTCACCCGGCAGCAGGCGGACTACGATCCGGTCTCCGTTGCGGCCGCGACCACCGCATTCAGCGACGGCAAGAACGTCTGCGACAGCGCCGATCCGGCCGCGGTCAAGACGCGCGACAACTGCCTGTTGCGCGGCATCGCCGGCACCTATTCGCGCCTTTCGGCCGAGGCGCAGTGGCGCCGCAGCTTCGTCGACCCGTTCGGGCAGATCTTCACGCCCTTCCTCTCTGCGCGCGCCGACCTCGCCTCCGTCTCGATCAATCCCGACCCGTCGACCGCGAACTTCATCCATCCCGGGGACGACAGCCTCGCGCGGGCGATGCCGGCGATCGGCCTCGAATACCGCTATCCCTTCATCAGCACGCATTCCTGGGGCGCGCAGACGATCGAACCGACGGTGCAGGTCATCGCCCGCCCGAACGAGCCGCAGATCGGCCGCTTCCCCAACGAGGACTCGCAGAGCCTGCTGTTCGACGACATCAATCTCTTGACGCTCAACAAGTTCTCGGGGTGGGACCGGGTCGAGGGCGGCGGCCGGGCCAACGTCGCCCTGCAGTACACGGCGCACTTCAACAATGCGGGCTACCTGAACGCGCTGTTCGGCCAGTCGTATCACTTGTTCGGCGTCAACTCCTACGCCGTGGCCGACATGGCGAATACGGGCCTCGCGAGCGGGCTCGAGACCGCGCGCTCGGACTATGTCGGCCGGGTCATCTTCCAGCCGAACAAGACCTACACCTTCGCGTCGCGGTTCCGCTTCGACGAGCAGACCTTCGCGACGCGCCGCCTGGAGCTCGAGGGGCGGCTCAACTTCGACCGGTGGACGACCTCGCTGACCTACGGCCGCTACGATGCGCAGCCCGAGGTCGGGATTCTGGTGCCGCGCGAGGGCATCATGCCGGCGGCCAGCGTGAAACTGTCTCCCAACTGGTCGATGTCGGCCTCCGCGCTCTACAGCATCGACAGTTCGAAGCTGAACACCGCGACCTTCGGCGTCGGCTACATCGACGAGTGCATCTCGCTGAGCATGCTCTACTCGACCAACTATGGTTATCGCGGCGACATCGTCCCGAACCGTGTCTTCCTGCTGCAGATCAGTCTGCGCACGCTCGGCGGGACGTCGTTCACGCAGCAGGTGGGCGGACCGGGCAACAGCGGCGGCGCCTCGAGCTTCGGCCTGTTCTAGAGCGTCAGGGCCTCATGGATTGCGCCGAAGCCCGTCTTGCGCCGAAGCCGCGTTCGCTTTCGCCTGTCCGGCTGCGCGGGGGGACGGCTTCGGCGCCCGCCGCCGCGGCTTCGAACGCTCGCATGGGGCTGGCGAGGTGGTCACGGAGGGCGACCGATCGAGCCGCTGAGGGGGAGACCCGCAGCTTCGCAGGAGAAAAATGCTGAGGAACGCAACCATGATCCGGCGAAGAGCCCGCATTGTCGCCTTGGCCGCGGCGCTCTTGCTGTTGTCTGCCGGCGGCTTCGCCCCCGCCCTGGCGCAGCAGGTCGTGGCGCGGGTCAATGGCGAGCCCATTACGGCGGTGGACGTCGAGCAACGCACGCGCCTGATCCAGGTCTCGAACCACAAGACGCCGAGCCGCAAGGAGGTGATCGACGAACTGATCGACGAGCGGCTGAAGATGCAGACGGCCCGGCGCTACCGGATCGAGATATCCGATTCCGAAGTCGACAACGTGGTCGCCGGCATGGCGGCGCGCATGCGCGCCTCGCCCGAGCAGTTCGCGAAGGCGCTGGCCGGCGCCGGAATCAGCATCACCGCGCTCAAGAACAAGCTGCGCGCCGATCTCGCCTGGAACCAGATCGTGCGCGGCAAGTTCGGCAACAATCTTCAGGTGCGCGACCGCGAGGTCCAGGAGATCATCTCCTCGCGCCAGAAGAACGACAAGAACGCGGCGGCCTACGAGTACACGCTGCGGCCGATCCTGCTCGTGGTGCGGCGGGAGGGCGGCGACGCCGCCCTGATGGCCCGCCGGCGCGAGGCGGAAGGCCTGCGCAGCCGGTTCCAGAACTGCGAGGAGGGATTGCGCCTTGCGCGCGGGCTGCGCGACGTCGTCGTCCGCGAGCCCATCGTGCGCCTGTCCGGCGACCTGCCGGCCAAGCTGCGGGAGGTGCTGGACAACACCAAGGTCGGCGGATTGACTCCGCCGGAGGTGACGCCGAACGGCATCGAGGTCTTCGCATTGTGCGAGAAGCGGCAGGCGCGGGGCGACACCGGCCTCGAGCGCGACGTCCGTGAGGAGCTGTTCGGCGAGCGGTTTGCGGCGCAGGGTAAGCAGTATCTGCAGCAGCTCCGCCGCAGCTCCGCGATCGAGATCCGGTAGCGGCGATGACGCAGCGGCCACTGGCGGTCACGCTCGGCGAGCCGGCCGGCATTGGCCCCGACATCACGCTCGCGCTGTGGCTCGAGCGGAACGCGCGGGGGCTTCCTCCCTTTTACGTCGCCGCCGACCCCGATTTCCTGCGCCGTAGGGCGCACCGGATCGGCCTCGACGTGCCGGTCGCCGTGGTCGAGCCGGAAGCCGCCGCGGCGGCCTTCGCCGCAAGCCTTCCGGTGGTTCCGCTCGGCCTGCCGGTGACCGCGGAGCCCGGCCGTCCCGACGAGTCGAGCGCGCCGGCGGCGATCGCGGCGATCCGTCGCGCCGTCGCCGACGTCGTCCACGGTCGCGCGCGCGCGCTCGTGACCAATCCGGTCGCGAAGGCGGTGCTGTACCGCAACGGCTTTACCGATCCCGGCCACACCGAATATCTGGCCCGCCTCGCGGCCGAGCTTTTGGGCGCGGCGGAGCCGCATCCGGTGATGATGCTGTGGGCCCCGGAGCTCGCCGTCGTGCCGGTCACCGTGCATGTCGCGCTGCGCGACGTGCCGCGCCAGCTCACGCGCGACCTGATCGTGGAGACCGGGCGGATCGTGGCCCGCGATCTCAAGTTGCGCTTCCGCATCGCCCGTCCGCGGCTCGTGGCCGCGGGGCTCAATCCCCATGCCGGCGAGGACGGCGCGCTCGGCCCCGAGGATCGCGACGTGGTCGCCCCCGCGGTCGCCGCCTTGCAGGCGGAGGGCATCGACATCCGCGGGCCGCTCCCCGCCGACACGATGTTCCACGCGGCCGCCCGCGCGCGCTACGACGCGGCGCTGTGCATGTACCACGACCAGGCACTGATCCCGATCAAGACCCTGGCTTTCGATCACGCCGTCAACGTGACGCTCGGCCTGCCGTTCGTGCGCACCTCGCCCGACCATGGCACGGCCTTCGACATCGCCGGGACGGGCCGGGCGAGCCCCGCGAGCCTCGCCGCCGCGCTCGCGCTCGCCGACCGGCTGACGGCCCCGGCGGACGAGCCGGTGACGTGACCGAGCCCGTACAGCCCCTGAGGCGGTGACACTTGGGCGGGCTCGACGAGCTGCCTCCCCTGCGCGAAGTGATCCGCGCTCACGGCCTCAGCGCGCGCAAGTCGCTCGGCCAGAACTTCATCTTCGACCTCAACCTCACCGGGCGCATCGCGCGCGCCGCGGGGCCGCTCGCAGGGGTGACGGTGATCGAGGTCGGCCCCGGCCCCGGCGGGCTCACGCGCGCGCTGCTCGCGCACGGAGCGCGCCGTGTCGTCGCGGTCGAGCGCGACGCGCGCTGCATCGCTGCGCTCGAGGAGATCGCCGCGCGCGCGGAGGGGCGGCTCGCGATCGTGAACGGCGACGCGCTGCGCTTCGATCCCGCCCCCTATCTCGGCGGCGGGCCGGCCCGCATCGTCGCCAACCTCCCCTACAACATCGCCACCGCGCTGCTGGTACGCTGGCTCAGCCTCGAGCCGTGGCCGCCCTGGTACGACCGGCTGGTGCTCATGTTTCAGCGCGAGGTCGCCGAGCGCATCGTCGCCGCGCCCGGTGCGAAGAGCTACGGCCGCCTCGCCGTGCTCGCCCAGTGGCGCACGGAGCCGCGAATCCTGTTCGACATCGCGCCCTCGGCCTTCGTGCCGCCGCCCAAGGTGGTCTCCTCGCTGGTGCAGCTCGTGCCGCGCCCCGAACCCCTCCCCTGCCCGCTGCCGATGCTCGAACGAGTGACGGAAGCCGCCTTCGGCCAGCGCCGGAAGATGCTGCGCCAGAGCCTGCGCGCGCTCGGCCTCGATCCCCACCCGCTGCTTGCCGCCGCCGGCATCGCGGCGACGGCGCGGGCCGAGGAGGTGCCGGTCGCGGGCTTCGTCGCGCTCGCGCAGGCGCTGGCCACGACGGCCCGACCCGGGGCATGATGGCCGGCGGGGCCCCACGCCATGCCGCTGTTCAGACGCCAATCCCTGACCGCCTATGCGACGCCGCTGTGCGAGACCGTCGCCGAACTTCCCACGCCGACGGGAACCGAGGTGCTGGTCCGCATCGAACGGTGCGGCGTGTGCCATTCGGACGTTCACCTGCAGGACGGCTATTTCGCGATGGGCGGCGAGCGCCGGCTCGACATCACGGCGGGGCGCACCCTGCCCTTCACGCTCGGGCACGAAATCGCCGGCGTGGTCGAGGCGGCGGGACCCGCGGCCGAGATCGCGCCCGGCCGGGCGGTCGCGGTCTTCCCCTGGATCGGCTGCGGCGCCTGCGCCGCCTGCCGGCGCGCGGAGGAACATCTCTGCGCCGCGCCGCGGCACCTCGGCGTCACCGTCGACGGGGGCTTCGCCACCCACGTCCTGGTGCCGCATCCGCGCTATCTGCTCGACTATGCGCCGCTGCCGACGGCGCTGGCCGCGGCCTACATGTGCTCGGGCCTCACCGCCTTTTCGGCGCTCAAGAAGGTGGCGCACCGCGCCGGCCAGGGTCCGCTGCTGCTGGTCGGGCTCGGCGGCGTGGGCATGATGGCGCTCGCCTTCGCGCGCCGGCTCTTCGCGCAGGCGCCGATCGTCGCCGATATCGACGCTGCCAAGCGCGCGGCAGCGCTCGCAGCCGGCGCCGCGGCCGCCTTCGACCCCGCCGATCCCGACGCGCGCCGGCAGATCGCGGCGTTGACCGGCGGCGGCGTGCTCGCGGCCTGCGACTTCGTCGGCTCCGACCGCTCGCTCGCCTTTGCGACGGCGGCCCTCGCCAAGGGCGGCAAGGTGGTGGTGGCGGGCCTGCTCGGCGGCGCCTTCTCGACGCCGGTGCCGATGTTCCCGCTCAAGGTGATGACGATCGAGGGCACCTTCGTCGGCACGCTCGCGGAAGCCCGCGCGATGCTCGACCTCGCCCGCGCCGGCGAGCCGCCCGCAATTCCCATCGCCGAGCGGCCGCTTCGCGAGGCGCAGCGCACGCTCGACGACCTGCGCGCGGGGCGGATCGTCGGGCGCGTCGTGCTGAGGCCCTGACGGCGCGCGGCCCCAGGTCAAATCTTGTCCCGCAGCGAGCGCACGAAATCGGCGAGCCCGATCTGACGCTCGCGCTTCAGCCGCTCCGCCGCGAGGATCGCCCGCAGATCGGCGAAGGCCTGGTCGAGATCGCGGTTGATGATGACGTAGTCGTATTCCGGCCAGTGGCTCATTTCGTCCGCGGCCTTGCTCATGCGGGCGCGGATCACTTCCTCGCTGTCCTGCGCCCGGCTGCGCAGGCGGCGTTCGAGCTCGGCGATGGAGGGAGGCAGCACGAACACGCTGACGAGGTCCGCGCGGGCCGAATCGCGGAGCTGCTGCGTGCCTTGCCAGTCGATGTCGAAGAGCACGTCCTTGCCCCGTTGCAGCGCCGCTTCGACCGGCTGTCGCGGCGTCCCGTAATGGAAGCCGAAGACCTCGGCCCGCTCCAGGAGTTCCCCGTTGCGCACCATGGCGTCGTACCGGGCGCGGTCGACGAAGTGATAGTCGTGACCGTCGATTTCGCCGGGCCGCGGCGGGCGCGTCGTGACCGAGATGGAGAGTTCGAGGCACGGATCGGCCTGCAGCAGCCGCCGCGACAGCGACGTCTTGCCCGCGCCGGACGGCGAGGACAGCACCAGCATCAGCCCGCGGCGACGAACCATCGCGGGGTCCGCCGTTTCACCCCCCATTCCCCTACTCCAGGTTCTGCACCTGCTCGCGAAACTGCTCGACGACGTTCTTGAGCTCCAGCCCCACGGTGGTGAGCTCGACGTCGTTCGACTTGGAGCACAGCGTGTTCACCTCGCGATTAAACTCCTGGGCGAGAAAGTCCAGTCGCCGCCCGACCGGGCCGCCCTCGGCCAGCAGCTTGCGCGCCTGCTCGACATGCGCCGCGATGCGGTCGAGCTCCTCGCGGATATCGGCTTTGGCGGCCATCAGCAGCGCCTCCTGGTGCAGGCGGTCGAGATCGAAGCGCCCGGGCGTCTCCGTCAGCATGGCGATCTGCTCCGCAAGACGCGCCTTGATGGCGGCCGGCTGGCGTCCGGGCGTGCGCTCGGCGCGCAAACGCAGCGCGTCGATCTCGTCGAGCCGCTGCATCAAGACGCGCTGGAGCGCCGCTCCCTCGCGCAGGCGCATTTCCACGAGCTCCGCGACCGCCGCATTGAAGCCTGCGACGATGGCGCGCTCGGCCGCCGCGTGCTCCTCGGGGTCCTCGTCCTGATCGAGCACTTCGATCACGCCCTTGATGGCGAGAATGCCGTCGATCGAGGCGGGCTGCGCCGCGATGCGCTCGCCGAGCTCGCGCAGGGTGGGCAGAATTGCGTTGAGGACGGAGTGATTCACCCGCACGACGGGGGTGACGCCCTCGCGCTTGACGGTGAGAGTCGCGAACACATTGCCGCGCACGAGCGCCTTGGCTTCCGCGCGGACGGCGACCTCCACGGCGTCCCAACCCGGCGGCAGGCGCAGGCGCAGCTCGAGCCCCTTGCCGTTGACCGACTTGATCTCCCAGCCCCAGACATAGCTGCCGCAAACGCCGTGCGTTCGCGCGAAGCCGGTCATGCTCGACAGCGCCATGCAATCAAACTCGCAAATGAGAAGGTCCGGGGGGCGAAAGCGCGCGGGACCTTAGCCGGCCTGCCCGGCGCTCACAAGCGCGGGCGAGTCGAAGACGGCGGCTATTGGCGGCGGCTGGAACGGCCCTGCGGCCGCGCCGCCGGGCGCGGCGCGGCCGGCGCGGAGGCGGCGGGCGTTTCCTGCGGCGCGTCGGGCGCGGCGGCCGCCGGCGGCGTCGCGTCGGACGGCGCGCGGCCCGCCTCCCGCGCCTGCTGCTCGATCTGGCGCAGCCGCGCGACGTTGCGCTGATGCTGCTCGAGGGTTTCGGCGAAGGCGTGCCCGCCGGCGCCGTCGGCCACGAAGTAGAGCTCCTTGGTGCGCGCCGGATTGGCCGCGGCTTCGATCGAAGCGCGCCCCGGATTGGCGATCGGTCCGGGCGGCAGCCCGTCGATGACATAGGTGTTGTAGGGAGTCGGCTGCTCGATCTCGCTGCGCATGATCGGCCGGCCGAGACTGCCCTTGCCGCCGACGAGGCCGTAGATGATCGTCGGGTCCGACTGCAGCTTCATGCGCTGGCGCAGCCGGTTCATGAAGACGGCGGCGACGCGGCTGCGCTCGTCCGGCCGGCTCGTCTCCTTCTCGATGATCGAAGCGATCACCAAGAGCTGCTCCGGCGTCTTGATCGGAAGGTCCGGGCTGCGCCGCTCCCACGCCTCCTGCAGCACGCGGCGGAGGCTCTGCTGCATGCGTTGGATCAACTGCTCGCGCGTGGTGCCGCGCGTGAACCTGTAGGTCTCCGGAAGCAGCGTGCCCTCGCGCGGGATTTCACGCACGCTTCCGGTCAAAACCTCGTTCTCGAGCAGGCGCGCGACCACCTGCTCCGAGGTCAGGCCCTCCGGAATCGTGATCTGGTGCTGGACGACCTTTCCTTCGATGATCGTGTCGAGCACGTCGCGCAGGCTCGCGTGCTTCTGGAAGAGATATTCGCCGGCCTTCAGGTCGTCCCGGGCCTTGAGCGCGAACACGCCGCCGATGAAGACCCACGGCTGGTCGATGACGCCCTCGCGCTCCAGAAGTTCGGCCACCTCGCGCACGCCGGAGCGCGGAATGTTCACGATCTTATCGCTCTGCAGAGGCCCCGGCGCCTCGAAGCGCTGCTTGCCGATGGCGAGCGCGACCCCGACCACGATGGCCAGAATGACGATCGTGGTGAAGATCGCATTGCCGGCGACGACGATCGGATGGCGCACGCGCCGCGACGGCCGCGACGCGGGATGCGGCACCCGCTCGGGCTGGAGCCGCGCCCGCGCGCTGCGCGGGGTGATTCGCGCCGGCTCGCCGCCGCCGGTGGACGCCGCCTCCGACTCCGGCCGTGCAGGCTGGCTCTCGCCCTCCTGCGGCGCGGCCGCGCCGCCTTGCTGGCGCTGTTCATCCGCCATGTGCACCACTCAGAAAAGGGCGATCGTCGCAGCGGATCACCGGCCGCAAGCCTGATCGCTCGTGAATCGGTTCGGTCGCGCGCGGTCCTTCTCGCATCGCCCGCGCTCCGGGCCGAAGCGTAAGAGCAAATGTGGCGAAAGGGCGGACCGGGCCGCGCTTTATTGCACCCGCCGCAGCACCAGGCTCGCGTTGGTGCCGCCGAATCCGAACGAATTGGACAACACGACGTCGATCTTGCGCGGGCGCGCCGTGTGCGGAACGAGGTCGATCGCCGTTTCGACCGACGGGTTGTCCAGGTTGATGGTCGGCGGCGCGATCTGATCGCGGATGGCGAGCACCGAGAAGATCGCTTCGACGGCCCCGGCCGCGCCGAGCAGATGCCCGATCGACGACTTCGTCGAGGACATGGAGATGCGCCCCGCCGCGTTGCCGACCACGCGCTCCACCGCGGCGAGCTCGATCTCGTCGCCGAGCGGCGTCGAAGTTCCGTGCGCGTTGATGTAGTCGATCTCCGAGGGCGAGATGCCGGCGCGCTTGATCGCGGCGGTCATGCAGCGGTACGCGCCGTCGCCGTCCTCGGCCGGCGCGGTGATGTGATAGGCGTCGCCGGAGAGGCCGTAGCCGACGAGCTCGGCATAGATGCGCGCGCCGCGCCGCTTGGCGTGCTCGTATTCCTCGAGCACCACGACGCCCGCGCCCTCGCCCATCACGAATCCGTCGCGATCGCGGTCATAGGGGCGCGAGGCGCGCTCCGGCGTGTCGTTGAACGCGGTGGACAGCGCGCGGCAGGCGGAGAAGCCCGCAATCGACAGGCGATTCACGGGCGATTCGGCGCCGCCGGCCACCATCACGTCGGCGTCTCCGAGAGCGATCAGCCGCCCGGCGTCGCCGATCGCATGCGCGCCGGTCGAGCACGCGGTCACGACCGCGTGGTTCGGGCCCTTGAGGCCGAACGCGATCGAGACGTGGCCCGAGGCCAGATTGATGATCGAGCTCGGAATGAAGAACGGCGAGACGCGGCGCGGCCCCTTCTCCTTCAGGGTGATCGCCGTTTCCGCGATGCTCTGAATGCCGCCGATCCCCGAGCCGATGAGCACGCCGGTGCTGATCTGCTCTTCGCGGGTCTTCGGATGCCAGCCCGCGTCGTCGAGCGCCTGGCGCGCCGCGCACATCGCGAAGGTGATGAACTCGTCCACCCGCCGCTGCTCCTTGGGCTCCATCCACTGGTCGGGATTGTAGGTGCCGTTGGAGCCGTCGCCGCGCGGGATCTGGCAAGCGATCTTGGCCGGCAGGTCGGACACGTCGAAGTGCTCGACCCGGCGCGCGCCGCTCTCGCCTGCCAGCAGGCGCTTCCACGTGACCTCGACGCCACAGCCGAGCGGCGTGACCATACCAAGCCCGGTGATGACAACCCGTCTCATGGTGCGGCTTCAAGTCCTCCCGGAGCACGATCGTACAAGGATCCCGCGCATCGGCATAGCGCGGCCCGCGGCGCTCAGGCGTCGGTGGGAACGGCGGTGGGACAGATCAGTTCTTGGCGTTCTTTTCAAGAAACTTGACGGCGTCGCCCACCGTCAGAATGGTTTCGGCCGCGTCATCGGGGATTTCGCAACCGAACTCCTCCTCGAAGGCCATAACGAGCTCGACCGTATCGAGGCTGTCCGCGCCGAGATCGTCGATGAAGCTGGCGTTTTCGGTGACCTTGTCGGCTTCTACGCCCAGATGCTCCACGACGATTTTCTTTACCCGCTCGGCAATATTGCTCATCGTTCAACCTCGTCCGTTTCGAATGGGCCGGCGACAAACGCAACCCGTAGGCTCTTGTGTGTGATGTCTCAGCAGCCGCCGCACGGCCGCCGCGCATGGAGCACCCGGCCCGGGCCCGGCGCTCCAGCTAAGCCGGGCTCCGGTAACATACTTCGTCGGGCTTGACCAGCAAACCCGCACGCCATCCCAAAGCCTTTCAACGCCCGCTCCACCGCGAAATCCCGCCTCAGATCATGGCCATGCCGCCGTTCACGTGCAGCGTCTGCCCGGTGACGTAGGCGGCCTCGTCGGAGGCGAGGTAGACGACGGCGCTCGCAACGTCCTCCGGACTGCCGAGGCGGCCCGCAGGCACGCGGGCGAGGATCGATTCCCGCTGCTTTTCGTTGAGCTTGTCGGTCATCGGCGTCGCGATGAAGCCGGGCGCCACGCTGTTCGCCGTGATTCCCCGCCGAGCGTATTCTTGGGCGATCGACTTCATCATGCCGATGAGGCCGGCCTTGGCAGCGGCATAATTGCCCTGACCGGGATTGCCCGTGACCCCCACGACGGACGTGATGGCGATCACGCGCCCGAATCGGCGGCGCATCATGCCGCGCACGGCCGCGCGCGCGAGCTTGAAGGTCGCCGTGAGGTTGACGGCGAGCACCTGCTCCCAGTCCTCGTCACGCAGCTGCACGAAGAGGTTGTCGCGGGTGACGCCCGCATTGGCGACCAGAATGTCGAGCTGGCCCATCGCCTCCTCGGCGCGGGGCACGAGCGTCTCGACCTCGTCCTTGTCGGCGAGATTGCACGGCACAACATGGCAGCGTTCGCCCAGCGAGGCGGCGAGCGCGTCGAGCGCTTCGCGCCGCGTGCCCGAAAGCGTTACCACGGCGCCCTGCCGGTGCAGCGCGCGGGCGATGGCGCTGCCGATTCCGCCGCTCGCGCCGGTCACCAAGGCCGTTCTGCCGGTCAGGTCGAACATGCGCCGGGCCTCCTCTCCGCTCAGTCGCAATCGTGGCTTGCTCGTCAGGCCGCGGCGCGCGCCGCCCTGAACGCGGCCACGTCCTCGGGCGTGCCGATGGAAATTCCGCTCGCGCCCTCGACGATGCGCTTGACGAGGCCGCTCAGGACCTTGCCGGCGCCGAGTTCGTAGAAGGTCGTCACCCCGGCCTCGCCCATGAA
This sequence comes from Variibacter sp., assembly GCA_019689555.1. GTDB lineage: Bacteria > Pseudomonadota > Alphaproteobacteria > Rhizobiales > Xanthobacteraceae > JADGHE01. The sequence continues at coordinate 52,998 of JADGHE010000012.1, read as the reverse complement.
GGCGACCGACTCGCGCCAGCGCACCGTGCCGGTGACCTGCGCGACCAGGCTGCGGACGATCTCGGCCGGATCGGTGATGGGGCGCGCCAGCACATTGGCGACGAGCGGAACTTTCGGCGCCTTGACTGCCACTTGCGCGAGCGCCTCCGCCATGGCCTCGGCCGCGGGCTTCATCAGCGCGCAATGGAAGGGGGCGGACACCGGAAGCAGGATGGCCCTCTTCGCCCCCCGCGCCTTGGCGATCTCGACCGCGCGGTCGATCGCCGCCTTGGAGCCCGACAGCACCACCTGGCCGCCGCCGTTGTCGTTCGCCGCCTCGCAGACCTCGCCCTGCGCCGCCTCCGCGGCGACGGCCTGGGCCTCAGCGAGTTCGAGGCCCATGACCGCGGCCATCGCGCCGGCCCCGACCGGCACCGCCTGCTGCATGGCCCGGCCGCGGATGCGCAAAAGGCGCGCGGTGTCGGCGATCGTGAACGCGCCGGCCGCCGCCAGCGCCGAATATTCGCCCAGCGAATGGCCGGCCACGAACTGCGCATCGCGCGCGAGATCGAGCCCCGCCTCGGCTTCGAGCACCCGCGTGGCGGCGAGCGACACCGCCATCAGCGCCGGCTGCGCATTCTCGGTGAGCGTGAGCCGCTCGGCCGGCCCCTCCCACATCGTGGCGGTGAGAGCCTCCCCGAGCGCCTCGTCGACCTCCTCGAAAACCGCGCGGGCGACCGGAAAATTTTCGGCCAGGGCCTTGCCCATACCGACGGACTGGCTCCCTTGGCCCGGAAAGATGAAAGCGATGGACATGAGCGCGCCTTAGGTAGACGCGCCGAAAAACCCTCCCCGATGGGCAAAGTCAAGCCATGCCCGACCTGTGGACGGATGCAGCTCCGACGCGGCGCGAGCCGACCGGCCGCGCGCGCCGGCGCGCCTCCGCCAAAGCGGTGAGCGCGGTTGAATTTCTTGATTCACTTTGCGCGCTCGCGCCCGGAACGCGATGAACGGACTCGACAAATCCCGCCCGAGGGCGCGGTTTTTGCCGCCGCGGCCGACGCCGCCTGCGGCCGCCCGTTGAATCGATTCGGGAAGAAGCCTGCGCCCTTGAATCGCTCTGCAATCGCTCTGCGAAGTCCCTCCCCCTGAATCGATTTGTGAACGGCGCCCTCGATCGCTTTGTGAAGCCCTTGAATCGATCTCGCAGCCCCCTGAATCGAAATCTCGGTCGCCCGCCGCCAAGCTTCTCGTCCGACTCGATTTTCGCCGTCTCGGGAAGCGGCCTTTTCGCGCGCGCTCGCAAGGCGAGGAGCGTGCGCCGGGCGCCCCCCGGCTCGCCGGCGGAAGCCCGCGCCGCGGCCGGACACGGCCGCAACCGCAACCGCGCGCGGGCAGGCCTCGAGCCGCGCCGCCGGGCAGCCGCGAGGCCCCCGCCTCCCTCAGTCCCCCTTGGTGCCCGAGGCCTTGATGATCTCCGCCCAGCGGGGAAGGTCGTCCTCGAGCATGGCGCGGAACGCCTCCGGCGCATTGCCGACGATCTCGAGGCCGAGATCGTCGGCCTGCTTTCGGATTTGCGGATCGTTCAGGGCGCCCACGACCGCGCGATGCACGGTCTCGACGACGGCGGCCGGAGTGCCGGCCGGGGCCACGATGCCGTGCTAGGTGTTGGCGTCGAAGCCGGGGTAGCCCTGCTCCGCCACCGTCGGAACGTCGGGCAGAGCGGCGGCGCGCTTGGCCGTGGTCACCGCCATCGGCCGGATCGACCCGCTCTGGATGTTCGAGACCACGGGAGCGGCCGCCGAGATGCCGATCTGCACGTGGCCCGCGATCACGTCCTGCAGGGCGGGACCTGTCCCCTTGTAGGGCACGTGGGTGATGGCGATTCCCGCCCTGAGCTTCAGCAGCTCGCCCGCGAGATGCTGCGGGGTGGCCTTGCCGCCGGTCGCGAAATTGAGCCTGCCCGGATTGGCCTTGGCATGGGCGACGAGCTCGGCCAGGGATTTCACGGGCACCGACGGGTGGACGTAGATGACGCTCGGCTGCGTGCCGAGGACCGTGATCGGCTCGAAGTCCTTGATCGGATCGTAGCCGACATTCGGGTACAGCTGCGGGTTGATGGCGAGCATGGCGCTGCTCGCGAGCAGGAGCGTGTAGCCGTCCGGGGCGGCCCGGGCGACGGCCTGGGAGGCGACCGCGCCGCTCGCCCCGGGCCGGTTGTCGATCACGACCGGCTGTTTGAGGATCTGCTCCATCTTGCGGCTGACCAGCCGGGCCAGTACGTCGCTCGGGCCCCCGGGCGCGAAGCCGAGCACGAGCGTGACCGGCCGGTTGGGGTAATCGGCGGCGGATGCTGCGGGGCCCGCTCCCAGCATCGCCCCCAGCGCCACCACGCAGGCAAAGAGCGTCCTCATGGTCCTCTCCCTTGGCGTTTCGCTCCTGAACGGCAGTCGTTGTTCTTTGCGGAGGAGAATGCGCGTCCCCGCCCGCAAGGACAATGGCGCCGACGGTCGCCCTGCGCGGCCGGCGAAAGCGCGCGAGCCTTGCGTCCCGGCCGGCGGGCCTGTCTAGACTGCGCTTTCGCCGGGTGGCTGGTTCCCACTCTCTCGAGGGGGGGCGAACCTTGAACGGAGGATATGGATGGACGTACGTGCGGCGGTGGCATTCGAGGCAGGCAAGCCGTTGGAGGTGACCACAGTTCAGCTCGAGGGCCCGCGGGCCGGCGAGGTGCTGGTGGAGATCAAGGCGACCGGCGTCTGCCACACGGACGAGTTCACGCTCTCCGGCGCCGACCCGGAAGGTCTCTTTCCCGTGATTCTCGGCCACGAGGGCGCGGGCGTGGTGGTCGACGTCGGCCCCGGCGTGACCTCGGTGAAGAAGGGGGACCACGTGATTCCCCTCTACACGCCGGAATGCCGGCAGTGCCCTTCCTGTCTGTCGCGCAAGACCAATCTGTGCACGGCGATCCGCGCGACGCAGGGCCAGGGGGTGATGCCGGACGGCACCTCGCGCTTTTCGATCGAGGGCAGGAAGCTGCACCACTACATGGGCTGCTCGACCTTCGCGAACTTCACCGTGCTGCCGGAGATCGCGGTGGCGAAGATTCGCGAGGACGCTCCCTTCGACAAGGTCTGCTACATCGGCTGCGGGGTGACGACGGGCATCGGCGCCGTCATCAACACGGCGAAGGTGGAGCCCGGGGCGAAGGCGATCGTGTTCGGCCTCGGCGGCATCGGCCTCAACGTGATCCAGGGGCTGCGGCTCGTCGGCGCCGACATGATCATCGGGGTCGACGTCAACCCGGCCAAGAAGGCGTGGGGCGAGCGCTTCGGCATGACCCACTTCGTCAATCCGAACGAGGTGGGCGACGACCTCGTGCCCTATCTCGTGAACCTGACCAAGACGCGTGAGGACCAGATCGGCGGCGCCGACTACACCTTCGACTGCACGGGCAATGTCAAGGTGATGCGCCAGGCGCTGGAGGCGTGCCACCGCGGCTGGGGGCAGTCGATCATCATCGGGGTCGCGCCGGCGGGCGCGGAGATTTCGACGCGGCCGTTCCAGCTCGTCACCGGGCGCGTGTGGAAGGGCAGCGCCTTCGGAGGCGCGAGAGGGCGGACGGACGTGCCCAAGATCGTCGACTGGTACATGCAGGGCAAGATCGAGATCGACCCGATGATCACCCACACGATGCCGCTTTCGGACATCAACCGCGCCTTCGAGCTGATGCGCGCGGGCGAGAGCATCCGCTCCGTGATCGTGTACTGAGACAGGGTTGATCCCGCCCCGCCGTCGTGCCAATTCCCCGGCGACAAGAGCCCGAGACCACGGTGACCGCGCCATGACCGAGATCGAGGAGGCCGCTGAAACGGAGGAACAGAGGCTGCAGCGAATCGCCGCCATGCAGCCTCCCTTCGCCGAGCTGATCGGATCGAAGATCACGCATGTCTCGCGCGATCGGGTCGTGGCCGAGCTGGTGGTGCGCGAGGAGCTGGGCAACCGCAACGGCGTTCTGCACGGCGGGGCACTGATGGCGCTCGCCGACAATCTGGGTGGCACCGCGACGGCGCTCAATCTGCCGCGCGGTGCCAGCACGACGACCATCGAGAGCAAGACGAACTTCTTCGCCGCGGTCCCCCTCGGCGAGACGATCCGCGCCGAGTGCACGCCCCTCCACCGCGGCCGCACCACCATGGTTTGGCAGACGCGCGTCACGCGCGCGGACGGCAAGCTCGCCGCGCTGGTGACCCAGACCCAGCTCGTGATGCACAAGGGCTGACGCCGCCGCGCCGCGCGGCCCCACGCGCCGTGCCCGCCAAAAAAAAACCGCCTGGACACGCCCGATGCCGATTGCGACCGACGGAAGCGTCGATCCCGCCAAGCTGCGCCGCTTCGAGGAGCGGCCGCACCCCTTCTTCCAGCTCATCGGAGCGCGCATCACCTTCCTGTCGCTCGACCGGGTGGAGGCCGAGCTGCCGGTGACGGAGCACCTGAGCAATCCGAGCGAGATCGTCCATGGCGGCGCGGTCGTCGCGCTCGCCGATCACCTGGGCGGCGCCGCGACGATCGTCAACCTCGCCCCCGGGCAGCGCACCGCGACCATCGAGAGCAAGATCAACTTCTTTGCTTCCATTCCGACCGGCGACGTCGCCCGCGCGGTGTGCACGCCCCTGCACAAGGGCCGCACCACCATGGTGTGGCAGACGCGCATCACGCGCGGGGACGGCAAGCTCGCCGCGCTGGTGATCCAGACCCAGATCGTAATTCCGGCGGGCAGCACCGCGGGGTCGGACTGACGCCTGCCGGCCGCTCCCAACAGGAACGCGCGGAGCGAGCCAGATCGGATGTAGAATGGTGCCCGCCCGCGTGGACGGCCCGGCCTCCGCGCGACCGGGAGCCGCGCATGACCCTACTCCGATTCCTGGCCTTGATCCTGACCGCGCTCGCGCTCGTGCCGGCGGGGGCGCACCTGTTCGAGATGCCGAACAAGATCGGCATGCCGCAGGACGCCTACTTCGTCGCCCAGAGCCTCTATCGCGGCTGGGCGCTGTTCGGCTTCGTGCTGATCGGCGCGCTGACGGCCGATCTCGCGCTCACGATCGCCACCTGGCGCCGCGGAGAGCCCTATGGGCTGCCCCTGTTCGCGTTCCTGTGCATCGCCGCCACGCTCGCGATTTTCTTCGCCTGGACCTACCCGGCCAATGTCGCCACCGCCAATTGGACCGTGCGGCCGCCGGAGTGGGAGGCGCTGCGGCGGCAATGGGAGTACGCGCACGCGGCGAACGCCGTCGTCACATTCGCGGCCCTGTGCGCGCTCGCGTGGTCAATCGCGCGGACGGCGCGGTGAACCCTGAGTCTTGCGCGCGAGCTGCGTCTTTCGCGCGAGTTCGAGGGGGGCGGTCGGCCTGTTCCGCCCCCGCCCCTCGGTGGTCGCGATCCACACGCCCGCGATCACGCAGACGAGGCCCGCGAGCAGGCTCGGACCGATCGGCTCCCCCAGCATCAGGGCGCCGGCGATCGCCGCGACGACGGGATTGACCGTCACCGAAACGGCGGCCTGCGTCGGCGTCGTGCGGCCGAGCGCGAAGATCCACAAGAAGAACATGACCGCGCCCCCTCCGATCGCGACGAAGCCCATCGCGAGCCATTGCGCGGGGCCGAAGGCGAGCAGGGCAGACGGCCCGTCGCTCAACGCCGCAAACGCGAGCAGCACCACCTCGCCTATTCCCATCCCCATGGTGAGGAACGAGAGCGGATCGGAGCGCGCGATGAAGGGCCGCGCGCTGACGACATAGACGGACATGCACAGGACGCCGGTGACCATGATGAGGTCGCCGCGCCACGCGCCCTCGGGCGCGCCCTTCAATCCCGACACCAGCGCCGTCGCGACGCCGCCGATGGCGATCAGCACGCCGAGGCTGCGGCGCAGCGTCAGCCGCTCCACCCCGGAGAGCGCGGCGATGATCATCGTCTGCAGCGGCAGGGTCGAGAAGGCGAGCCCCCCGCGCGCGGACGTGGTGAACTGCAGGGCCGCGACGAACAGCAGGCTGAAGACCACGTAGGCCAGAACGCCCAGGACCCCGACCGCCAGCCAGTCCTCCCGGCACGGCCAGCGCACGCGCAGGACGAGCGCGAGCCCGAGCAGCAGCAGCACGGCGACGCCGAAGCGCACGGCATTGATCGTGAGCGGATCGGCGGCAGCCACCAGCAGCCGCGTCGTCGCAATGGTCACCCCGCCGAGACCGGCCGAAGACGCCGCCGCGATGACGCCGATGCGTTCGCGCATGGGACCATCCTGTACAGGCTTTTGGCTGAAGCGGCCTCGCGACCGCGAAGCGCGCGCGCTTATAACCGAACGGAAGGGGCCGCGACACGCATGGCTGCTCTGCGTTCCGCGGCGCAGCCTGCAAAAGGGACGCGCCGGGAACCCGCCGGACCGTTCTAGAAGCTGAAGCGTTTGCCCACGGCCGTCGGCGCCAGCACCCGATCGCCGAAGGCGTTGGCGAGCGCCGTCATCGCCCGCCAGCCCGTGCAGTGACCCGCGGCGATCCTCGCGAGACCGAAGGCACGCAGCCCCTCGATCGTCTGCGGGATGATGCTCTCGTTCGCGCCCGAAAGATGCAGGCCTCCCACGGCCGCATGCAGCGGCACGCCCGGAAACAGCTTTTGCGCATGGATCAGCACATTGACGATTCCGGCATGCGAGCAGGCACTGAGCACGACGAGCCCCTTGCCGGCCACATGGGCGGCGAGGAAGCGCTCGTCGATGACGAGCGGATCGGGCTCCCAGCCCTCTCCGTCCTCGGTTCTGCGCACCTGGCCCGGATAGCCGGGCTCAAAGCCGCTGACGCGAGGAATCTCCCCGCTCACCAGAAACATGCCGTCGAGCAGGATCTGCGGTTCCGTCGTGCTGACGACCTTGGCGCCGAAGGCTTCGAGCGCAGCGACGCTCGGCACGTCCTCCATCGGCCGCACGGTCCCGTCCGGCAGGCGGACGCCGCGCGTGCGAAACATGCCGGGGTGGGCATAGTAGGGCACCTCGCGGCCGCCGTTGCGGCTGCGGATCATGTTGAGCGCGAGCAGCATCGCGCCGGCATGGTCCCAGTGCCCGTGCGAGAGAACGATGCTTTCGACCGCGCCGAGATCGACCCCGAGCCGCGTCACGTTGCGCTCGAAGGCGTATTCCTCCGGCCCCGAGTCGAACAGGACCGTGTGGCGCACATCGCCGCGGCAGGCGGTGACGAGCAGCGACAGGCCGTGCACGGCGCAGCACAGGCAGCGCCCGCCGGTCGTGCGAAAGCCGCGCCGCGCAAACGAGGCGTATTCGGATTCGACGCCGGCGGGCGTGGTCGAAAGGATGTCGGTCGCGTTGTCGACCAGCACCTGAATGTCGAGGCCGTCGACGGGAACAAGTTCGACCATGGATCGCTCCTTTCCGTCGGCGGCCTCGATCGACCGCGCGCAGGCTCGCGCGCTCACTCCACCTTGACGCCGGCCGCCTTGATGACCTCGGCCCACTTCGGAATTTCCGATTGGATATGGGCGCGGAACTGCTCCGGCGAGGTGGTTTGCACGTCGACGCCGAGGTCGGTGAGCTGCTTGTGGACCTGCGGATCGTTGAGCGCCGTGGTGAAGGCGTGGTGCAGCTTCGCGATCACGTCCTTGGGCGTGTTGGCGGGCGCAACGAGACCGTGCCACGTGGTCGCCTCGAAGCCGGGATAGCCGCTTTCGGCGACGGTCGGCACGTCGGGCAGTGCCGCCGTGCGCTTGAGCGTGGTCACGGCGATCGGCACGATGGCGCCGCTTTCGATATGGCCGAGCAGAGGCGGCGGCGGGTTGAACGCCATCTGGATGTGACCGGCGATCACCGCCTGGAGCGACGGCCCGGTGCCGCGAAACGGCACATGAGTCATCTTCAGGTCGCCCTTGATCTTGAGCAGCTCGCCGGCGAGATGCGCGGGCGTGCCGATGCCGCCGGAGCCGAAATTGTACTTGCCCGGATTGGCCTTGATGAGCGCGACGAGATCGGCAAGCGTTTTGGCGCCGACGGACGGATGCGTATAGAGCACGTTCGTCTGCGTGCCGAGCAGACTGATCGGCTCGAAATCCTTGATCGGATCGTAGCCGAGATTCTTGTAAAGGCTGGCGTTGATGGCGAGCAGGCTGCCGGTGCCGAGCAGCACCGTGTAGCCGTCGGGTTCCGCCCGCGCGACCGAGGTTCCCGCGACGCCGCCGCCGGCCCCGGGGCGGTTCTCGATGATGACCGGCTGCTTGAGCTCCTGCTCCATGCGCTTCGTGACGATGCGCGCCATCACGTCGCTCGGTCCGCCCGGCGCGAAGCCGATTACGAAGGTGATCGGCTTGGTAGGAAATTCTGCCGCGGTCGCGGGCCCGCCGGCGGCCAACAGCGCGAGCCCGGCGGCCAGCGCAATCCTTCTCCTCATCGTTTCCTCCTCGCCCTTTGGTCTGTGGCGCCCCTCCCCTGACCGGCGGCCGAAGAGAGCGCGCGGCGCATTATGGTGCTTCGCCGCATCCGTGGCCACCGCATTGCCGGCGCGCGGAAGACGCCGTCCGCAATGCGGGCGGGCGCCCGGGGCATCGTCGCGGCGGTTGCCGCGATGATGGACGGAGTCGAGAAGCGCGATTTGGCGCCGGCGCGATGGCGTTGACGGCACCGCCCCGCGCCGTCCGCTCAGCCGGCCCTCCGCTCAATCGACTTTGATGCCGGCGGTCTTGATGATCTCGGCGAACATCGGCAGCTCCTGCCTGATCACCGCGCGGAATTCCTCCGGCGTGCCGGGCTTGAGATCGACGCCGAGCTCGTTGAGCTGCTTCTTCACGGCGGGATCGGCGAGGGTTGCGTGCAGCGCGCGCTGGAGCACGGCGATCACCTCTTTCGGCGCGCCGGCCGGCAGCACCAGTCCGTGCCAGTTCTTGGTGTCGAAGCCGGGATAGCCGCTTTCGTGAATCGTCGGTACGTCCGGCAGCGCGCCGGAGCGCTCGGGCGAGGTGACCGCGAGGGGGCGGATCGAGCCGTTCTGAATGAACGGGATGAGGGGCGCCGGCGGATTGAACGCCATCTGGATATGGCCGGCGACCACCGCCTGCACGGACGGGCCCGTGCCGCGGAACGGCACATGGGCGATGTCGACGCCCGCCCGGGTCTTGAGAAGCTCGCCGGAGAGATGCGCCGGCGTGCCGATGCCGCCGGAGCCGAAGTTGAGCTTGCCGGGGTTCGCCTTGGCGAGGGCGATGAGGTCGGCGAAGGTCTTCGCCTCCACGGACGGATGAACGTAAAGCACGTCCGGTTGCGTGCCGATCATGGAGACGTAGTCGAAGTCCTTCTCGGCGTCGTAGCCCACGTTCTTCAAGACGTTCGGGTTGATGGTGAGCGCTGCATTCGTGCCGAGCATCACGGTGTAGCCGTCAGGCGCCGCGCGCGCGACGATCTGCGCGGCGAGGCTGCCGCCCGCGCCGGCGCGGTTCTCGATGACCATCGGCTGCTTGAGCTCCTGCTCCATGCGCCGACCGATGATGCGCGACAGCACGTCGCTGGGGCCGCCCGGCGCGAAGCCGATGATGAAGGTGATCGGCCGGTTGGGATAGGTCTGGGCGACGGCGGCGGGTGTCGTCAGCGCGAGCGCGGCGATGCCGGCCGCGACGGCCAATGCTCTGGTCATGCTTCCTCCCTTCGATTGCGCTTCGGCGCATTCGTTGTTCTGCCGCGCACGGGGATGCAGGGCCCCGCGCGCCGCATGACCATACCGCGATTGCCCGGCAGCGCCACGGTGGAGCGACGATGTTTTCCTGATGCGGCACAGCGACGCGACGCCGCAGGGGCGGCGTTCGCGCGCCGGGCGCAGGCACGTGCGCCCCGCGGCCTCGGCCGGCGAGGCCCACGGCCGCAGAGCGTCCTCAGCCGAAGAGCGCCGCGTAGAGGCCGAAGCCGAGCGTCGCGCTCATCACCGCTTCGATGGTGCTGAATTCAAGAGTGCCGATCGTGTCGGCGACGAGCGGAAAGGCGAGCCGGCCGATCGGAACCATGAGGCTCGCGACCAGCGCCACGCACATGAGCTTGATGACAAGCGGATGGTCTTTCATGCGGCTCCCCTCGCCTGCCCGCAATTCTTCCCTAGCGCACAGCCGCAGCCACCTACCACGGTTTCCCGCGCCCGCTCCAGAGGGGGGCGCGGGTCACGCTTCCGGCAGCGGGATGAACTCGGTCTCGCCCGGCACCGGGGCGAAGCGGCCGGTCTTCCAGTCCTCCTTGGCCTGCTCGATCCGCTCGCGCCGCGACGAAACGAAATTCCACCAGATGTAGCGCGGGCCCTCGAGCGGCGCGCCGCCGAGAAACATCAGCCGTGCCGGGCGCGTCGCCTTCACCGTGATGCGATCGCCGGGGCGGAAGACGAGGAGGCGCGGACCCTCGAACGCTTCGCCCGCAATTTCGACCTCCCCCTCGACCACATAGATCGCGCGTTCCTCCGGGTTCGGATCGAGCGGCGCGCTCGCGCCGGCGGCGAGCCGCACTTCGGCGTAGAGCCAGGGCGAGAGCATGCCGACCGGCGCGGTCCGCCCGAACGCGGAGCCTGCGATCACGCGCGCCCACACGCCGCCGTCCTCGACCACGGGCAGGTCGGCCGCGTCGAAATGCTGGAAAGACGGATCGGTCTCCTCGTGCGTCTCCGGCAGCGCGATCCAGCTCTGGATGCCGAACATCTTTTGCCCGGCTGCGCGCGCGTGGCCGGGCGTGCGCTCCGAATGCGCGATGCCGCGCCCGGCCGTCATCAGGTTCATCGCGCCGGGCACGATCTCGAGCGCATTGCCCTCGCTGTCGCGGTGCATGACGCGCCCGTCGAAGAGATAGGTGACGGTCGCGAGCCCGATATGCGGATGCGGGCGCACGTCCAGCCCCTGGCCGGTGACGAACTGCACCGGCCCCATTTGGTCGAAGAAGATGAAAGGCCCGACCATCTGCCGCCGCCCGTGCGGCAGCGCGCGGCGCACCGCAAAGCCGTCGCCGAGATCGCGCACGCGCGGCACGATGATGAGCTCGAGCGCGTCGCACGAGCGCTTGTCGCCGAGCACGGGGTCGTTCGAGGGCATCCAGCTCATGAAAAGGCTCCTGTCGCCTCAAGCGGCGCCCCCAGCCGCCGTCACATACGTACGTCACACACGTATAAGCCGGCATGAGTATAAACCGTCACGCGCCTGCGCGCCTGCCCGTTCTGCCTGACGAGCGGCCGCGCATTCCGCTTCGCCACGCGGGGCTCGTCGGGACGGCGAATGCGGTCACCAATTTTCCTTGAAATGACCGCGAAGGCTCTGCGAATCCGCCACCTCCGCATTGCCTCCTTATCGCGCCCGCGACGAAGGCATCCGAGCAGCCCAGCGTTGCTCATCGAGCGGCGGCGAACGCATCGCGGGCTGACGCAGCGGCGTCACGATGATCGTTCGCTCGCCCGGCACATGAGGAGAAGAGCCATGACCAAATCCATCAGGACAGCGCTCATTGTGGCGGCGATTGCGGCAACGGCCGCCGGCCCGGCACTTGCCCAGGGCCTTTCGGTCGGCACGCAGAACCGCGGCTCCGCGCAGGGATCGGTCGGTGCGGGATCCGACGCCGGCGGGTCCGTGTCCGGATCGGGCGGCGCGAGCGGACAGGTCTCCGCGCCGGGCGCGAAGATCGGCGTCGAGGGCAAGGCCAACGGCAAAGGCTCGGTCGAGACCGGACGTAACGGCGCCGGTGCGAAAGCCGGAGTCGGCGCGGGTGCGGGTGTCGGCGTCGGCGCCGGAAAATAGCCGAAGCTCGAACGGCGGCGGCCGGCCGCGGCGCGGCCGGCCACCTTTCACAACGGCAAATTGTCGTGCTTGCGCGGCGGCAGCTCCACCGTCTTGTTGCGCAGCATGGCGAGCGCGCGGGCGATGCGGCGGCGCGTCGTGCGCGGCATAATGACCTCGTCGATATAGCCGCGCTCGGCAGCCACGAAGGGCGAGAGGAACCGCTCCTCGTATTCGCGCGTGCGCGCCGCGATCTTTTGCGGGTCGCCGATGTCCTGCCGGAAGATGATCTCCACCGCCCCCTTCGCGCCCATGACGGCGATCTGCGCCGTCGGCCAGGCGTAGTTCACGTCGCCGCCCACGTGCTTTGAGGCCATCACGTCGTAGGCGCCGCCGAAGGCCTTGCGGGTGATGACGGTGACGAGCGGCACCGTCGCCTGGCTGTAGGCGAAGAGGAGCTTGGCGCCGTGCTTGATGAGCCCGCCGTACTCCTGCGCCGTGCCGGGCAGGAAACCGGGCACGTCGACGAAGGTCACGATGGGAATGTTGAAGGCGTCGCAGAAGCGCACGAAGCGCGCCGCCTTGCGGCTTGCGTCGGCGTCGAGCACGCCGGCGAGCACCATCGGCTGGTTGGCGACGAAGCCCACCGTGCGCCCGCCGATGCGGCCGAAGCCGACCACGATGTTGCGCGCAAAGGTCTCGCTGATTTCGAAGAAGTCGCCCTCGTCCGCCACCTTCAGGATCAGCTCCTTGATGTCGTAGGGCTTGTTGGGGTTGTCGGGCACGAGCGTGTCGAGGCTCTCGTCCTCGCGCTCGACGTCGTCGAAGCTCGGCCATTCCGGCACGCCGGAGGTGCAGTTCGAGGGCAGAAAGTCGATCAGCCGCCGCATCTGCAGCAGGCATTCGACGTCGTTGTCGTAGGCGCCGTCGGCGACGGCCGACTTCGTCGTATGCACGAGCGCGCCGCCGAGCTCCTCGGCGGTCACGACCTCGTTGGTGACGGTCTTCACCACGTCCGGGCCGGTGACGAACATGTAGCTCGTGTCGCGCACCATGAAGATGAAGTCGGTCATCGCCGGCGAGTAGACGTCGCCGCCCGCGCACGGGCCCATGATGACGCTGATCTGCGGAATCACGCCGGAGGCGAGCACGTTGCGCTTGAACACGTCGCCGTAGCCGCCGAGCGCCGCCACGCCCTCCTGGATGCGCGCGCCGCCGGCGTCGAACAGGCCGATGATCGGCGCGCGCGCCTTCATCGCCATGTCCTGGATCTTCGTGATCTTGATCGCATGCGTCTCCGAGAGCGAGCCGCCGAACACCGTGAAGTCCTTGGCGAAGACGAACACCGTGCGCCCGTTCACCGTGCCCCAGCCGGTGACGACGCCGTCGCCCGGGATCTTCGGCTGCTTGTCCATGCCGAACTCGGTGCAGCGGTGTTCGACGAACATGTCGAACTCTTCGAACGAATCGCGGTCGAGCAGCAGCGCGAGGCGCTCGCGCGCCGTGAGCTTGCCGCGCTTGTGCTGCGCGGCGATGCGCGCCTCTCCGCCGCCCAGGCGCGCCTTGGCGCGCCGCGCTTCCAGCTTTTCGAGGATCTCCTTCATGCGGTCCCCCGGCCCAAGCCCGTCGTCGAGTCCCCCATAGCATGGCCGCCCCTCGGCCGCGATTGCCGCGGGCGCACCTCGCGCCGTCCATTGCCGCCGCCGCGATCCGCGCTATCCTTGGCGAGGGGCGGCAGGCCGCCGCCGCAGGCCGGAAGGATGGGATCATGGCCGAGCCGCGCGAACCGCCGGGTGTCGCGGGCCTTCCGCGCCGGCTGCTGCGGCTCGAAGGCGCGGCGCTGCTCGCGCTGGCGCTCGTTCTCTACCCCCGCGTGTCCGACTCCTGGTGGCTCTTCGCGGCCCTCGTGCTGCTGCCCGACCTCAGCTTTCTCGGCTACCTCGCCGGCCCGCGCGTCGGCGCCTGGGTCTACAACGCCGCCCACGTCACGCTCGGCCCCATCGCGCTCGCCATCGCCGGCCTGCTGCTCCCGGCCATCCAGCTCGTCGCGGTGGCGCTGATCTGGCTTGCGCATATCGGCGGCGACCGCCTGCTCGGCTACGGGTTGAAATACGAGGCCGGATTCGGCTTCACTCACCTCGGCCGTATCGGCCGACAGGCTTCCCCCCGCCCATAGGCAAGACCGATCGACATGGACAGCATGGATTTCGACGCGCTCGAGGCCGCGGCCAAGGCGCGCATGTCCCCTGGCGCCTACGCCTTCGTCGCGACCGGAGCCGACGACGAGATCACCGCGGCCGAGAACGTCGCCGCCTGGCGGGCGCTGCGGCTGCGCCCGCGCGTATTGCGCGACATCACGCAGATCGACACCTCGGCGACAATCCAGGGCGTGCGCGTCGCGATGCCCATCATGGTGGCGCCCTCCGGCCGGCACAAGGCGATCCATCCCGAGGGCGAGCGGGCGACCGCCCGCGGCGCGGCGGAGGCCGGCGCGATCTACACGCTGTCGACCACCTCCAGCGTGCCGATCGAGGAGATCGCCGCCGTGCGCGGCAGCGCGCCGCAATGGTTCCAGCTCTATCTCGTGCCGGACCGCGCCTGGCAGGAGGCGTTGCTCGACCGGCTCGCGGCCGCCGGCTTCCGTGCGGTCGTGCTCACGGTGGACCAGCCGGTCTACGGCTGGAGCCCGCGCGCCGCGCGCTGCCCGCTCGAACCTTCGCCCGACATCCGCCACGTCAACATGCCGGGCGCGCCCATGGGCCGGACCGCCTATGACCCGACCTTGAAGGGCAAGGTCATCTATCCGGCGACCTTCCGCGACCTGGAGTGGCTCGCCCGGCGCTCCCCCATCGACGTCTTCGTCAAGGGCGTGCTGCGCGGGGACGAGGCGCGCCGCTGCGTCGACGCCGGGGCCAAGGCCGTGATCGTGTCCAATCACGGCGGCCGGCACCTCGACACCACGGTCACGACGGCGGTCGCGCTGCCGGAGGTGGTCGCTGCGGTCGGCCGGCGTGTCGAAGTCTATGTCGACGGCGGCATCCGGCGGGGCACCGACATCCTCAAGGCGCTCGCCCTCGGCGCGCGCGCCGTATTGGTGGGGCGCCCGGTCCTGTGGGGCCTGGCGACCGGCGGCGCCGACGGCGTGCGCGACGTGCTCCAGCACCTGCGGGACGAGCTCGCCCGCGCGATGGCGCTGAGCGGCGTGTCACGGCTCGAAGAGGCGACGCCCGATCTCGTCGCCGGCTAGGCCGTTTCGGGCCACGCGCGCACACCCGCTCCGAAACGGCGTTTGAGACGGCCTCCGGCAGGCCCGACGCCGGTCTTGCGGTCGACAACCGCGGCGACGCCGGCGCGCCGCCCGGTGCGGCGGCCTGATGCCCATCCTCGCGCCGCCAGGGCCGCAACAATCCTCGCCCTGCCCTGGAACACAACGGTTCACGCGCGGTTAGCTCCAGGAGCGCCGACGCCACAGCACCGAGCCTCGACGCCGGCAGCGATCCAGGTCGCGAGGACGTGCCATGAATTCCACATCGTCGAACGAGGCGGGCGGGTCGCAGCAGGCGGCCTCCGGCCGCGCCGCGCCGCACCCGGGTGCCGCCGGCGAGGTCATGCGCGAAACCGCCGAAGACCAGAAGGCGGCGGGCGCGCAGCAGATCGACGGCCTCGCCCGCGCGCTGCACAGCGCCGCGGACGAGCTTGAGCCGATGCCGGCCGTCGCGGACTACGTCCATCGCGCGGCGGAGGGCGTCGACCGTCTGTCGTCATCCTTGCGGGAGAGTAGCATCGACGACCTGATCGGCGGCGTCATGCGCTTTGCGCGGACCCAGCCGACCGCGTTTTTCGGCGCGAGCCTCGCCGTGGGCTTTGCGCTCGCCCGCTTCTTCAAGAGTTCGCAAGCCGATCCCGGCGGGGGCCGCGCGGCGCATCGCTCGCGTCATGAGCCGCGCCACGAGGCGCGCGCTGCCGCACCCACTGCCGCACCCGAAGTCTGGTCGGCGGCTCAGGGCGAGGACCGCGATCCACACAGGGCGGGCTCCACCTACACCGGCGCACGGGCCGGACCCGGAGGTTCGACCGTGAGCGGGCCTGCGGCCGATCGGGCCGAACAAGCTGCCGAACAACAGGGGAGCCTCCCATGACCATGGCGCAGGAATACAAGCGGTCCGTGCCGGAGATCGTGTCCGACATCCTCAGGCAGGTGACGAACCTTTTCCAGAAGGAGATGCAGCTCGCGCGCACGGAGGTCTCCGAGAAGATGAATCAGGCCTTCGCCGGCTTCGTGATGGTCCTGATCGGGGCCGTGCTGCTGATGCCGGCGATCGTGGTGCTGCTGCAGGCGGCCGTCGCCGCCCTGGTGAGCGAGGGCGGCCTCGCGGAGCACTGGGCGGCGCTCATCGTCGGCGGGGCCGCTTTGGTGGTGGGCATCATCATCGCCCTCATCGGCATGAGTCGCCTGAAGGCCAGAAATCTCACCCCCACGCGGACCATGACCCAGCTTCAGCGGGACGCCGCCGTCGCAAAGGAGCAGGTGGGATGAGCACATACGGCAACGGCTACGGCAAGAGCGCATCGACGCTCGAGCACGAAGCGGAAGAGACCCGCGCGCGCCTCGCGGCGACGCTGGACGAGTTCCGCAGCAGCATGAGCCCGGGGCAGATCCTCGACCAAGCGCTGCGCTACGCGCAGGCCTCGGGCGGCGTGGACTTCATGCGCAATCTCGGCCGGCAGGCGCAGGCCCACCCGCTCGCGGTCGCGCTCGTCGGCGCCGGCATCGGCTGGTTGATGCTGTCGGACACCCGCCCCGGGCAAGCGATGCTTCGGGGCGCCGCCGCGCAGCCCAGCGGCTGGAGCGGCGCGCCGGGCGAACCGGAAGCCGTCCGCGAAGCCGTCCGCGGCGCGCGCGAGGCGACCGCCTCCGCTGCGGACATGATGCGGGATAGGGCGGCCTCCGCCGCGGCGGGCGCCCGCGGCGCCGTCTCGGGCTTGACCGACGCCGCCCGCGCCGCCGGCGAGTCCGCCGCCGAAATGGGCTCTCGCGCGGCCGACATGGCCTCCGGCGCGGCCGCCACGATCCGCGAGACCGGTGCCGCGCTCGGAGACAAGGCGGCAGCGGCCGCGGACGCGGCGGCGCAGGCCCGGCAGCGCATGTCCGCCGCCGGATCCTCGGCCGGGGACGCGCTCACGCGCGCTTTCCGCGAGCAGCCGGTGCTGCTCGGGGCGCTCGGCCTGGCGGTCGGAGCCATCATCGGCGCAGCCCTGCCACGGACGCGGATGGAGGACGCCCATCTCGGGCCGATGCGCGACAAGGTGACCGAGCAGATGAAGGAAGCCGCGGCCGCTCGGGCGGGCGAGATGGCCGAAGCGGGCAGGAGCGCGGTCGACGCCGCGCAGGAGGAGGTCCGCCGGCAAGGGACGGACGAAGCCGCCGCGGAGAAGGGCGCCGCCGCAGCCGCAGCGGCCGGCCCGGGCGACCTCTCGAGCCCGGAACCGCGGAGCGAAGAAAAGGGCGCGGCTTGAGGCGCGCCTGGCCGGCACGCCTCGCCGGGAAAGGCTCAGGCGGAAGGGTTGCTCGTCGTCGCGAGCACGGTTGCCGCGGCCTGCATCTCGTCCCAACGGAAGGCGCGGCGCTGGAGCGCCCATTCGTCCCGGCCCCACTGGGCCATGTTCCAATCCTCGTCGACATGCGCGGCCGCCCAGGCGTCCTCCGCCGAGAGGCGTCCGTGGAGCACCGCGAGCGCGAGCAGCGCCGAACCGGTGAGCGTGGTGATCGCATGCACCGCGCCGAGCCGCCAGGGATCGTCGGGGAGCGCGGCCCGGCCCGCGGCCAGCGCGCCGTCCGGCTGGGCGACGAACATCACGCCTTCCGCCAGCATGAAGCGCGCACCCAGCACCTCATGCGCCCAGTCGACGATGGGGTCCCAGTGGCGCGCCTGCGCGGCGACAAGGCTCTCCGGTTGCGCGGCGCGGTAGAATAGAAGGTCGCCGCCGAGATATTTCACGATGTCGTCCGCGACGGCGCTGCGCGCATTCACCACACCGTCGAGAATGCTGTTGGCGAGGCGGGTGAGCGGCATGCGGGCGGGATCGATCGTCTCTTTCGCCCCCTCCCATTCGGCCGCGATCGCCTCCGCGAGCGCTCGTGCCGGCGCCGCCAGCACATGGCGCGCCGGGGTGCGCACCGGCCGCCCGTCGAGACGAACGACGAAGCCGCCGTCCTGGGAAGCGACCCCTACCTCCTTGTAGAAACGCCGACGCAGCGGCGGGCGCATGGCCCGGCGCGCAGCCTCCATCGGGTCGACGGCCGGACGGTTGAAGATGTCCTCGAAAATCTCTCGCATGGGCCGACATGTAGGCCATCGGGACCCGACGGGCCAGGGCCAAGCCTTGTCGCCCACGGGCCGCGGGCGCGCCGATCCCACCGAAGCAGGAAATAAACTTCACCTAAACGGCAGAATAGGCCTGTGGCTTTTACGGCGCGCCTAAACTAGTATCCGTTCGCGGGGTCGGCCGCGAGAGCCGACAAGGGATGGAAACGCCGGGCCAACAAAATCGTTGCTCGTGTCCCGCTTGCGGGGGCGCGACGGCGGATGCGGCCTAAGAGGAGGCGATGAAACTCACCGACATCGCGTCGCCCGACTACTTCCACAAGGTCGTCGACTGCCAATGGGCGTGCCCCGCGCACACCCCGGTTCCCGAATACATCCGGTTGATCGCGCAGGGCCGCTACAGCGACGCCTACATGATCAACTGGTACTCGAACGTCTTTCCCGGGATTCTCGGGCGCACATGCGATCGGCCGTGCGAACCCGCCTGCCGGCGCGGCCGCGTCGAGAAGGAACCGGTCGCGATCTGCCGGCTCAAGCGCGTCGCCGCCGACTACAAGGACGACATCCGCGCCCGCCTGCCGAAGCCTGCCGCGCACAAGAACGGAAAGCGCATTGCGGTCATCGGCGCCGGCCCGGCCTCTCTCACCGTCGCGCGCGACCTCGCGCCGCTCGGCTATCACTGCGTGGTGTTCGACCAGGACCTCCAGCCTGGCGGCATGATGCGCACACAGATACCGAAATTCCGTCTGCCGGACGCAGTGCTCGACGAGGAATGCGGCTACATCCTCGGGCTCGGCATCGAATTCCAGGGCGGCCGCCGCATCGACAGCCTGAAGGCGCTGCTGGGGGAGGGCTATGACGCCGTCTTCGTCGGCTCGGGTGCCCCGCGCGGACGCGATCTCGACATTCCGGGGCGGAAGGAGGCGGCGGCCAATATCCACATCGGCATCGACTGGCTTTCGAGCGTCTCCTTCGGCCACACAAACAGGATCGGCAAGCGCGTCGTGGTGCTCGGCGGCGGCAACACGGCCATGGACTGCTGCCGCACCGCGCGCCGCCTCGGCGGCGCGGACGTGAAGGTGGTGGTCCGCTCCGGCTTCGAGGAGATGAAGGCCTCCCCCTGGGAGAAGGAGGACGCCCTGAACGAGGGCATCCCGATCTTCAATTACCTCGTCCCGAAGGCCTTCACGCACGAGAACGGCCGCCTCACCGGCGTGCTCTTCGAGAAGGTGAGGGCCGAGCGCGACGCCCGGGGCCGCCGTCAGCTCGTCCCCACGGGCGAGCCCGACCAGCACTTCCCCTGCGACGACGTGCTGGTGGCGGTGGGTCAGGAGAACGCCTTTCCCTGGATCGAGCGTGACATCGGCATCGCCTTCGACAAGTGGGACATGCCGGTGGTCGATCCGAAGACGATGCAGTCGACGCGGCCCGGCGTGTTCTTCGGCGGCGACGCCGCCTTCGGCCCGAAGAACATCATCTGGGCCGTCGCCCACGGCCACGAGGCCGCGATTTCGATCGACAAGCACTGCCGCGGCGAGGACATCGCGGTGCGCCCCGACCCGCGCGTGGCGCTCACCAGCCAGAAGATGGGCATCCACGAATGGTCGTATGACAACGAGATCACGACCGACCAGCGCTACCCGGTGCCGCACCGCGACAAGGAGATCGCGCTGCGCGACGTGAGAGTGGAGGTGGAGCTCGGCTACGATCCGAGCCTCGCCCTCGCCGAGGCCCAGCGCTGCCTGAACTGCGACGTGCAGACGGTCTTCACCGGCTCGCTGTGCATCGAGTGCGACGCCTGTGTCGACATCTGCCCGATGGACTGCATCACCTTCACCGAGAACGGCGAGGAGGACGAGCTGCGCCAGCGGCTCAGGGCTCCCGCCAACAACAAGTCCCAGGACCTCTACGTGGCCGACAATCTCAAGAGCGGCCGCGTGATGGTGAAGGACGAGGACGTCTGCCTGCACTGCGGGCTCTGCGCGGAGCGCTGCCCGACCGGCGCCTGGGACATGCAGAAGTTCCTTCTCGAAATGACACAGGCGGGGCCCGCATGTCACTCCAGCGCGTGAACGATTTCGTCGTTCGTTTCGCCAACGTCAACGGCTCCGGCTCGGCGAGCGCCAACGAGCTGTTCGCGCGTTCGGTGCTGCGGATGGGCGTGCCCGTCGCGCCGCGCAACATCTTTCCCTCCAACATCCAGGGCCTGCCGACCTGGTACGAAGTGCGCGTCTCGGAGGCCGGCTATCTCGGGTCGCGCGGCGGCGTCGATCTCATGGTGGCGATGAACCCCCAGACCTGGGACAAGGACGTCGCCGCGATCGAGCCCGGCGGCTATCTCTTCTACGACTCGACGAAGCCGATGCCGCCGTCGCGGTTCCGCCCCGACGTCACCGCCATCGGCGTGCCGCTCACCGCAATCTGCAACCGGGAATACACCGATCCGCGCGAGCGCCAGCTTCTCAAGAACATCATGTATGTCGGCGCGCTCTCGGCGCTGCTCGACATCGACGTCGCCGAGATGGAGAAGCTCATCAGCGAGCAGTTCAAGGGCAAGGACCGGCTGATCGCGCCGAACGTCGCCGCGCTGCATCTCGGCCGCGACTATGCGCTGATGAATCTCGAGTGCCCGATCGGGCTCCGCGTGCGCCGCGCCGACGCCATCGGCGACCGCATCTTTCTCGACGGCAACTCGGCCGCCGCGCTCGGCGCCGTCTATGGCGGCGCCACCGTGTGCGCGTGGTATCCGATCACGCCGTCCTCCTCGCTGGCGGACGCCTTCGCGCGCCACTGCGCGCGCTTCCGCGTCGACAAGGAGACCGGCAAGAACAAATACGCCATCATCCAGGCCGAGGACGAGCTCGCCTCGATCGGCATGGTGATCGGCGCGGCCTGGAACGGCGCCCGCGCCTTCACGGCCACGTCGGGGCCCGGCATCTCGCTCATGCAGGAGTTCTTCGGGCTCGCCTATTTCGCGGAGATTCCGGCGGTCGTCTTCGACGTGCAGCGCGCCGGCCCCTCGACCGGCATGCCGACGCGCACGCAGCAGTGCGATATCGTCTCCTGCGCCTACGCCTCCCACGGCGACACCAAGCACGTGCTGCTGTTTCCCGAAGACCCGACGGAGGCGTTCGAGTTCGGCGCGCTCGCCTTCGATCTCGCCGACCGGCTGCAGACGCCGGTGTTCGTCATGCTCGATCTCGAGATCGGCATGAATCATCACCTCTGCCCGCCGCTCGCCTGGGACGACGCGCGCAAATACGACCGCGGCAAGATCATGACCTTCGCCGACCTCGAGGCCGGCAAGGAATTCGGCCGCTACCTCGACGTGGACGGCGACGGCATTCCCTATCGCACCCTCCCCGGCACGCATCCGACGCGCGGCTCCTTCTTCACCCGCGGCACCTCGCGCGACCGCTATGCGCGCTACACCGAGGACGGCGGGCCCTACGTCGACAACATGCAGCGCCTGCTGCGCAAGTTCGAGACCGCGCGCGAACTCGTTCCGGCGCCGATCCGCCGCAACGCCGAAAAGCCCACGCGCCACGGGGTCATCTATTACGGCTCGACGGCGCCCGCCATGGACGAGGCGATCGACATGCTCAAGGCCGCGGGCCAGCACCTCGACATGCTGCGCGTGCGCGCCTTCCCCTTCCCGCAGACGGTCACCGATTTCGTTTCCGAGCACGACTTCGTCTTCGTGGTCGAGCAGAACCGCGACGCGCAGCTGCGCCTGCTGCTCGTCAACGAGCTCAATCTCGATCCGGTGCGCCTCGTGCCGATCCTGCACTACGACGGCACGCCGATCACGGCGCGCTTCATCGCCCACGCGATCGGCGACCATCTCGATGCGCTGAAGGTCACGCCGCTGCGCAAGGTGGTGTCATGACGCGCGTGCGCCCCCCGTGCGGCCCTTGCCCGTCGCGCTTCGAGAGGCGGAAGCCGGCCCGCACCGCCCGGGCGGGGCGTGGATTAAGATGGCGGCAGGAGCGCCTTTCCGGCGCGCCCCGCGCCGGCGCTCCTCTTCCGGGGGCGGTCAACGAGAGCGGACGACCATGACCTATCTCGCCAAGCCGAAGTTCCACCACCCGGCGCTGCCCAAGAACGCGCTCGGCTATACGCATCGCGACTACGAGGGTTCGGTCTCGACGCTGTGCGCCGGCTGCGGCCACGACTCGATCACCGGCGCCATCATCCAGGCCTGCTTCGAGCTGGCGATCGAGCCGCACAAGGTGGCGAAGATTTCCGGCATCGGCTGCTCGTCGAAGACGCCGACCTACTTCCTCGGCAATTCGCACGGCTTCAACTCTGTGCACGGGCGCATGCCGTCCGTCCTCACCGGGGCCAACCTCGCCAACCGCGACCTGATCTATCTCGGCGTGTCCGGCGACGGCGATTCGGCGTCGATCGGCTTCGGCCAGTTCGCCCACGCCATCCGGCGCGGCGTGAACATGGTCTATATCGTCGAGAACAACGGCGTGTACGGCCTGACCAAGGGCCAGTTCTCCGCCACGGCCGACCGCGGCTCGAAGGCCAAGCGCGGCGCCGTCAACAACGACAGCCCCATTGACATGGTGGCGATCGCTTTGCAGCTCGGCGCGACCTTCGTCGCCCGCTCCTTCTCGGGCGACAAGCCGCAGCTCGTGCCCCTCATCAAGGCGGCGATCGAGCACAAGGGCGCGGCCTTCATCGACGTGATCTCGCCGTGCGTCGCCTTCAACAACCACGCGGGATCGACCAAGAGCTTCGATTACGTGCGCGAGCACAACAGGGCCGTGAACCGCCTCGATTTCATCACCGGGCGCGAGCCGATCGCCGTCGACTATGCGCCGGGCGAGCTCGAGATCGTGGAGCAGCACGACGGCTCGCGCCTTGCGCTGCGCAAGCTCGCGGCGGACTACGATCCGCACGATCGCATCGCCGCCATGAACTATCTGGCGCAGCGCACCGCGCTCGGCGAGATAGTGACTGGCCTCCTCTACGTCGACCGCGACCCCGAGGACCTG
This sequence comes from Variibacter sp., assembly GCA_019689555.1. Taxonomy (GTDB): domain Bacteria; phylum Pseudomonadota; class Alphaproteobacteria; order Rhizobiales; family Xanthobacteraceae; genus JADGHE01. Next base: position 29,906 of record JADGHE010000012.1, on the reverse strand, counting down.
CACGAGCACTTGAACACGGTCGACACCCCCCTCAACGCGCTGACCGAGAAGGATCTCTGCCCCGGTGCCGCCGCGCTCGAGCGCTTCAACGCCGGCCTGCGCTGACGGGGCGCTCATTTCGCCTGCATGCAGTTGTGGATGTAGCTGCCGCGCTTGCGCGGCGGCACGCGCTCCACGGCGGCCAAGTGATGGCACCGGACCACGCGGTCGCCCGCAACCTCGCCGGGGGGCGGCGGCCCGACGGCGCCCGAAGGCGCGGCCGCCGAAGGCGGGGGCGGAGGCGGCGCCGGCCGCGGCTGCGCCTGAAAGACCTGGTTGGGGTCGATGGGCGGCCCGAAGGGCGGCTGCTGGGCGGCGGCGGCCTGCGACGCCAGGGCCGCGGCAACGATCCAAGGCAGCGCTCGGCGGTGCGTCATGGCCCCTATATGGGGCCGATCGCGCCTCACGGACAACCCGGACGCGGTCGCGCCGGGCGCGTGCTTCTACACAATCCTGGGACGCGAGGGCGCGGCCGGAGCCGGCGCGTGCTCGGGGCAGCCCTGCCCTACTCCTCCGGCGCCTCGACGATCGGATCGTAGCCGGTCGTGTCGAAGCCCAGCAGGTTCCAGGACTGCTGCATGTGCGGCGGCAGCGGCGCCGTGACGTCGATGACGCCGCCGCGCGGATGCGGCACGACGATGCGGCGCGCGAGGAGGTGCAGCCGGTTTTGGATGCCGCCCGGCAGCTCCCAGTTCTCCTTCTGAAAGTATTTCGGGTCCCCCACAATCGGGTGGTTGATGTAGGCGCAATGCGCGCGAAGCTGATGCGTGCGCCCCGTCACCGGCTTGAGCGAAAGCCAGGCGAGCTTCTGCGCGGCGGTCTCGACGACGGCGTAGTAGGTGACGGCGTGGCTTGCGCCCTCCTCGCCGTGGGCGGCGATTCGCATCACGCTGTCGTCCTCGCGCTCCTCCTTGGCGAGGAACGTCGAGATGCGCCCCTGCTTCGGCTTCGGCACGCCGGCGACCAGCGCCCAGTAGATCTTCCGCGCCGCGCGCGAACGGAAGGTCTTGCCGAGGGCCGCCGCCGCAAAGCGCGTCTTCGCGACGAGGAGGCAGCCGGCGGTGTCCTTGTCGAGCCGGTGCACGAGGCGCGGCCGCTGCCCGGAACGGTCGCGCAAGGCCCCCAGCATGCCGTCGATATGGCGCACGGTGCCCGAGCCGCCCTGCACCGCGAGCCCCGCCGGCTTGTTGAGCACGAGCACGTCGTCGTCCTCGTAAAGCGTGAGGGATTGGAGGAAGGCGCGGGTGCCCTCGTCCCCGCCGGTCTGCTCCTCCGCGGCGGACGGCCCGGCGAGCTTCAGCGGCGGGATGCGGACGGCCTGCCCGGCGGCGAGGCGATCCTTGGAATCGACCCGCTTTCCGTTCACGCGCACCTCGCCCTTGCGAATGATGCGCTGAATGTGACTGAAGGAGAGGCCCGGGAAACGTGCTTCGAGAAAGCGGTCGACCCGCATGCCGGCCTCGTCGGCGCCGACGGAGACCGTCTGCACGCCGGTCGCAATTGCGGCGGTGTCGTCCCCCCTGTTCGCCTGCCGGACCGCAAGGCCGGATCGGGCGATGGGTCGGGGGGCCGCGCGAGGACTTGTCTTCAGGCGACGCTGCATACGAAAACCTTTCATCCGGCGCGTGCCGGCAGAGGCTCGCCGCAAGGCGTAGGGCGAGACCGCGCGGCAAGAAAGGGATAGGCAACATAGGCGGCGCCGCCAGGGTTCGCCACCCGCGGACGGGAGGGCTCCGCCGCGGACCTTCGGGGTTCGCGCCGGCCACGTCCGCGGACCTCCCGCCCCGGGCAACCCCGTGCTGCGCCGGACGTTTGCTTGAGCGGCGCGCGGCGCCGCCTGGTGGGAGGCCCTCATGTCGGAGCGAACGAATCGCTTGTTGCTCGTGCTGCTGATCGTCGTCGGGACGATCGCCGTGGAGCCGTATTTGCGGCCGTACCTGCAGCCGTATCTGTTCGCGAGCGCAAACCCCCGGCCGGTGGAGCCCCGCGGCGATCTGTCGCCGCTCGAGCAGGCGACGATCCAATTGTTCGAACGGGTGTCCCCCTCCACCGTGCAGGTGGTGGCGCGCGCGCCCTCGGCCGAATCCTCTCTGCTCGGCTTCCAGGGTTCCGCGGCCCAATCGGGCACCGGCTTCCTGTGGGACGCGGCGGGGCACGTCGTCACCAACGACCATGTCGTCGAGGGCACGAGTGCGGTCGCGGTGCGGTTCGGGTCCGGCGAGGTGAAGCGGGCGGAGGTGATCGGCGTTGCGCCCCATTACGATCTCGCGGTCTTGCGCATTCTCGCGCCGGGACCCCTGCCGCCGCCCGTGCCGCTCGGCGCTTCGGCGGACCTGAAGGTCGGGCAGGCGGTCTTCGCGATCGGCAATCCGTTCGGACTGAATCAGACGCTGACCACCGGCGTGATCAGCGGGCTCCACCGGCGCCTGCCGACCAACTCCGGCCGCGAGATCGCGGACGTGATCCAGACCGATGCGGCGATCAATCCCGGGAATTCGGGCGGGCCGCTGCTCGACTCCGCAGGACGCCTGATCGGGGTGAACACGGCCATCGTCTCGCCGTCCGGCTCGAACGCCGGGATCGGATTCGCCATCCCTGTCGACACCGTCAACCGCGTGGTTCCGCAGCTCATCGCGAAGGGGCGCGTGCCGACGCCGGGCATCGGCATCATCGCCGCGAACGAGGCGGTGGCCACCCAACTCGGCGTCGAAGGCGTCGTCGTAGTGCGCACGATTCCCGGCTCGCCGGCGGAGCGCGCCGGGCTGCGCGGCGTCGATACCGACACCGGAACGGTCGGCGACATCATCGTCGGCGTGAACGACAAGCCGGTCCGCCAGCTCGCGGACCTGACCAACGAGCTCGAGCAGGTGGGGGTTGGCAAATCCGTGCGGCTCACGGTTCGCCGCAACGGGAGCACGAGAAAGGTCGACGTGCAGGTGATCGATCTCGGCCAGAGTTCTTAAAAGAGCGGTTTCGATCTGAGCGGAGACGACGTGGCCCGCGCGCGGCGAAGCGCGCAAATGGTGCGCCGCAGACGCGGGCCCCGCTTCGACAGCCCGCGCGGCGACCGAGGCCTCACTTCGAGCCGATGCGCCGAAACCGTGGCCTTGGATCAGCACTGCACCGCCGCGCTTCGCCTGCGCCGCACGGCATCGGGGGCACGACCATCGGCCGTCCGGGCGTCGTTTCTTCGCGATCGTCTCCACGGGATCGTTCTGCGCAGGCCGCTCCGCACAGGCGCGCCCGCGTGTTGCGTTCGATCGCGCGTGTTGTTCAAGCTTCCGGTCGCGCGCTTTCGTCCACGCGGCGCGCTATTCCTTGGCTTGTTTGCGCAGTGCGCCTTTACGCCTTCGCGCGCCGCGCATTTTCGCCGACGCGCTTTGGATTCGCCGACGCGCTTTGGATAGGCTTTGTCGCGGCGTGGATGAGGCGAGGCGCAACGCCAAGAAAGATCGTGCCGCGCTGTGGGGGGGTCGAGAACGAGGCAAAAAAAATCGCCGCGAAGACGACCATCTCCGCGGACCGCGCAGCGCCGGCAAGACGTCAGTCGATTGCCCCCCGCCGGCCGGAGCCGTGCTCCAACCGCCCCGCGGCTGTGCCGCATAATGGGTGTTCTCCGTGCCGCGCCAAGCGGAAGACACGCCGCCGTACCCGTTTCAACGTCGCGAAACGAACTCCGGCTCTAAAGCGTGGCCTTCGCTCGGGCGCGGCCCCGGTTCACCGCGTTTCCCATCGGAAGAGCGCTAGTGAACCTCGTCGAGGATGCGAATCTCGCGATCCTCCTTCGCATGCTCCGGCTGCGACGAGGCCGGCAACTGCAGCACAGTCGCCCGCTGACCTTCGCGAAGCCGCGTAAGCAGCACCACCTGACCGTCCGGGAACTCCAGCGCATCATGATGCGCGTGCTGCTGGTCGAGGTTGACCTGCCGGAACCGAGCGACTCTCTGCTCCAGCTTCTGGGTTCCGAACGTGCCGAAAGCCGGATCGCACTGCACGTTGTCTTCGAATGCGATCTCGGTTCCGGGGAGCACGCAGACCGCCACATTCGGCTCATCGACGGACGCAAATCCGCGCGTGATCGAATTGTGGAAGCTCGTGGTCACCAGCTTATCGCCAACCTTCGCAGGCCGGGATGCGACATGTTCCAAACTGTAGTCGCACATAGCGGCTCTCTCCTCTTGCTATGAACAGCCGGATTGGCTCTCTAACTTGCTCTACCGGGGCACGGTTCCGTTACGCCCCTGAGGCTGTCCATTTTTCTGCGCCGTTCCGCGGCGCTTCAGGGCAGCTCTGCCGATCTTGCAAACCCCCGGCCAGGGGCTGCGGCGCCGAGCCCTATGCTGAGCAGTCTAATGCGCAGCTTTGTTTTTTTTATGAACCTGCGCGTTCCTTGCGCAGCCTCGCCCAGTATTCTAGCCGCTTTTTGATTTCGCGTTCGAAGCCGCGCTCCGGCGGATTATAGAAGATATGGCGGCCGAGCGCCTCAGGAAAATAGTTCTGGCCCGAAAATGCGTCTGCCTCGTCGTGGTCGTAGGCGTAGCCGCGCCCGTACCCCTCCGCCCTCATCAGCCGCGTCGGAGCGTTGAGGATGTGCTTGGGCGGCAGCAGCGAGCCCGCCTCCCTGGCGACCTGCATCGCCTGCCCGAAGGCGACATAGGCGGCGTTCGATTTCGGCGCCGTGGCGATGTAGATCACCGCCTGCGCGATCGCGAGCTCGCCCTCGGGGCTGCCGAGGAAATCGTAGGCGTCCTTGGCGGCGTTGGCGACGACGAGCGCCTGCGGGTCGGCGAGCCCCACGTCCTCGATCGCCATGCGCACCACGCGCCGCGCGATGTAGAGCGGGTCCTCGCCGGCATCGAGCATGCGGCAGAGATAGTAGAGGGCGGCGTCGGGATCGGAGCCGCGCACCGACTTGTGCAGCGCGGAAATGAGATTGTAGTGGCCGTCCTGCGACTTGTCGTAGATCGGCGCGCGTCGCTGAACGATTTGCTGCAACGCGATGAGATCGAAGGTCTCGTCCGCGCGCGCGGCGCGCCACACCTCCTCGGCGAGGGTCAGCGCCGCGCGGCCGTCGCCGTCCGCCATGCGCACGAGCGCCGCACGCGCCTCCGCATCGAGCGGAAGCCGCTTGCCCTCGATCGTCTCCGCCCGCTCGAGCAGCTTCTCGAGGGCCGTGGCATCGAGGGGCCGAAAGACGAGCACGCGTGCCCGCGACAGCAGAGCCGCGTTGAGCTCGAACGAGGGGTTCTCGGTGGTCGCGCCGACCAGGACGACCGTGCCGTCCTCCATAACCGGCAGAAACGAGTCCTGCTGCGCCCGGTTGAAGCGGTGGACCTCGTCGACGAACAGCAGCGTTCCGAGCCCGGTCTGCCGCCGCGCGCGCGCCTGGTCGAAGACCTTCTTGAGGTCGGCGACGCCGGAGAAGACCGCGGAGATCTGCTCGAAGTGGAGCCTCGTTTCCTGCGCCAGCAGCCGCGCGACCGTGGTCTTGCCCGTGCCCGGGGGGCCCCAGAAGATGAGGGAGCCGAGCGAGCGCGCCTCGAGCATGCGGGTGAGCGCGCCATCGGGCCCGAGCAGATGGTCCTGGCCCACGACCTCGGCGAGCCGCTGCGGGCGCAGCTTGTCGGCGAGCGGCCGCGGGGCCCCGCTTTCGAGCCCGGCCGCCTCGAACAGGGTCGCTGATTTCGTCGGCCCTCGCGCCAAGGCGCTGTGCTCCAGTCCGGCCTGGGCGCGGACTATCCGCCCACGACCGTCGTCATGATCTGCCCGCCGCGGCTGATCTGCAGCCGCCAGAGGCGGTGCGGCACCTGGGTGATTCTCTCGAGGTCGCGCGAGCGGGTCACCTTCTCGCCGTTGAGCTCGAGCACGATGTCGCCCTGCCGCAGGCCCAGCATTTGGGCCGCGGTGCCCTCGGCGACCTCCGCGATGACCACGCCGCGAAGATTGGGGTCGAGGCTCATCTCCTCGGCCACGGCCGGGGAGAGATTGACGACCGTCGCGCCCGAAAGCGGCGAGCGCCCGCGCAGCCGCACAGGCTCGCGCGGCGGAATCTCCGGGGCCGTCTCCAGCGGGATGGCGAGCGTGAGCCCCTTTCCGTTGCGCAGGACCCCGGCATTCGTCGTGCCGCCCAGCGGCTTGGTGGCGAAGCGGAAGCCGAAGGCGTCCATATCCTCGACCGTCTGGCCGTCGATGGCGACGATGAGGTCGCCGGTCATGAGCCCCGCACGGGCGGCGGGACTGCCGGGCGTCACGCTCGCCACCAGCGCGCCGGTCGGCCGCGGGAGGCCGAGCCCTTCGGCGATCTCCGGCGTCACCGCCTGCAGCCGCGCGCCGAGCCACGGCCGCCGGACGGTCGAGCCGCCGCCCTTGGCGGAGGCGATCACCACTTTGACCATGTTGGCCGGAATGGCGAAGCCGATTCCCTGCGAGCCGCCGGAGCGCGAATAGATCGCCGTGTTGATGCCGACCAGCCGGCCGGCGAGATCGACCAGCGCCCCGCCCGAATTGCCCGGATTGATGGCGGCGTCCGTCTGAATGAAGAACTGGTAGTCGGTGATTCCGACCTGGGTGCGCGCGAGCGCGGAGACGATTCCGTGCGTCACCGTCTGCCCGACCCCGAACGGATTGCCGATGGCGAGCACGACATCCCCCACCTCGAGCTCGTCGGGATTTCCGATCTCGACGGCGGGAAAGGCCTCGCGCCCGCCCTTGATGCGCAGAACGGCGAGATCGGTGCGCGGGTCTTTCAGCACGAGATCGGCCTCGAACTCGCGCTTGTCGGCGAGCGCGACCTTGATCTCGTCCGCGCCCTCGATGACGTGGTTGTTGGTGACCACGAAACCGGCGGGATCGACAATGACGCCGGAGCCCAGCGAGCGCTGCACTTGGTTGCGCTCCATGCCGGGGCCGCCGAAGAAGCGGCGGAACAGCGGGTCGTCGAAAAAGGGATTGATTCGCTCGATCTTGGCCGCGTAGACGTTGACCACCGCAGGCGCGGCGCGGCGCACGGCCGGCGCGAAGGAGAGCCGCAGCTCGGCGGCGGAGGCCGGCACACGCCGGTCCTGGGCCGCGGCGTCCGCCGTCAGGCCGATGGGCAAGGCGACGAGCGCAACGAGCACGGCGCAGAGGCGGTGGCGCATCGGGGGCGAGACCTCGAGTCGACGGTTCGTGAGATATAGAAGCCTGGCCTTCGCGGTTGAAGGCCCCAATGCGGCGCTCCCCGCGCATCCGCGGCGCCGGCCGAGCACCCGGGCGGCCGCGGCCGCGAACGGCGAGCCGTGCCTGGCTTCCAGCGCCAGGTAAGGCGCGGCAACGCCCTTGCGCTTCGCTAAGCCTTCGCCGCCATCAGGCTGGATAGAGGATTTCCACCTCCAAGCTGTCGGTCATGCTCGGCACACAGCAAAAGGGCCGGCCCAGAAGGCCGGCCCCTCGCAGGAAGGACAGCGGAAGCCGATCAGTAGCTGGCCACCACCGGTCCGCCGATGTTGAACCGGTAGTTGATGCCGGCGCGCAGAACGTGAGCGCGGAAGCGCACGTCGTCGGCCCCCACGTCGCAGATACCGGTCCCGCAGGTCGCGGTGCCGAGATCGACGTAGAGATACTCGCCCTTGATGCTCCAGCTCGGATTAAGAGCGAATTCGAGGCCCGCGCCGAGGGTCCAGCCGGCCTTGGTCTCCGTCTCGCTGCCGAACGAGATGGTCCTCATCCGGATGTCGCCGACGGCGAGACCGCCGGTCACGTAGGGCATCACCGTGCCCATGGCATAGCCGATGCGGCCGCGGACGGTGCCGAGCCAGCGGTTGTCGGTTTCGCAGGTGAACGCCTGGTTCAGGCACGCCGTGCTGCCCTTGATGCCCGACCAATCGAGGTCGCCCTCGAGACCGAAGACGAAGGCTCCGGTCTGGAAGTTGGCACCGATCGTGCCGCCGATGAGGCCGCCGTCGACGTCGAAGTCGCCCGTCGACAACCCCGTGAGGGGGAAGCTGTGGCGCGAACGGCCCCAGCCGCCGCCGCCGTTGATACCGATGTAGAAGCCGCTCCAGTTGAAGGGCGCCACCACGGGGGCCACCGGCGCCTTCGCGGCAGGACGCAAGTCAGCGGCCGTCGCGGGCAGAGTGGCCAGCGCAAGCACGCCTGCAACGGTAAGGGTAAGTTTCTTCATTGTGGCTCTCCGGAACAAGGATGGTGCATTTCTACTCCCGAAAACCCGCCGCGACTATTGTTTGAAAGCCACACTTCGATCCAATCTGCTCCACTCCTGGTTACAGTTAAGACATCGTTACGCCTCTTTTTCGCCCAATTATCCCGCGCAAGGGCGGCCGCGGAGCCGACGGCGCCGCCGAATGTCCAAAAAAGATACCCGATTTTGAAAAGAAAGGGGCCTGCGCGCGGCAGGCCCCCTGTCAGTGACCGTGACACGTCCCGCCGGCCACGGCCGTGTCGTCGCGGGAGGCGTCTTGGCAGAAGCGTCGTCGGCCGTCCTCGATTCGGGCCGATTCGCCGGCCGGGCTAGCGGCCCGAACCGAAGTGGTAGCTCAGGCCGAGCCGGACCGTGTGGAAGTTCGGGTCGTGCCGATAGCTGAATCCCGGCGCGGCCTCGCTGGAGACGTCCGTGAGGCGGCCGAAATCCGTGTACCGGTACTCGAGGCGGGTGCTCCAGCTCGGGGAGAAGGCGTATTCGGCGCCCGCGCCCACGGTCCAGCCGGCCTTGGTCCGGTCGAATCTCTCGGCCGGGCCGGGGTCGACGGACAGCTCGTGGCGGAGATTGGCGAAGGCGGCACCGCCGGTGACATAGAGCAGCGCCGGACCGAACGCCGCGCCGATTCGCCCGCGCACCGAACCCTGCCAGCGGCTCTCGAACGACGTGCTGGTGTCCGGCGCCGCGACGGACGCATGGCCGCGCAGGCCCGAGGCTTCGATGTCGCCCTCGACGCCGAGCACGAGGCCGGACATTTGGTAGTTGTACCCGATGTGCGCGCCGCCCACGACGCCTCGGGTGTTGAAGCCGGAATCGACCCCGGTGGGCAGGCCGGTCGCGGTTACGAACTCCTCGGAGCGGTCATGCCCCCAGGCGTAGCCGACCTGACCGCCGACATAGAAGCCGTGCCACAGCAACGGCGGAGGTGCCGGCGTGTAGGCGGGAGCTTGCGGAGGCGGCGCGCGGCGCAAGTCGGCGGCAAGCGCAGGGGCTGCACCGACGGCGACGGCGACCGCCAAGGCAACTGTCGTCTTCTTCATTAAGAGCCTCGCTACGGAACAGAATAAGCTGCGAGGAATCCCTTTCCGGCTCCCCGCGGACGTAGAGGAACCAGTAATTCCGCGCATTTCTAAAGCAGAAAGGTGGCGGACCCTCGTTGTTTGAGGCAAAAGATCGGCAGGCCGGCGACAAGCCGGCGGCAAAACAGCCCATGTTGCATGGCCGTATTCATTTTTGATGAGCGCGCGCGGCCGGCGAAGGGTCCGCCGGCCCGCCAGGCAAGCTGTCCTGTCGGGCGCTCAAAGGCGGCGCCGGCTCATCCGAACCCTCGCCTGCATGCGAAGCGGGAGAGGTCGGAGCGCCCGCACGGGATGAGGAGGCTCAACGGGAGCCGGTGGGCACCGAAACCTCCCCGCCCGATTCGGCCGCGCGTAATCTGCCCCTCACCTCGACCCTCGCCGCAGGCGGAATCTTCACCTCTCCCCGCGGCGCCGAGAGAGGTCGGCGCGAAAGCGCGGCTGGAGGGCTTAACGCGAGGGCTGGCGTGCCGAAACCGCTCCCCGCCCGATTGTCCGAGCTCCGCGCCTGCCCCTCACCCGCCCTCTCCCGGCTGACGGGGAGGGGGAGAAATTCGTGAGCAGGGAGAGGAGAAATTCGTGAGCAGGGAGAGATTCGTTCGCGGCGAGAGGAAGAGATTATTCGCGAGGGGCGGAGGAGCCATTCGGGAGCGGCCGAGAGAGTGAGCGGGAGAGGAAGCGATCTTCCCGCTTGCGGCGCGCTCTCACAATTCCTGGCGCGGAGACCTGCCCGAGGCCGACACGCCGACCGCGGCCGGCGCGAGCCCGCCATCGCGGGCTATTGCCCGCCCGCGCGACGGCCGCGCCGCCGCGCCCGTGCGACGCCGGGAAGCGTGCGATTGCCGGAAGGAAGAGGAGAAGCCGTGCCGCCCGCCGTCAGGCCGCGGCCGCCTCGGCCGTCGCGGCCGGCCCTGAATCCTTGCCCCTCGCCTCGACGTCGCGATCGACGAATTCGATCACGGCGACGGGGGCCGAATCGCCGTAGCGGAAGCCCGCCTTGAGCACGCGGGTATAGCCGCCGTTGCGGTCCTTGTAGCGCGGCCCGAGCACGTCGAAGAGCTTCTTGACCATCGCGACGTCGCGCAGCTCCGCGATCGCCTGCCGGCGCGCATGCAGATCGCCGCGCTTGCCCAGCGTGACCAGCTTCTCGACGATGGGGCGCAGCTCCTTCGCCTTCGGCAGCGTCGTGATGATCTGCTCGTGCTTGATGAGCGCCGCGCACATGTTGGCGAACATGGCGCGCCGGTGCTCGGCCGTGCGGTTGAGCTTGCGATGAACTTTGCCGTGGCGCATGGCCGTCTTCCCTGCGTTACAGGCGGCCGCCGCGGCGGCCGCGACCCACTCAGTAATGATCCTCGAAGCGCTTGGCCAGTTCCTCGATGTTCTCCGGCGGCCAGCCCGGCACTTCCATGCCGAGATGGAGCCCCATCTGCGCCAGCACTTCCTTGATCTCGTTGAGCGACTTGCGCCCGAAATTGGGCGTGCGCAGCATCTCCGCTTCGGTCTTCTGCACCAGATCGCCGATATAGACGATGTTGTCGTTCTTCAGGCAATTGGCCGAACGCACGGAGAGTTCGAGCTCGTCGACCTTCTTGAGGAAGGCCGGGTTGAAGGCGAGATCCGGGATGGCCTCGGCGGCCGCCTCGCGCTTGGGCTCCTCGAAGTTCACGAACACGTTGAGCTGATCCTGGAGGATACGCGCCGCATAGGCGACCGCGTCCTCGGGGCTCACCGCGCCGTTGGTCTCGATCGACATGGTGAGCTTGTCATAGTCGAGGATCTGCCCCTCGCGGGTGTTCTCGACCCGGTAGGAGACCTTCTTGACCGGCGAGTAGAGGCTGTCGACCGGAATGAGGCCGATCGGCGCATCCTCGGGCCGGTTGCGCTCGGCGGGCACGTAGCCCTTGCCGGTGTTGACCGTGAACTCCATGCGGATCTCCGCGCCCTCGTCGAGGGTGCAGAGCACGAGCTCGGGGTTGAGGATCACGATGTCGCCCACCGCCGAGATGTCCCCGGCGGTGACGGGCCCGGGCCCCTGCTTCTTCAACACCATGCGCTTCGGACCATCGCCGTGCATGCGGATGGCGATGTCCTTGATGTTGAGCACGATGTCGGTGACGTCCTCGCGGACGCCCGCGATCGACGAGAACTCGTGCAACACGCCGTCGATGTGAACCGACTGCACGGCCGCGCCCTGCAACGAGGACAGGAGCACGCGCCGCAACGCATTGCCGAGCGTGAGCCCAAAGCCGCGCTCGAGCGGCTCGGCCACCACGGTGGCCTGCCGCTTCGGATCGGCCCCCGGCGTGACCTGGAGCTTCTCCGGCTTGATCAGTTCCTGCCAGTTCTTGTGGATCACGTCATCACCTGTTCGGTTTTGCCGCGCCTCGCTACGGCAGTGGGCGCGCGCCCCATGCGATCATGGGAAAACGGGCGGCGAGCCTCGGGCTCGCCCCGCGCGCAGTTCAGACGCGCCGGCGCTTGCGCGGCCGGCAGCCATTGTGCGGGATCGGCGTCACGTCGCGAATGGACGTGAGGGTGAAGCCCGCGGCCTGCAGCGCCCGCAGCGCCGATTCGCGGCCCGCGCCGGGCCCCGCGACCTCCACCTCGAGGGTGCGCATGCCGTGCTCCATCGCCTTGCGGGCGGCGTCCTCGGCCGCCACCTGCGCGGCGTAGGGCGTCGACTTGCGCGACCCCTTGAATCCCATCGCGCCGGCGGAGGACCAGGCGATCGTGTTGCCCTGCACGTCGGTGATGCAGATCATCGTATTGTTGAAGCTGGCGTTCACGTGAGCGACGCCGGAGGCGATGTTCTTGCGCTCGCGGCGGCGGACGCGCGTGGTTTCCTTCGCCATTCCTTGATCCTTTCGCGCTCAGCGCCCGCCTGCGGAACCCGGGCGCCGACTCGTTTCGCCGGTATCCCTGAAGCTTACTTCTTCTTACCCGCGATGGGCTTGGCCGGGCCCTTGCGGGTGCGGGCGTTGGTGTGGGTCCTCTGGCCGCGCACCGGAAGTCCGCGCCGGTGCCGCAGGCCCCGATAGCAGCCAAGATCCATAAGCCGCTTGATGTTCATGGCGACCTCGCGCCGCAGATCGCCCTCGACGACATAGTCGCGGTCGATGACCTCGCGGATCTGGAGGACCTCCTGATCCGTCAGCTGCGAGACGCGCCGGTCCTCCGGGATGCCCACCTTTTGAATGATTTCCTGGGCCTTGGTGGGCCCGATTCCGTGAATGTACTGCAGCGCGATGACGACGCGCTTGTTGGTCGGGATATTGACGCCTGCGATGCGGGCCAAGGCCGTTCACTCCTGCCTGGCCGGTGCGGTCCGGCCATTCGCTGCCAGGGAAATAATGTCGCTGCTGATCATGCAAAAGTCGCCGCCCGCCCCCTTGTCCAAGGGGCCCGGCGACGTCTTCGTGCGATCCAAACGGGTGCCGCTTACTAATGTATTCACGGCGATTTCGTCAACCTCTCGCAACGCCTTTTTCGTGGACCGGCCCGAGCACGCGCTCGATCTCCGCGGAGACCTCCTGCACCGGCGCCATGCCGTCGACCGTGCGCAGAATACCCCTCTTGCCATAGTAGTCGATCAAGGGCGCCGTCTGCCGGCGGTAGGCCTCGAGTCGGATCTTCAGCGATTCGGGGTTGTCGTCCGGCCGCACCGGCTCGCCCTTGCGCTTGAGCTCGGCCACGCGATTCTCGATGCGCTTCAGGAGAATGCCCTCGTCCACCGCGAGCTGGATGACGGCGTCGAGCTTGAGCCCCTTGTCCGCCAGCAGGCGGTCGAGGGCCTCGGCCTGCGGCACGGTGCGCGGGAACCCGTCGAGGACGAAACCGTTCTGCGCATCCGGCTGGTCGATCCGGTCCGCGACGATCGCGACCACCACGTCGTCGGAGACGAGGTCTCCCCGCGCCATGATGTCTTTGGCCTTCTGGCCCACCGGCGTGCCCGCGGCGATCGCCGCGCGAAGCATGTCGCCCGTCGAGAGTTGAACGATTCCGTGTTTCTGAACCAGGAGTTGCGCCTGCGTTCCTTTGCCGGCCCCCGGCGGGCCGAGCAGAATAAGCCTCATCTTCGCCGCCCCCGCAGCTTCGCGCGCTTGATCAGGCCCTCGTACTGGTGCGCCAGCAGATAGCCCTGGATCTGCGCCACGGTATCCATCGTCACGCTGACGACGATCAGCAGCGAAGTACCCCCGAAGTAGAACGGCACCGCCGCGTACGAAATCAGCATTTCGGGGATCAGGCAGACGACCGTCAGATAGGCGGCGCCGACCACCGTGATCCGCGACAGCACATAGTCGATGTATTCGGCGGTGCGTTCGCCGGGCCGGATGCCGGGGATGAAGCCGCCGTGCTTCTTCAAGTTTTCGGCGGTCTCGGTCGGGTTGAACACGACCGCCGTATAGAAGAAGGCAAAGAAGACGATGAGCGCCGCATAAAGGAACATGAACAGGGGGCGCCCGTGGCTCAGCTGGGTGGTGATGAAGTTGAGCCACTCCGGCCCCTGCCCCGCATTGAAGTTCGCCACCGTCGCCGGCAGGAGCAGCAGCGAGGAGGCGAAGATCGGCGGGATGACGCCCGACGTATTGAGCTTGAGCGGCAGGTGCGAGGACTGGCCTTCGAACATCTGGTTGCCGATCTGCCGCTTCGGATACTGGATCAGGATCCGCCGCTGCGCGCGCTCCATGAACACGATGAAGGCGATCACCGCCACCGCCATCACCAGCACGCCGAGGATGATCCCGGTGGAGAGCGCCCCCTGGCGGCCGAGCTCGAGCGTTCCTGCGAGCGCCGAGGGCAGTTCGGCCACGATTCCCGCAAAGATGATGAGAGAAATGCCGTTGCCGACGCCGCGCGAGGTCACCTGCTCGCCCAGCCACATGAGGAACATGGTGCCGCCGGTCAGCGTGATCACGGTCGAAATGCGGAAGAACCAGCCGGGCTCGGCGACCACGCTGCCCGCCCCTTCAAGGCCGATCGCGATTCCGTAGGCCTGGAAGGCGGCGAGCACCACCGTCAGGTAGCGCGTGTACTGGTTGATCGTCTTGCGCCCCTGCTCGCCCTCCTTCTTGAGCTGCTCCAGCGTCGGCGAAACCGTCGTCATCAGCTGCAGGATGATCGACGCCGAGATGTACGGCATGATGTTCAGCGCGAAGATCGCCATGCGGTTGATGCCGCCGCCGGCGAACATGTTGAACATGCCGAGAATGCCGCCCGCCTGGGTGCGGAAGATCTGGTCCCAGGCCGCCGGATCGATACCGGGCAGCGGAATGTAGGTGCCGAGCCGATAGACGAGCAGCGCACCCAGCGTGAACCAGATGCGCTTCTTCAGCTCCTCGGCCTTGGCGAGCGCGCCGAAATTGAGATTGGCCGCAAGTTGCTCCGCTGCAGAGACCATGCTCAGAAGCTCCCTCAAACGAAACGTCGGGGTGACGTTCGTTTGATGTATCCGCCCCTCCGGCCTGGGCGGCCGAAGCCGCCGCGCGCCCGGGGACGGCGCTGTGCCTGTGCCGTCACGGCTCCCTCATCCTGCGCTGGACGCCGGCGGCGGTCGAAGGATGAGCGGCCCGATCGATCACATATATAGTCGCTACGCAGCCGCTTCGTCCGCCTGCTTCCTGGGTTCGAGAATGATCACGGAGCCGCCGGCCTTCTCGACGGCGGCGATGGCCGATTTCGAGGCGCCGGCGACCGAAAGCGTCACCTTGCTCCTGATTTCGCCCATGCCGAGCACGCGCACGCCGTCCTTGCGGCGGCGCACGATCCCGGCCTTGATCAGCGCATCGACGTCGATCGTGGCGTTGGGATCGAGCTTGCCGGCGTCGATGGCCTCCTGCAGGCGCCCGAGGTTCACCTCGTTGTAGTCCTTCGCGAAGATGTTGTTGAAGCCGCGCTTGGGCAGGCGCCGGTGGAGCGGCATCTGCCCGCCTTCGAAGCCCTTCAGCGTGACGCCCGCGCGCGCCTTCTGGCCCTTGATGCCGCGGCCGGCGGTCTTGCCCTTGCCCGAGCCGATGCCGCGGCCGACACGCATGCGCGCCTTGCGGGCCCCCGGCTTGTCTCTGAGTTCGTTGAGCTTCATGAGCTTCGTCCAATCTTTCTCTGCCTGTCCTCGTCCGCGCGAGCGGACGATCGAGCCGTCACCGCCTTTCCGCCGCGGCGGCGGGCGCCGCGGTCTGCCGAATGCGCCCCCTGCGGCGCCGGACGGCGGCGACGGCTGCTTCTACTCCTCCACCACGCGGACGAGGTGCGAGACCTTGGCGATCATGCCCCGGACCGCGGGATTGTCCGGCAGTTCGGAGACGCGGCCGATCTTGTTGAGGCCGAGTCCGATCAGCGTCTCGCGCTGATCGTGGCGGCGGCGAATCGGCGAACCGGTCTGCTTCACCTTGACCGTTTTCCCGCTGGTCGTCGCGTTCATCATAACTCTCCTTGAGAACTGCGGCCGGGGCGGGGCTTAGTCCACCGCCGCCTGCTCGCCCTCCTGCTCGCGCCGGCGCGATTGCAGAACGGACACCTTCAGGTTCCGCCGGGCGGCCACGGAGCGCGGCGAATCCTGCCGCCTCAGCGCGTCGAAGGTCGCGCGCACCATGTTGTAGGGATTGGACGAGCCGAGCGACTTCGCGACCACGTCCTGCACCCCGAGGGTTTCGAACACCGCGCGCATCGGGCCGCCGGCGATGATGCCGGTGCCGGGGGGCGCCGCGCGCAGAATGACCTTGCCCGCGCCGTGCCGCCCCTCGACGTCGTGGTGCAGGGTGCGGCCTTCGCGCAGCGGCACGCGGATGAGCGTGCGCTTGGCGGCGTCGGTGGCCTTGCGGATCGCCTCGGGCACCTCGCGCGCCTTGCCGTGGCCGAAGCCCACCCGCCCCTTCTGGTCGCCGACGACGACGAGGGCGGCGAAGCCGAAGCGCCGGCCGCCCTTCACCACCTTGGCGACGCGGTTGATGTGGACGAGCTTATCGACGAATTCGCCCTCGCGCTCCTCGCGCTCGCGCTCGCGTCCGCCGCTCTTGCGTCCCCGCTCGGAGGACCGTTCCGGTTGCGTAGCCATCAAAAGTTCAAGCCTCCTTCACGGGCCGCGTCGGCCAGCGCCTTCACGCGGCCGTGGTAGAGATACCGGCCGCGGTCGAAGACCACGTCCTTATAGCCCTTCTGCAGGGCGCGCTCGGCGACGAGCTTGCCGACCGCCTTGGCCGCGTTGACGTCCGCCCCGGTCTTCAGGCTGGGACGCAGCGCCTTGTCGATCGACGAGGCGGCCGCGACCGTCACGCCCCTCGCATCGTCGATGAGCTGAACGTAGATGTGCTTCGACGAGCGGAAGACGGAGAGCCGCAGGCGGCCGCCGGCCGCGGCCTTCACAGCCCGACGGACGCGCTGCTCGCGCCGCTCTGTCGCGCTACGATGTTTGGCCATGCACGTTGCTCCGTTAGTGCTTCTTGCCCGCGCCGCCATACCGGACGGCGGTGCCCGCCGCGCCTTTCGCCTTCGGCGCGGGCTCCGCGACCCAGCGGGCCGAGGCGCCGCGCGCGTCGCCGGCCTTCACCGTGCCGGCCGGCACGATGATCGCCCGCGGCGAGAGCTGGATCGCATTGAACTCTGCGAGCGTCATTTCTTCTTTCCTTCCTTCCGGAAGATGAATTCGTCCGCGTACTTCACGCCCTTGCCCTTGTAGGGCTCCGGCGGGCGGAAGCGGCGAATCTCGGCGGCCACCTGGCCGACCTTCTGCCGGTCGATGCCGCTGACGACGATCTCGGTCGGGCGCGGCGTCGCGATCTGAATCCCCTCCGGGATGGGATAGACGACGTCGTGGCTGTAGCCGAGCGCGAGCTGCAGGTTCTTGCCCTGCACGGCCGCACGGTAGCCGACGCCGTTGATCTCGAGCCGCTTCTCGAACCCCTGCGTCACGCCGGTGATGAGGTTCGACACCAGCGTGCGGGAGAGCCCCCACATGGAGCGCGCGCGCTTGGTGTCGGCCCGCGGCTTGAGGGTCACCGCGCCGTTCTCGACGGAAGCCGTGATATCGCCGTGCAGCACGAGCTCCAGCGCGCCCTTCGGCCCTTTCACCTTCACGGTCTGCCCATCGACGCCCGCCGTGACGCCGGCGGGAATGGGAACAGGCTTCTTGCCGATACGAGACATGTCCTGGTCCTTCTCGTCAGAACACCGTGCAGAGGATTTCTCCGCCGACGTTCTGCTCCCGGGCGGTATGGTCCGCCATCACGCCCTTCGGCGTCGACAGAATGGCGACGCCGAGCCCGTTGGCCACGCGCGGCAGATTCTTGACCGAGGCGTAGACCCGCCGGCCCGGCTTGGAGACGCGGGTGATCTCGCGGATCACCGGCTGGCCGTCGAAATACTTAAGCTCGATCTCGAACTCGGTGCGGCCGTTGCCGTACTCCACGGTCGAGAAGTCGCGAATGTAACCCTCGCTCTTGAGAATCTCGAGCACGCTCGCCCGCAGCTTGGAGCCCGGGCTCGTCACCTTCGCCTTCTTGCGCATCTGCGCGTTGCGGATGCGCGTGATCAAGTCCCCGAGCGGATCGTTGAGTGCCATGGCGCTCCCCTCCTCACCAGCTCGACTTGACCAGGCCGGGGATCAGGCCCTTCGACCCGAGCTCGCGCAGCGCGATGCGGCTCATCTTGAGCTTGCGGTAGTAGCCGCGCGGGCGCCCCGTGATCTCGCAGCGATTGCGGATGCGTGTCGGGGAGGAATTGCGCGGCAGCTCCGCGAGCTTCAGCGCCGCGGCGAAACGCTCCTCCATCGGCAGGGTCTTGTCGCGCACGATGGCCTTGAGCCGCGCGCGCCGGCCCGCATACTGCTTCGCGAGCTTGCTCCGCCGGGCGTTCTTTTCGATCGAACTCTTCTTCGCCATTCAAAGGCTCTCCTGAGTGTCCGCGTCTGAGGGCCGCCTTCCGCGGCGTCTCACTGCCGGAACGGGAAATTCAAGGCCGACAGAAGCGCGCGCGCCTCTTCGTCCGTTTTCGCGGTGGTGCAGATGACGATGTCCATGCCCAGCACCGCCTCGGTCTTGTCGTAGTCGATCTCGGGAAAGATGATGTGCTCCTTGATCCCGAGCGCGTAGTTGCCGCGGCCGTCGAAGCTCTTCGGATTGAGCCCGCGGAAGTCGCGCACGCGCGGCAGCGCGATGTTCACCAGACGATCGACGAACTCGTACATACGCGCCTTGCGCAGCGTCACCTTGCAGCCGATCGGCTGATTCTCGCGCAGCTTGAAGTTCGACACCGCCTTGCGCGACTTGGTGATGACGGCCTTCTGCCCGGCGATCAGCGAGAGGTCGGCCGCGGCGGTCTCGACCTTCTTGCGGTCGTTGACGCCCTCGCCGACGCCCATGTTGAGCACGATCTTCTCGAGCGCCGGCACCTGCATCGGGTTCTTGTAGCCGAAACGCTCGATCAGCGCCTTGCGCACCACCTCTTCGTAGTACTTGCGCAGCCGCGGCGGAGCCTTCGGCTCCATCGCGAGCGCCCTCTCGGCGCCGGCCTCGGCCTTCGCCACCTGCGCCTGCTCGGCCTTGTCCGCCTTCTGGGCCTTGGCCGCCTTCGCGCCGTCGCCCTTCGGGCTCGACTTCGCCGCGGCCTTCTTTTCCGTGTCAGCCATCGATCTCGACTCCCGACCGCTTCGCGAAGCGCACCTTCTTGCGGTCGCGACCTTCACCAACGAATTTGAAGCCAACCCGCGTCGGTTTGCCGTCCTTCGGATCCGCGATCGCGAGGTTCGACAGATCGATGGGCGCCTCCTTGGTGATGACGCCGCCCTCCTGCGTCGCGGTCTGGCGCTGGTGCCGCTTGACCAGGTTGACGCCGCGCACGAGCGCGCGCCGCTCGGCCGGCCGCACCTCGATCACCTCGCCGGTCCGCCCCTTGTCGCGGCCGGTGAGGACCACGACGCGGTCGCCCTTCTTGATCTTCGCAGCCATCACAGCACCTCGGGCGCCAGCGAAATGATCTTCATGTGATTCTTCGCCCGCAGCTCGCGCGGGACCGGCCCGAAAATGCGGGTTCCGATCGGCTCGGCCTGGTTGTTGACCAGCACCGCCGCGTTGCGATCGAAGCGGATGATCGACCCGTCGGGGCGGCGGATTTCCTTCGCCGTGCGCACGACGACGGCCTTCATCACGTCGCCCTTCTTCACGCGCCCGCGCGGAATGGCTTCCTTCACCGACACCACGATCGTGTCGCCCACGCGCGCGTATTTGCGCTTGGAGCCGCCTAGCACCTTGATGCACATGACCCGCCGCGCGCCGGAATTGTCCGCCACGTCAAGGTTGGTCTGCATCTGGATCATGATGCACCTCTTTTCTTTGGTGTTCCGAGACGCGCAAAAGGCCCTCGGTCACGTCTTGTCCGCCGCAGGCTCGCCCGCGAGCCTGTTTCTCTTTTCGCCACGCACCACCGCCCAGCGCTTGGTGCGCGAGATCGGCCGGTGCTCCTCGATCCACACGATGTCGCCGACGGAATAGGCGTTGGCCTCGTCGTGCGCGTGGTACTTCTTGGTGCGCCGGACCGTCTTCTTCAAGAGCGGATGGGTGAACCGCCGCTCGACCCGGACGACCACGGTCTTGTCCTGCTTGTCGCTCACCACCACGCCTTGCAGCACGCGCTTCGGCATCGATGCAATTCCCCTTGCTTATTTCGGCTGCGCGGCCGCGCGCTTTTCCCGCGCGATCGTCTGGATGCGGGCGATGTCGCGCCGCACCTGGCGCACGCGCGCGGTGTTCTCGAGCTGCCCCGTCGCCCGCTGGAAGCGCAGGTTGAACTGCTCCTTCTTGAGCTTCAGGAGCTCGTCCCGGAGCTGATCCGGGGTCATGGTGCGCAGGTCTTCGGCCTTCATGGCGAAAATCCTCATTCCGCGATGCGCGCGATGAAGCGCGTCTTGATCGGCAGCTTGGCGGCGGCGAGCGCCAGCGCCTCGCGGGCGAGCTGGTCCGGCACGCCGTCGATCTCGAACAGCACCCGCCCCGGCTTGACGCGGCACACCCACAGCTCGGGCGCGCCCTTGCCCTTGCCCATGCGCACTTCGGTGGGCTTCTTCGACACCGGAACGTCCGGGAACACGCGGATCCACACGCGCCCGAGGCGCTTCATGTGGCGCGTCATGGCCCGCCGCGCGGCCTCGATCTGGCGCGCGGAGACGCGATCGGGCTCCAGCGCCTTGAGCCCGTACTGGCCGAAGCTGAGCTCGGTGCCGCTCGTCGCCACGCCGTGAATGCGGCCCTTGTGCGCCTTGCGGAATTTCGTGCGGTTGGGTTGCAGCATGGCTTACGCCTCTTCCCTCCTTCGCGCCCGGCTCACGCCGCCTCGCGCCGCGGACGGCCGACGTCGCCCTCGGCGAGCCGCTTGTCCTGCGCCATCGGATCGTGCTCGAGGATCTCGCCCTTGAAGATCCACACTTTGACGCCGCACGTGCCGTAGGTCGTAAACGCCGTCGCCACGCCGAAGTCGACGTCGGCGCGCAGCGTGTGCAACGGCACGCGGCCCTCGCGGTACCACTCCATGCGCGCGATCTCGGCGCCGCCGAGCCGGCCGGAGCAGTTGATGCGGATGCCCTCCGCTCCGAGCCGCATTGCCGACTGCACGGCCCGCTTCATCGCCCGGCGGAAGGCCACGCGCCGTTCGAGCTGCTGGGCAATCGATTCGGCGACGAGCTGCGCGTCGAGCTCCGGCTTGCGGATCTCGACGATGTTGAGGACGACGTCCGACTCCGTGAGGTTCGCCACCTTCCTGCGCAGCTTCTCGATGTCGGCGCCCTTCTTGCCGATGACCACGCCCGGCCGCGCCGAGTGGATCGTCACCCGGCACTTCTTGTGCGGGCGCTCGATGACGATGCGCGACACGGC
This sequence comes from Variibacter sp., assembly GCA_019689555.1. Classification (GTDB taxonomy): domain Bacteria; phylum Pseudomonadota; class Alphaproteobacteria; order Rhizobiales; family Xanthobacteraceae; genus JADGHE01. The sequence continues at coordinate 8,730 of JADGHE010000012.1, read as the reverse complement.
GGCCTGCTTGAGCTCCTTCATCAGGGCTTCGCGGATCTTGATGTCCTCGTGCAGCAGCTTGCCGTACTCCGCCTTGCCGGCGAACCAGCGCGAGTCCCAGGTGCGGTTGATGCCGAGGCGCAAACCGATCGGATTGACCTTCTGACCCATGGGATGCCCCTCGCTCTAAGCGTTCGCCTCGACCTGACGCACGACGATCGTCAGGTGCGAGAACGGCTTCTGGATGCGTCCGGCGCGGCCGCGCGCACGGGCGTGAAAGCGTTTCATGACCAGCCCCTTCCCGACATGCGCCTGCGCCACCACGAGATCGTCGATGTCGAGATCGTGGTTGTTCTCGGCGTTGGCGATCGCCGACTGCAGGCACTTGCGCACGTCGCGCGCGACGCGCTTGCGCGAGAACTCCAGATCGGCGAGCGCCGTCGCGACCTTCTTGCCGCGGATGAGCGCCGCCACGAGGTTGAGCTTCTGCGGGCTCACCCGGATGTTGCGGGCGACCGCCTTGGCTTCGTTCTCAGCGAGGCCGCGCTCGCGTTTCTTCTTGCCCATGACTGACCCTCACCTCACGTGCGCTTGGCCTTGCGGTCGGAGGCATGACCGTGGAACGTGCGCGTCGGCGCGAATTCGCCGAACTTGTGGCCCACCATCTCCTCGGTCACCAGGACCGGAATATGCTTCTGGCCATTGTGCACGCCGAACGTGAGCCCCACGAACTGCGGCAGAATGGTCGACCGTCGGCTCCAGATCTTGATGACCTCGTGCCGCCCCGACGCGCGCGACGCCTCGGCCTTCTTCAACAGATAGCCGTCGACGAACGGACCCTTCCAAACCGAACGCGGCATGTGTTCGTCCTCGTTTACTTCTTCTTCCGGTCGTGGCGGCTCGACACGATGAACTTCGTCGTCGCCTTGTTCTTCCGCGTCTTCTTGCCCTTGGTCGGGAAGCCCCAAGGCGTGACGGGATGGCGCCCGCCCGACGTGCGGCCCTCGCCGCCGCCGTGCGGATGATCGATCGGGTTCATGGAGACGCCGCGGTTGTGCGGCCTGAAGCCGAGCCAGCGCGTACGGCCCGCCTTGCCGAGCGACGTGTTCATATGGTCCGGATTCGACACGGCGCCAACCGTCGCCATGCATCGTCCGTGCACGAGCCGCTGCTCGGTCGAATTGAGCCGCAGGATGACGTAGTCCCGGTCGCGCCCGACGATCTGCGCATAGGTTCCGGCCGAGCGCGCGATCTGTCCGCCCTTGCCGATCTTGAGCTCGACGTTGTGGACGATCGTGCCCACCGGCATGTTCGCCAGCGGCATGGCGTTGCCGGGCTTCACGTCGACATGCTCGCCGGCCACCACGGTGTCGCCGACCGCGAGGCGCTGCGGCGCGAGAATGTAAGAGAGCTCGCCGTCCTCGTATCGGATGAGCGCGATGAAGCTCGTGCGGTTCGGATCGTACTCGATCCGCTCCACGCGCGCCGGCACGTCGAACTTGCGGCGCTTGAAGTCGATGAGGCGGTAAGCGCGCTTGTGGCCGCCGCCGCGGAAGCGCACCGTGACGCGCCCGTAGTTGTTGCGCCCGCCCGTGGAGATCTTGCCCCGGGTGAGCTGCTTCACCGGCTCGCCGCGGTACAGGCCCGAACGGTCCACGAGGACCAGCTGGCGCTGGCCCGGCGTCGTGGGCTTGTAGGTTTTCAGTGCCATGTGCCTTCTTCCTCGCGACCCGCTCCTAGAGGCCCGTCGTCACGTCGATGCTGTGCCCCTCCTCGAGGGTCACGATCGCCTTCTTGACGTCGGACGTCACGCCCCTCACGCCGCGGAAGGCGCGCACCTTGCCCTTGCGCACGAGCGTGTTCACGCTCTTCACCTTCACGTCGAACAGCCTTTCCACCGCCTCCTTGATCTGCGGCTTGGTGGCGTTCTTCGCGACCTTGAAGATGACCTGGTTCCGCTCGGACGCCGCCGTCGCCTTCTCGGTGATGACCGGGGCGATGATGACGTCGTAATGGCGCGGCTCGACCGAAGCTGCACTCATTTGAAACGCGCCTCCAGCGCATCGACGGCGGCGCGCGTGAGCACCAGCTTCTCGCGCCGCAGAATGTCGTAGACGTTGATCCCCTGCACCGGCAGCACGTCGATGTTGGGGATGTTGCGGGCGGCCAGCGCGAACTTCTCGTCCACCGCGGCGCCGTCGACGATCAGCGCGTTGGCGAGCCCGAGTTTCCCGAACCGCTCCTTCAGCGCCTTGGTCTTGCCCTCGTCGAGGCTCGCGCGATCGAGCACCACGAGGCCACCGTCCTGCGCCTTGGCGGACAGCGCATGGCGCAATGCGAGCGCCCGCACCTTCTTCGGCAGGTCGATCGCGTGGCTGCGCACGACCGGACCGAAGGCGCGGCCGCCGCCGCGGAAGATGTTCACCCGCGCCGACCCGTGCCGGGCGCCGCCGGTGCCTTTCTGCCGGTACATCTTCTTGCCGGTGCGCGCGATCTCCGAGCGGTTCTTGACCTTGTGCGTGCCGGCCTGCCGACGCGACAGCTGCCACACGACGCACCGCTGGAGAATGTCTTCCCGCGGCTCGAGCCCGAAAATGGCGTCCGACAGCTCGACGGAGCCGGCCTCGCCGCCATCAAGCGTGGTGATCTTCACCTGCATGATCTCACGCTCCCTCACTCGGCGCGTTCTGACCCGCCGCCTCGGCTTGCGCCGGCGCCGCGACGCTCTCGGGCAGACGGAACTTGCCCGGCTTCGGCGCGTCGGCCGGCAGCGCCTTCTTCACCGCGTCGCGCACGAGGATCCATCCGCCCTTCGCGCCCGGCACCGAGCCTTCGACGAGGATGAGCCCCCGCTCCGCGTCGGTCTGCACCACGCGCAGGTTGAGCGTGGTCACCCGATCGACGCCCAGATGGCCGGGCATCTTCTTGTTCTTGAAGGTCTTGCCGGGGTCCTGGCGGCCGCCGGTCGAACCGATCGAGCGGTGCGAGATGGACACGCCGTGCGACGCCCGCAGGCCGCCGAAGTTCCAGCGCTTCATGCCGCCCGCATAGCCCTTGCCGATCGAGGTGCCGGTCACGTCGACGTACTGCCCGACGACGAAATGGTCGGCGGTGATCTCCGCGCCGATCGGGATGAGGCTGTCGTCGCTCACGCGGAACTCGGCGACGCGCCGCTTCGGCTCCACCTTCGCGACGGCGAAGTGCCCGCGCTCGGCCTTCGTCACGTTCTTCGGCTTGCGGCTGCCGGAACCGAGTTGCATCGCCACATAGCCGTTCTTCTCAACCGAGCGATGGGCGATGACCTGGCAGTTCTGCAGCTTCAGCACCGTGACCGGCACGTGCTCGCCCGAGTCGGTGAAGACCCGGGTCATTCCCATCTTTTGCGCGATCACTCCGGAACGCATTTCCTGTCGTCCTTGACTGCGCGGTTGCGTTTGGCTCGGCCGCCCACCTGGCGCCTCAGAGCTTGATCTCGACATCGACACCGGCGGCGAGATCGAGCTTCATCAGCGCGTCGACCGTCTGCGGGGTCGGGTCCACGATGTCGAGCAGCCGCTTGTGCGTTCGCATCTCGAACTGTTCGCGGCTCTTCTTGTCGATGTGCGGCGAGCGGTTGACGGTGAACTTCTCGATCCGGGTCGGCAGCGGAATCGGCCCGCGCACCTGCGCGCCGGTCCGCTTGGCCGTGTTGACGATCTCGCGGGTCGACGCATCGAGAATGCGATGGTCGAACGCCTTGAGCCGGATCCTGATGTTCTGGCCGTTCATGGTTTCGTCTTCTTTCTGGCTGCGATCACCCGCCGCGCGGCGGGCGACCCAGTCATCGTCATCGCTATCGGTGGTTCTGTCCCGCCGCGGCGGAACGCGGGGCGCCCGCTTGCGCGGGCGCGCGGGCTCCTCACTCGATGATGCTCGCCACCACGCCGGCACCGACGGTGCGACCACCCTCGCGAATGGCGAAGCGCAGCTTCTCCTCCATCGCGATCGGCGCGATCAGCTCCACCTCCATCGAGACGTTGTCGCCCGGCATGACCATCTCGGTGCCCTCGGGCAGCTTGACGACGCCGGTGACGTCCGTCGTCCGGAAGTAGAACTGCGGACGGTAGTTGGAGAAGAACGGCGTGTGCCGGCCGCCCTCTTCCTTCGTCAGGATGTAGGCCTCGGCCTTGAACTTCGTGTGCGGCTTCACCGTGCCCGGCTTGCACAGCACCTGGCCGCGCTCGACCTCCTCGCGTTTGGTGCCGCGCAGCAGGCAGCCCACGTTGTCGCCGGCCTCGCCCTGGTCGAGGAGCTTGCGGAACATCTCGACGCCGGTGACCACCGTCTTCTGCGTCGGGCGCAGACCCACGATCTCGACTTCGTCGCCGACCTTGATGATGCCGCGCTCGATGCGGCCCGTGACGACCGTGCCGCGGCCGGAGATCGAGAACACGTCCTCGACCGGCATCAGGAACGGCTGATCCTTCGGCCGGTTCGGCTGCGGGATGTACTCGTCCACGGCCTTCATCAGCTCCAGGATGGCGTCCCGCCCGATCTTCGGGTCGCGGTCCTCGAGCGCGCACAGCGCCGACCCCTTGATGATCGGGATCTCGTCGCCCGGGAAGTCGTATTTCGACAGAAGCTCGCGCACCTCGAGCTCCACGAGCTCGAGCAGCTCGGGATCGTCGACCATGTCGACCTTGTTCATGAAGACGACGAGCGCCGGCACGCCGACCTGGCGGGCGAGCAGGATGTGCTCGCGCGTCTGCGGCATCGGCCCGTCCGCGGCGGACACGACGAGGATCGCGCCGTCCATCTGCGCCGCGCCGGTGATCATGTTCTTCACGTAGTCGGCGTGGCCGGGGCAGTCGACATGCGCGTAATGGCGCTTGTCGGTCTCGTACTCGACGTGCGCGGTGGAGATGGTGATGCCGCGGGCCTTCTCCTCCGGCGCCTTATCGATCTGATCGTAGGCGGTGTACTGCGCCTTGCCCTGCTCCGCCAGGACCTTGGTGATCGCCGCCGTCAGCGACGTCTTGCCATGGTCGACGTGACCGATCGTCCCGATGTTGCAGTGCGGCTTCGTGCGCTCGAATTTCTCTTTCGCCATGGATTTCTCCGCTCTAGCTGGCTCAGGGTCTCACACTGTCCGGTCCTGAAGGTCAGGCGAACTTGGCCTGCACCTCTTCGGCCACATTGGAGGGCACCTGCGCATAATGGTCGAATTGCATGGTGTAGGTCGCGCGTCCCTGCGACATGGAACGCAGCGTATTGACGTAGCCGAACATGTTCGCCAGCGGCACCATCGCCTGGATGACGTTGGCGTTGCCGCGCATGTCCTGCCCCTGGATCTGACCGCGACGTGCATTGAGGTCGCCGATGATGGACCCGGTGTATTCCTCGGGCGTCACCACCTCGACCTTCATGATCGGCTCGAGCAGCACCGGATTTCCCTTCTGCAGAGCCTCGCGCAGCGCCGCGCGCGCCGCGATCTCGAACGCGAGCGCCGACGAGTCGACCTCGTGGTAGGCGCCGTCGACGAGCTCCACCTTGAGGTCCACGACCGGGAAGCCCGCGAGAACGCCCGAACCGAGCACCGATTCCAGGCCCTTCTGGACGCCCGGAATGAATTCCTTCGGCACCACGCCGCCCACGATCTTCGATTCGAAGACGAATCCCGATCCCGGCTCCCCCGGCGTGGCGACGATCTTCACCCGCGCGAACTGCCCCGAGCCGCCGGTCTGCTTCTTGTGCGTATAGTCGACGACGGCCTCGCGCGTGATCTTCTCGCGATAGGCCACCTGCGGCGCGCCGACATTGGCGTCGACCTTGTAGGTGCGCTTGAGGATGTCGACCTTGATGTCGAGATGCAGTTCGCCCATCCCCTTGAGGATGGTCTGGCCGGACTCCGGATCGGTGGAGACGCGGAAGGACGGATCCTCGGCGGCGAGCTTCTGCAAGGCGATGCCGAGCTTCTCCTGGTCCGCCTTCGACTTGGGCTCGATCGCGATCTCGATGACCGGCTCGGGGAACTCCATCTTCTCGAGGATCACCGGCTTGCTGGGATCGCACAGCGTGTCGCCGGTGCGGACCTCCTTGAGTCCGGCGAGCGCGACGATGTCGCCCGCATGGGCCTCCTTGATGTCCTCGCGGTTGTTCGCGTGCATGAGCAGCATGCGCCCGACGCGCTCGCGCTTGTCGCGCGTGGAGTTGAGCAGGCCCATGCCGCTCTCGAGGCGGCCGGAGTAGATGCGGCAGAAGGTGATGGTGCCGACGAACGGGTCGTCCATGATCTTGAACGCGAGCATCGCGAGCGGCTCGTCGTCGGACGACTTGCGCACCACCTCCGCCTCGGTCTTCGGGTCGATGCCCTTGATCGGCGGGATGTCGACGGGCGACGGCAGATAATCCACCACCGCGTCGAGGAGCGGCTGCACGCCCTTGTTCTTGAAGGCGGAGCCCGCCAGCACGGGATAGAACGCGCCGGACAGCACGCCCTTGCGGATGAGCTTCTTGAGGGTCGCCTCGTCCGGCTCCTTGCCCTCGAGGTAGGCCGTCATGGCCTCGTCGTCGAGTTCGACCGCGGCCTCCACCAGCGCGAGCCGGTACTCGGCGGCCTGGTCCTTCATCTCGGCCGGGATCTCGATGTCGTGATACTTCGCGCCGAGCCCCTCGTCCTCCCAGACCACGCCGACCATGCGGACGAGGTCGACCACGCCCCGGAACTGCGATTCGGCGCCGATGGGCAGCTGAATCGCGACCGGCTTGGCGCCGAGGCGGGTCTTGATGTCGTCGAGACACTTGAAGAAGTCGGCGCCGACCTTGTCCATCTTGTTGCAGAAGACAATGCGCGGCACCTTGTACTTGTCGCCCTGTCGCCAGACGGTTTCCGTCTGCGGCTCCACGCCCTGGTTGGAGTCGAGCACGCATACCGCTCCGTCGAGCACGCGCAGGCTGCGCTCCACCTCGATGGTGAAGTCGACGTGCCCGGGCGTGTCGATGATGTTGAGCCGCTTCTCCCGCCAGAAGGCCGTGGTCGCGGCCGAGGTGATGGTGATGCCGCGCTCCTGCTCCTGCTCCATCCAGTCCATCGTCGCGGCGCCTTCGTGCACCTCGCCGATCTTGTGGCTCTTTCCGGTGTAATAGAGGATCCGCTCGGTCGTCGTCGTCTTGCCGGCATCAATGTGGGCCATGATGCCGAAGTTGCGGTAATCCTCGATTGCGTGGGTGCGGGGCATTGAGAAATCCTTGACGGCTGCTGGCCGTTGTTGTCGTCACCAGCGGTAATGCGCGAAGGCGCGGTTGGCTTCCGCCATGCGGTGCGTGTCCTCGCGCTTCTTCACGGCGTTTCCTCGGTTGTTCGAGGCGTCGAGCAGCTCGGCCGAGAGCCGCTCCATCATGGTCTTCTCGTTGCGGTCGCGCGCCGCCGCGATGATCCAGCGGATACCGAGCGCCTGCCTGCGCTCGGCCCGGACTTCGACCGGAACCTGGTAGGTCGCGCCGCCGACGCGGCGGGAGCGCACCTCGATCGCCGGCATGACGTTCTCGAGCGCCTGCTCGAACACGTTGATCGGATTCTGCTTGGTCTTGCCCTCGATCAGATCGAACGCGCCATAGACGATCTTCTCGGCCACCGACTTCTTGCCGGCGCGCATGACCGAGTTCATGAACTTCGTCACGACGATGTTCCCGAACTTCGGGTCCGGGAGAATTTCGCGCTTTTCGGCACGATGGCGACGGGACATCAGTTTCGTCCTATTTCTTATCGCGATGCCGGACTAATGCCAGCGAACCACGTCCTGATCGGTTGATCTTGAAGCGCGCTCGGCCGCGCCTCGTGTCCGGGGACCCTCGCCAAGCTCGGATCACTTCGGCCGCTTGGCGCCGTACTTCGAGCGGCGCTGCTTGCGGTTCTTGACGCCCTGCGTGTCGAGCACGCCGCGGATGATGTGGTAGCGCACGCCCGGCAGGTCCTTGACGCGGCCGCCGCGGATCATGACCACAGAGTGCTCCTGCAGGTTGTGGCCCTCGCCGGGGATGTAGCCGATGACCTCGAACCCGTTCGTCAGCCGCACCTTGGCGACCTTGCGCAGAGCCGAGTTCGGCTTCTTGGGCGTCGTCGTGTAGACGCGCGTGCACACGCCGCGCTTCTGCGGACACGCCTTGAGCGCCGGTACCTTGTTGCGCGCCTTGACCTGTGTCCGGGGCTTCCGGATCAGTTGATTGATCGTCGGCATGCGACTTCACCCGTTTTCAGGCCCCGGAGGGTCCCGATGTTATTCCTTTGCGGGCGGTTCCGCCCGCGCAACGCCAAACCGCGCCATCCGCATCGCCTGCGGAACGGCGCTTCTTCCCCAGAGGACCGCAACGGGATCAACCCCCCGCGGTCGTGTCCCCAGCGATCTGACAGCTTCTGTCAGCGGCAGCGTCTGAGTTTTCAGAATCGAGGCGCCTTTGGCGCGCCGTGCCGATTGCGACGAACTCACCGCCTGCCGGAAAGTGCGCGGTTTCTATAGTTCGGCACCGTCCAAGTCAATAGGTTCCGCCCGCGGCGACGGGCAAATTGTCGCCCCGCGGGCCGATCTTGGGCGCCCGGCCGGGCTCGGCCGGGGCGCTGGCCGTTTCCCCGCCGCGCGAGGGCCGGCGGCGGGAGGGGACCCCGGGGCGCCCCGCCTCCGCGCCCCCGCCCCCGAAACGGAAAGGGCCGCCCGGCGGGGCGGCCCGCCGGGCCGGCCGGCCCCGGGGGGGCGGGCGCGGCGGCGCGGGTTTTCG